>CANGQQ010000030.1 GCA_947456025.1 Chitinophagaceae bacterium | reverse complement strand
TAAACATTTGAGCCCCTCCCGCTCCGCAGCACAAACCGTTGCTTCTACAGCGTTTCATTTCCACCAGTTCGGCATCCAGTGCTTCCAGAACCTGACGCGGTGCTTCATAGATGTGATTGGTTCTTCCTAAATAACAACTATCGTGATAGGTGATTTTTTTTCCGACAAAGGATCCGCCTCCTTTCAGTTGAATGGTACCATTATCAATCAATTGTTGAATGAGTGTTGTGTGATGGATGACCTCATAATTGCCTCCCAAAACCGGGTATTCATTTTTTAATGTATTGTAGCAATGCGGACAAGTGGTTACAATTTTTTTTATGCCGTAGCCATTCAATACCTGAATGTTATTATAGGCCATCATTTGAAAAAGAAATTCATTGCCCGAGCGTCTTGCCGGATCTCCGGTACACATTTCTTCTTTTCCTAAGATGGCATATTTGATTTGGGCTTTATCTAAAATTTGAGCAAATGCTTTTGTGATTTTTTGGGCTCGTTGATCAAAACTGCCCGCACAGCCAACCCAAAACAAGATCTCGGGTGATTCATTCTTGGCCATCATTTCGGCCATCGTTGGTACATGCATGAACGTTAATTTGTTTCAAAACTAGGTCAAATGCATTTAAATTCAAGCGTTCGGATGGTTCATATATTCGACATGCCCTTTATCTTTGAATTTCATGTTCAAAAAAATCATTGATCGAATTACCAATTGGGAATTGTGGCCCTTTGCATTGATTTACTTTCCCATCAGTTTTGTTTGGGTCTGGTACATGCTTCGGAGCCGTTCTGTTTGGTTTTTCACGCCTTCCAATCCTACAATCACGTTTGGTGGTTTTGAAGGGGAAGGGAAAAAGGAGATGTACGAACAACTGCCCGGCCATACGGTGCCTTTGACTATTTACATACAGCCACATTGGAGTTTTGAGGAAGTGAAACGCAAGATGGAAGCATCCGGATTTCGATATCCTTTTGTGGTAAAGCCCGATGTGGGCATGAAAGGTATTCTCTTTCGTAAAATAGACCGGGAGGACCAGCTTCTGAAATACCATGATAAGATCCCTGTTGAGTATCTTATTCAGGAGTTGATTGATCTACCCGTTGAGGTGAGCGTATTTTATTATCGTCATCCGGCTTCGGAAAAGGGCGTGATTTCCGGGTTTATCTCAAAAGAACTTTTACATGTGAAAGGAGATGGCCGGTTGAATCTGAAAGAATTGATCTGCAACCATCCCCGGGCTTCGCATCGCATGGAAGAGATGCAACACCGTCATGGTCATCGTTTTGAACGAGTGTTGGAGCCGAATCAGATCTTTTATTTATCCTATGCGGGGAATCACAATCGGGGTGCCCATTTTTCCAATTTGCAATCCGAAATTGACGAACAGTTACATGTGGTATTTGATCAGCTTAGCTTACACTCTCAACATTTTTATTACGGACGTTATGATATTAAGGCGGCATCCATTCAGGATTTAAAGGAAGGACGCAATTTTTACATTTTGGAGTATAATGGTTGTGGTGCAGAACCCAATCATATTTATGATTGCCAAATGAGCCTGATCAGAGCGTACAGAGAAATTCTGAAACACTGGAAAATGCTTTATGAGATCAGTCGTCACAATCATTTGAAGGGACATCGTTATTGGAGTTTTAATAAAGGGTATACATTTTTGAAAGCGTCCAACCGGCACTTTAAAAAACTGAAACAATATGATTGATCATTCACTCAAATGCCTTGCATGACTCCGGTATTGAAAATCATGTTATGGGGCTTTCTGATTAGTTTTCTGGGGTCCTTGCCGCTGGGAACCTTAAACATTGCTGCGATGCAAATTGGTATCTCCGACGGTATTGTTCCTGCTTTGTGGTTTTCTGCAGGGTCCCTCAGTGCCGAAATTGTTTACGTTCGCATCTCACTGGTTGCAATGGATTGGGTACGTAAACAGGAAAAATTATTGAAAGCGCTGGAATGGTTAACGGTGGTCATTGTATTGGCCTTGGCTGTCTCTAGTTTTTGGGCAGCACTTCATCCCAAGGTTGAAAAAAACGTTTTACTTTCTAATGGAATGCACCGCTATCTTCTGGGCTTATTGATGAGCGCGGTTAATCCGGTACAAATTCCGTTTTGGTTTGGTTGGAGTGCAGTACTGTTTACAAAAAACATATTGAAGCCCGGTCTTTGGAATTACAACTCCTATATTTTGGGGATCGGTGCCGGTACCTTTGCCGGAAATTGTGTTTTTATTTTCGGTGGTCGTATGTTGGTGCGTTATTTAAACAACGGCCAGCATCTGTTGCATTGGATTATTGGATTTGTCTTTTTAGCAACGGCTTTGATTCAATTGTATAAAATCATCCGCAAAAAGGATGCCGTGCATCAAATCGAACATCCCGAAGATACCGTACAGAAACTGAAAAAGCACATACATTAGGCAAGGACGTTATGTAGTTTCTGTCCATTTATCTCTGTCATCCGGACTGAACTTCCAGGGAGCAAAGTTGTTTTCTATATTACCGAACATCGCATTCCATTCCCCGGGTGCGTTGCTGTCTTCCATAATGAGTGAGCGTCTTAAATCCAAAATAATCTGCAATGGGTTGATACTTACAGGACAGGCTTCCACACAGGCGTTGCAGGTTGTGCAGGCTCTCAATTCCTCTGTTGTGATATAATCATTCAAAAGCATTTTCCCATCATCGACAAACTGTTGATTTTTGTTGATGTTTCTGCCCACTTCTTCCAGTCGGTCACGGGTGCTCATCATGATTTTTCTGGGACTCAACACTTTGCCTGTGCTGTTGGCCGGACAAGCAGAAGAACAACGGCCGCATTCAGTACAACTGTAGGCATCAAGCAAGCTTTTCCAACTCAAATCAAAAACATCTTTTGCTCCAAATTTGGATGGCGGGGTTGCTTCGGAAGGGGCCAGTTCCGGCTGCATCATGTATTTCACTTCATTTTGAACACTTTCCATATTGGTCATTGCGCCTGTGTTGGTGAGGCGTGCATACCATGCATTGGGAAATGCCAGAAGAATGTGCAGGTGTTTACTCCAGGGTAAATAGTTCAAAAATGCAAGGATTCCAAGTATGTGCAACCACCAGGAACTGCGTTCGATTGCAATCAACGTTCCGGTCTCCAATTGTTGGAGTGAAGGTGCAAGCAGTCCGGATATGAAAAAGTTACCGGTATCATGATAGTGTGCAGCTTGTTTCAGTTGCAAAGCCCTGTCCGAAGCATTCATCAACAAGAAGAGACTCATCAGCACGATTTCTGTGAACAAGATATAATTGGCATCGCTTCGGGGCCAGCCGTTGAGGTCATTACTCACAAAACGACGTAGTTTGATCAGGTTTCTGCGTGTCAGGAAAATGATACAAGCCACAAGAACAAGAAATGCAAGTAGTTCAAAACTATTGATCAAAAAATTATAGCATTTGCCGAGTGGCGCTAAAAATAAGCGGTGCGATCCTGTAAGCCCGTCCAGCACAATTTCAAGAACTTCAATATTGATGACCACAAATCCGACATAAACAATCAGATGAAGCAGCGCAACCAGGGGGTTTTTAAACATCTTCTTTTGGCCGAAAGCGAGCAGGAGCATATTTTTCCATCTTTCGGATGGTTGGTCATTGAGGTCTTCATCTTTTCCCAGTAAGATGTTACGACGGATTTCACGGGCTTTTTTGATAAAAAACCAGGACCCTCCTGAGAGGATGATTGCAAATAAAAGTTGCTGAAGTATTTGCATGCAGTGTGTTTTGTGGGCGCTAAGTTACGAGTTGATTGATTAGATTGGTTCGTTCGGTTTAAATTTGCACCTTTAGACCCAAATATGGAAAAGAAATACATACTCGATCAGGAGACTGCTGCACGAAAAATAAAACGTCTTGCTTATGAAATTGTTGAGCGGAATTACAATCTGAAGCATTTGTTTTTTGCGGGCATACAGGGGCCCGGTACAACCGTTGCAAAAATTTTGGCACGTGAGGTGATGTCTTTGTCTTCCATTAAAGTGGATTTGCTGGAAGTAGCGATGGATAAAAGAAATCCCAAAACGGTTGCCATCGATCAGCCGATTGGGTTTTCCGGAAAGACGATCTTGTTGATTGACGATGTTGCCAATAGTGGTAAAACCATGCTGTATGCATTTCTTCCTTTTTTACAGGATCAGCCCCAGGCCATACAAACGCTGGTCTTGGTGGAGCGTACACACAAAGCGTTTCCTGTTCAGGTTGATTATGTGGGCATGTCCATCGCGACCACACTGGAAGAACATATATATGTTGAAATTGAAGAAGGGGTTATTTCCGGAGCGTATCTGGTGTAGTCATTACTGAATCCTGATCTCAAAAAGTTTCGACCACTTTTTCCCGGTGATAAAAAAGCGGTTTCCTGTGCTGTCCCAGGCAATACCATTTAGGACATTTTCGTTTTGTGCTCCTTTTAGTTCGGGATAAAGCTTTTTTAATTCACTCAAATCCAAATAGGCGATCACATTTCCGGTAGCGGCATCAATTTTAAGAATTTCATCGGACCCCCACACATTTGCATAGATAAACCCTTTTACATATTCCAGTTCATTGATGTTGTTGCGAAGTCCTGTGTGATCCTGAACACTGATGCGTTTAATTTCCTTGAATGTTTCCGGGTCCCAGAAGTAAATGGAATTGCTGCCGTCACTTACAATCAAATGGGTGCCGTCGTTTGTAAGGCCCCAGCCTTCAATGCCATAGCTGAATTCTTTCAGCAATTTCATGGTTTCCAGATCGTAAATGAAACCTTTGTGATCCTGCCAGGTTAATTGATAGATTTTGTTGTTTAAAATGGTAATCCCTTCTCCAAACAATTGGCCGGGTAAGGACACATCCTGAAGGACGTTTCCGGATTCTATATCTACTTTTCTCAATCTGGATTTTCCGGGTATATTATCTGGATTTCCGGTACCTTCAAAAAGGACCCCTTTGTAAAACTGAAGACCTTGTGTAAAAGCATCCTGGTCGTGGTTGTGTACCTTTATAATGGAATATTGTAAAGAAGTGGGGGCCGGCAGGTTGGTGTAGTTTTGATCTTGCTTTTCAGGATTTTGATTGCAGGCATAGGCCATCATCAGCACGAACACCAGAACTAGAATTAATTTCATATACGTAGTCTAAGTTCCAAAAATAATGAAAAGCATTTCTGTTTTGTAAAAAAGGAGCGTGCTCATTTTTGGCAAGGTTTTCGTAGTTTCAAATGAAATCCATTCAAGATGCGTGTACTGCAACATTTATTATACTCGTTTTTTTTATTGCTTTCAGCCGTTACTCATGCACAAAAGATGCAACAGGATTATGAAAGTCCGTTTAGAATGGGGCTGATTGGCGGGGTTAATATCAATAGTATTGATGGGCGGAGTTTTAAAGGCGATTACAAATTCAATTACCAGGCCGGCGTTTTCTTTCAATTTAATCCGTTAACAAAAATTGGTTTTCAGCCGGAACTGCATTTTACGCAAAGCACTGCACAATATTCAAATGACGCAACCGAGATTTACGACGATTTGTTTCGCGATGGTTCTCAGCCTTTTGCAAAAATGGATATTTTCAAGATTACAGCACTGCTCAACGTAGATATTGGCCCAACCCAGCGTGTAAAATGGCAGTTGGGACCACAGTGGGGGATGGTTTTCAATCAAAGCAGCGGACTCAGTCAGGTCAAAAGTGTCTTTAAATCCGGCGATTTTTCCGTAGTAACGGGGTTATGGCTTCAGTTACCGGTTGTATTTATCGGGGGGCGATATGAGCACGGGTTCACCAATCTGAACAGTATCGACCAAAAAGATACCTGGCGCAGCAGGGCCTTCCAAATTGTTGCCGGTATTACATTTTAGCCTGCAGATACCTGAAAAAAATCAGAAAATTGCCATTATTCTGAAAAAAAATCAGAAAACTTTTTGCCATAACACATTCAGTTCCTACCTTTGCGCTCCCAATTCAAACTTGGGATAGAACTTATGGCTCAACGTATTCGAATCAAATTGCAATCTTACGATCACAACCTGGTCGATAAATCTGCTGAAAAAATCGTTAAAACGGTTCGCAGCACCGGTGCAGTCGTAACCGGCCCCATTCCTTTGCCTACACGCAAAAGAATATTTACGGTACTTCGTTCACCTCACGTAAATAAAAAGAGTCGTGAGCAGTTCCAATTGTGTACGCACAAGCGCCTTTTGGATATCTACACCAGCAGCAGCCGTACGGTTGATGCATTAAGCAAGCTTGATTTGCCTAGCGGTGTGGAAGTTGAAATTAAAGCCTGACGAACAGCCGCTTTGCGGTTTGTTGGCATAAGTTCTTAAACATATTCATCTCTCAATTCCGGCGCTGTTCCGGAAAAAAAGAGCTCTGATATTAAAAAAACAAAATCTCATCACTAAAAGATGAGGTACATATAAACTAGCCCTTCGCGGTTAGTTTGCCGGTGGTACTTCCGAACCAAAGCAGGGAAAAAGGAAAAGGTCGCTGGTAAACGGGGATTGAAGATTCCGACTTTCATCGGATCTGTCTCAAAAACCTTACAGGGCATAAACTGTAAACAAAATGAAAGGTATTATTGGAAAAAAGATTGGCATGACCAGCATCTTCAGTCCCGATGGTAAACAACAAAGTTGTACCATCATCGAAGCTGGCCCTTGTGTTGTTACTCAAATCAAAACACAGGATGTCGACGGATACACTGCTTTGCAACTTGCATTCGGCGACAAAAAAGAAAAAAACGCTCTCGCTTCAGAAAAAAATCACTTCGCTAAGGCCAATACGGCACCTAAGAAATTCGTCAAAGAATTTCGTGATTATTCCATCGAAAAAAATATTGGAGAAACCGTAACTACCGAAATCTTCGTAGAAGGCGAGAAAGTAGATGTAGTTGGTACCACAAAGGGAAAAGGATTTCAGGGGGTTGTAAAACGTCATGGATTCCATGGTGTGGGTGGTCAATCTCATGGCCAGCACGATCGTCAGCGTGCTCCGGGTTCACTCGGTAACTCTTCCGATGCTTCACGTGTAATGAAAGGCATGCGCATGGCAGGCCGCATGGGTGCAGAAAGAGTGAAAGTGAAAGGGCTGAAAGTGTTGAAGATTTTCCCCGATAAAAATTACATCCTGGTGAGCGGTTCCGTTCCAGGTCACAACGGTTCCATCGTATACATTCAGAAGTAAACCAACTAATTTAAGAAGTCATGCAAGTAGAAGTTTTAAATAAATCAGGAAAAGCAACCGGACGTACGGTGGAATTACCGGAAGAAATTTTTGGTATTGAGCCCAACGACCACGTTATTTACCTTGCTGTAAAACAATTTTTGGCTGCTCGTCGTCAGGGAACCCATAAGGTTAAAACACGTGCCGAAGTAAAGGGTGCCAGCCGTAAGCTGCATCGTCAAAAAGGTACCGGCGGATCTCGTAAAGGGAATATCCGTAACCCTTTGTATAAAGGTGGGGGTACTATTTTTGGCCCTAAACCGCACGGTTATGACTTCAAGCTGAACAGGAAAGTGAAGGATCTGGCGAAAATGAGTGCGCTTTCATACAAGGCTAAGGAAAATGCAATTGTAATCATTGAAGATTTCAATCTGGAAGCTCCCAAGACAAAAGAATTTTCAGCAGTGCTTTCCAACTTGAATGTTGCCGGTAAAAAAGTATTGTTTGTGATTCCTGAGAACAATGACAATGTGTATCTCAGTTTAAGAAATATACCGACTGTTACAGGTTCTTTACTCGCAGATGTAAATACGTACGACATCGTAAACAATGCAGTGCTTGTATTAACAGAAAGTACAGCGAAAATTTTCAGCGAAGAAGAAGTAGCTGCGTAATCAGATCATCCAAACGAAAAAACAAGTCTAAATGAAACAGACTGATATTTTAATAAAGCCGATTGTTTCAGAAAAAAGCAACGGATTGAGCGAAAAAAGAAACACGTTTACTTTTCGTGTGAATCGTAAGGCGAATAAACTGGAAATCAAAAAAGCGGTTGAAGAGTTTTATAATGTGAAGGTAGCAGATGTACACACAGCTGTTCTTCCACGTAAAGCCAAAAATCGTTTTACGAAAGCCGGTTATATCCAAGGGAGCAAGCCTGCTTATAAAAAAGCTTATGTTACGGTTGCCGAAGGAGAAACAATTGATCTTTACAGCAACGTATAAACCAAAAACGAATGGCGGGTCATACGCCGCAAAGATTTGACATTTAATCATTGAAAAGAATTTAAAAATGGCATTAAAAAAATACAAACCGGTAACAGCAGGAACCCGTTGGAGAATTGGGAACGCATATGCTGAAATCACAACCGACGCACCTGAGAAATCACTGCTTGAAAATGTAAAGTCAACCGGTGGTCGTAATGCACAAGGACGTCGCTCCATGCGCTATATCGGTGGTGGTAACAAAAAGAAATACCGCGTTATTGATTTTAAAAGAAATAAGAAGGAAGTACCTGCGAAAGTTGCTTCAATTGAATATGATCCGAATCGTACCGCTTTCATCGCTTTGCTCAATTATGCAGATGGTGAAAAACGTTACATTCTTGCTCCTCAGGGTTTGCAAGTTGGAACAACTTTAATTGCCGGTGACGCTGTTGCACCTGAATTGGGTAATTCTTTACAAATGAAGAATATGCCTTTGGGTACAATGATTCACAATATTGAAATGCAACCCGGTCAGGGTGGGAAATTGGTACGCAGCGCCGGTACAAGTGCACAGCTTACCAACAAAGAAGAGAAATACGCAGTCTTAAAAATGCCAAGTGGCGAATTGCGTAAAGTGTTGATTAACTGTTATGCCACTGTAGGTGTTGTTTCCAATAGCGATCATAACTTGGAACAGGCTGGTAAAGCAGGTGTGAATCGTTGGAAAGGTATCCGTCCCCGTAACCGTGGTGTTGCGATGAACCCTGTTGATCACCCAATGGGTGGTGGTGAAGGTCGTTCAAGCGGCGGTCATCCACGTAGCAGAACCGGTAAGTATGCAAAAGGTGAGAAAACACGCAGTTTGCACAAAGGTTCTAACAAGCTGATCATCCAGCGCAGAGACGGTAAAAAGCTGGCGAAATAAATTAACAAATTCTCAAATTGAATTATAAACATGGCACGTTCAATTAAAAAAGGTCCTTATGTAGCAAGTCATCTTGAAACCAAGGTGTTGGCTATCAATGAGGGTAAATCAAAAAAAGGTGTGATCAAAACCTGGAGCCGTCGCTCTACTATTACACCTGATTTTGTAGGTCACACATTTGCAGTGCACAACGGCAATAAATTCATTCCGGTTTATGTTACTGAATTTATGGTTGGACACAAGTTGGGCGAATTTGCACCCACCAGAAATTTTAAAGGTCACTCAAGCAAGAAGATTGCATAAACTGAATTAAAATGGAAGCAGTAGCAAAACTTAGAAATTATCCCACGTCTCCCCGCAGAATGCGTCTGTTGGCTGATGAAATCCGTGGAATGGACGTTGAAAAAGCATTGGCGTTACTTGAGTTTCATCCTCAGCACTCCGCCACTCCTTTAGGTAAGCTTTTGAAAAGTGCCATCAACAATTGGGAACAAAAAAATAGTGGCAAAAGTGCAGCTGACGAATCATTGATTGTTAAAACAATTTATGTTGACGGTGCACGCAGTATCAAACGTTTACGTCCTGCACCTCAGGGCCGTGCTTACAGAGTAAGAAAGCGCAGCAACCACGTAACCATTATAGTAGACAAAAAAATTAATTGATAAAATAATTCAAACCATTCTATGGGTCAGAAAGCAAATCCAATTGGTAACCGTTTAGGTATCATCCGCGGATGGGAAAGTAACTGGTATGGTAACAAAAAAGACTTTGCCGGAAAGCTGATTGAGGATAATAAAATCAGAACATACGTCAATGCTCGTATCAATAAAGGCGGTATTGCAAAAATCGTTATCGAGCGTACTTTAAATAAGCTGATTGTTACCATTCACACTTCCAAACCCGGAATTATCATTGGTAAAGGTGGCGGTGAAGTGGATCGTATCAAAGAAGAGTTGAAGAAACTTACCGGTAAAGAAGATGTTCAGATCAACATTCTTGAAATCCGTCGTCCCGAAATTGATGCAACCATTGTAGCGGATACTATTGCCCGTCAAATTGAAAACAGGATCAACTACAAGCGTGCTGTAAAAATGGCAATCGCTTCGGCTCTTCGGATGGGTGCAGAAGGTATCAAGATTAAAGTAAGCGGTCGTTTAGGCGGTGCTGAAATTGCACGTACAGAAGAAATTAAACAAGGTCGCACACCTTTACATACATTCCGTATGGATATTGATTATGCCAATCTGTTTGCTTTGACTGTTTACGGTAAAATCGGCATCAAAGTATGGATTTGTAAAGGAGAGGTATTAAGTAAGCGTGATCTTAATCCGAATTTCATCGGCAATGAGAGCAAGCCAGGTGATCGCAAAGATCGTCGCGATGAAAGAGGCGGCGATAGAAGAGATGATCGTCGTGGTGGCGGACAACGCAGAGACAGCCGTAAAGGATAAATATATCAGATAGGCCCAAAGCCTGATTTAAACAAATAACAGTAACAAGAAATCATATAAACAATGTTACAGCCGAAAAGAACAAAACACAGAAAATCACAGAAGGGACGTATCCGTGCTGTGGCTAAGCGTGGTGCAAGCATATCCTTCGGATCTTATGCGTTAAAAGCATTGGAACCCGTATGGCTTACCAACCGCCAGATCGAAAGTGCACGTCAGGCAATGACTCGTGCCATGAAAAGAGAAGGTAACGTTTGGATTCGTGTATTTCCCGATAAAGTAGTAACCCGTAAGCCTGCAGAAGTACGTATGGGTAAAGGTAAAGGAAATCCTGAGGGTTGGGCCGCAATCATCGAACCGGGACGTATTTTGTTTGAAGCGGACGGTGTGCCGGAAAATGTTGCAAAAGAAGCAATGGCACTCGCAGCACAAAAGCTTCCGATCAAAACAAAATTTATCATGCGCAGAGACCTGATTGCGTAAATCATTAGAAGAACTGATTAAACAGATAAACATGGGAAAGACAACTGATTTTTTAAAAAGCATAAAAGATCTCACTGTTACAGATCTCGCAGCCAGAATCTCTGAAGATGAACTGCGTTTGAAAAAGCTGGAGTTTGCTCATGCCATTTCTCCGTTGGAGAATCCGGTAAGCATCCGCGGGCTTCGCCGTGACATTGCACGTTTGAAAACAGAATTAAGAAAAAAGCAATTGGGTCTTTGATCCCATTTCCTCTCGGGGAACAATAAAAAAGCAAGAAAATGTTAGAAAGAAATCTGCGTAAAACAAAGACAGGTGTTGTAACTAGCAGCAAAATGGATAAAACGATTACCGTTGCTGTAGAACGTAAAGTGAAGCACCCTATTTACGGAAAGTTTGTAAAGAAGACAACCAAGTTTCATGCTCACGATGAAAAAAATGAGTGTGGTATAGGTGATATGGTTAAAATCATGGAAACTCGTCCAATGAGCAAAACAAAGCGCTGGAGACTGGTTGAAGTGGTAGAAAAAGCCAAATAACTTGATAATCCGGATCAGTACCGGAACAAAAATTAATTGTATTCATTGCTCACAGCTCACAGCTAGGGGCTAAAAGGTTAAAGATATGATTCAGCAAGAAAGCAGATTAAACGTAGCCGACAACAGTGGTGCCAAAGAAGTACTTTGTATTAAAGTTCTGGGCAACAGTGGACAAGATTATGCCAAAATTGGTGATAAAATTGTGGTAACCGTTAAAGATGCATTACCCGGTGGCGGTATTAAAAAAGGAACAGTAGCAAAAGCTGTTATCGTTCGCACAAAAAACAAACTGCGTAGAAAAGACGGTTCTTATATTCGTTTTGATGACAATGCAGTTGTAATTCTAAATGCTTCAGACGAGCCTCGCGGAACCCGTATTTTTGGACCTGTAGCGAGAGAATTGCGTGATAAGGGTTATATGAAAATTATTTCATTGGCTCCGGAGGTTCTTTAAACAATAAATTAAGTTTTGACCAAACTCTTGAGTTTGTCATCAAGCATAAAGCGTAAAACATGAGCAACAGATTTAAACCCAAGTTCAGTATCAGAAAAGGCGATTCTGTAGTAGTTATTGCCGGTGATGATAAAGATTTAAAAAAAGCACGTACGGTCCTGGAAGTATTTCCGGATGAATCACGTGTACTGGTTGAAGGCGTTAATATTATTACTCGCCACAGCAAGCCCTCTGCACAAAACACGAAAGGCGGTATCGTTAAAAAAGAGGCCCCCATTCATATTTCCAATGTGATGCTTTGGGATGGCAAACAACCAACTAAAGTAAAAAATGTGCGTGAAAATGGCAAACTGGTTCGGGTTTCTAAAAAATCTGGTCAGACTGTAAAATAAGATCTTGAATCGTTTAAAAACAATAAAATGAGCACTACAAATTATAATCCGCGTTTAGCAGGCAAGTACAAAAATGAAGTTGTACCTGCGTTGATGAAACGTTTTGCTTACAAAAGTGTTATGCAGGTTCCCCGTTTGGAAAAAATTTGTCTGAACCGTGGCGTAAACGGAGCTGTAAACGATAAAAAACTGGTTGATATTGCAATTGAAGAACTTTCAACTATCACAGGACAAAAAGCTGTTCCTACCAGTTCCAAGAAAGACATTTCAAATTTTAAATTACGTAAAGGAATGCCTATTGGCGCACGTGTTACATTACGCGGCGCACATATGTACGAATTCTTAGATCGTTTGATTTCTGCAGCTCTTCCACGTGTACGTGACTTTAAAGGTGTTAATGACAAATCTTTTGACGGACGCGGTAACTATACTATGGGAATTACCGAGCAAATCATTTTCCCTGAAATCGATATCGATAAAGTGAATAAGATTACCGGTCTGGACATTACCTTCGTAACAACTGCAACAACGAATGAAGAAGCGTACGAATTATTGAAGGAAATGGGAATGCCCTTTAAAAACGCTAAAAAAGACTAAATCATTGTTTCAAATTCCGCAAAAACGGAATGAATTATAACTCACAATTATGGCTAAAAAATCAGTAACAGCCCGTCAAAACAAAAGGGAAAGAATGGTTGCTCAGTATGCAGAAAAGCGTGCTGCATTGAAAGCTGCAGGTGATTATGCTGCTTTGGATCATTTGCCCAAGAATGCATCACCTGTACGCTTGAAGAACCGTTGTAAACTTACCGGTCGTCCAAAAGGCTACATTCGTTTCTTTGGAATATCACGTATCATGTTCCGTGATATGGCTTTAAACGGTATGATCCCGGGTGTTAAAAAAGCTAGTTGGTAATTTTTTTTATAAAACACAAGTGCAGGTTTTGAATATGATGCACATTGTAAGTAAACTTTAAACATCATTCAAATCAAATTAAAATGGTTACAGATCCTATTGCAGATTATCTTACCCGATTAAGAAATGCTCAAATGGCAGGACACCGTATTGTTGAAATACCGGCCTCCAACCTAAAAAAGCGTATTACAGAAATTTTATATGAACAAGGTTATATCCTTAAATATAAATTTGAAGACGATTCCAAACAAGGTGTAATCAAAATTGCCTTGAAGTACGACCCTCAAACACGTATTCCTGCAATACAGTCACTGGAAAGAATCAGTCGTCCGGGATTACGTCAATATGCAAAACCCGATGAGTTCCGTCGTGTTAAAAACGGATTGGGTATTGCAATCGTGAGTACTTCAAAAGGTGTGATGACCGATAAGCAGGCTAAATCTCAAAATGTAGGTGGCGAGATTCTTTGCTACATTTATTAATATTTACCGGGATTTTCCCGCAACAGAAATAGGGGCCAGTCGAAAATTTAAGTTCTCTATACGGCAACTGAAAACGAAAGCCTCAAATTGTAAATTCGAAATTTAAATAATTATGTCTCGTATAGGTAAAAAACCGGTAGTAATTCCACAAGGTGTAACGATTACCGTAGGAAAGGATAACGTAGTCACTGTAAAAGGACCCAAGGGCGAATTGAAAGAAGCCATTGATCGTGACATCACCGTTGAAATTAATGACGGCGTTGTGACTTTTAGTCGTCCTACAGATCAGGGACGTCACCGTGCCATGCATGGTTTGTACCGTTCTTTGGTATCCAATATGGTTAAAGGTGTAACTGAAGGGTTTGCTAAAAAACTGGAGTTGGTTGGGGTTGGTTATAAAGCAGCAAACCAAGGAAATATTCTTGATTTAGCTTTAGGTTACTCCCACAACATCATTTTTGAAGTACCGAGTGAATTGAAAGTTGTTACATCTCAGGAAAAAGGTCAAAATCCGATGATTTCACTGGAAGGAATTGACAAGCAGTTGTTGGGTCAGGTAGCAGCTAAATTGCGCAGCTTACGTAAGCCTGAACCTTACAAAGGAAAAGGTGTGAAATATGTTGGTGAGTTCATCCGTCGTAAAGCCGGTAAAGCAGCAGGTAAATAACATTTAAATTTTCGAATGCTCCTGGCAGTATCAGGAGAGAAAAAATAATATAATGAAAACAGGTTCTAAATTATTAAGAAGACAAAAAATACGTTACTCCATCAGGAAAAAAGTAGCGGGTACACCGGAAATGCCTCGTTTGAGTGTTTTTCGCAGTAATGCAGAAATTTACATCCAGTTGATTGATGATGTAAATGGAAAAACAATTGCTTCTGCGTCTACAAACGACAAGGACATCAAAGCTCAAAAGGGAACAAAGGTTGAAAAAAGCAAATTGGCAGGCGCTGCTATTGCACAAAAAGCAACACAATTGGGTCTTACTGCTGTTGTCTTCGACCGTGGAGGCAACTTGTATCATGGTCGGGTTAAAGCAGTAGCTGAAGGTGCAAGAGAAGCCGGTTTACAATTCTAACATTTCAAACATTTAATAAAAACATAAATGTCTAAAGTAATCACAAATAAGGTAAAAGCCGGTGACCTGGAATTAAAAGAAAAAGTTGTAGCGATCAACCGGGTAGTTAAAACAACCAAAGGCGGTCGTGCCTTCAGTTTCTCTGCACTCGTTGTAGTAGGAAATGCAAATGGTGTTGTAGGCCACGGCTTAGGGAAAGCCAAAGAAGTACAGTCTGCAATTTCTAAAGGAATTGAAGATGCAAAGAAAAATCTGGTTAAAGTTCCTGTTATGCATGGAACCATCCCTCACGATCAGTTAGCGAAAGAAGGTGCTGCCAAAGTGTTGATTAAGCCCGCAGCACATGGTACCGGTGTAATTGCTGGTGGTAGTATGCGCGCTGTTCTGGAAAGTGCAGGTGTAACAGACGTATTGGCAAAGTCATTGGGTTCTGCCAATCCTCACAATGTGGTGAAAGCAACTTTCAAAGCGTTAACGATGTTGCGTGAACCCATTAGTGTTGCACGTCAACGCAACCTTGGATTAAAGAAAGTGTTTAACGGGTAATGAGCAGGCGCCCCTTCATAAAGTGCCGAACTAACAAACGACAGAGATATGAAAAAGATAAAAATAACTTTAGTTAAAAGTCCGATCGACAGACCTGAGCGTCAGAAAAAAACGTTACAGGCTTTGGGTTTGAGCAAAACCAATTCCACTAAAGAATTGGAAGCTACGCCCCAGATTCTTGGAATGGTTCAAAAGGTAAACCATCTTTTGAAAGTCGAAGAATTAGCTTAATCTGAAACAGGAACAGTTTTGATCAACTGTTCTTTTTCTTTTAGTCTTAATTTTTTAAAAAAATGCGAGGGGTGATTCCCCGTAAGTTCAAAATCTAAAAAAATGAAACTACACAATTTAAAACCTGCTAAAGGTTCTGTACAAAAAGAAAAGCGTCTTGGTCGTGGTGAAGCATCCGGTAAGGGTGGAACTTCAACAAAAGGTAACAAAGGTGGTCAAAGTCGTGCCGGTTATAAAAGCAAGATGGCACATGAAGGGGGTCAAATGCCCATTCAACGTCGTGTACCAAAACGCGGGTTTAAAAATCCGGGTCGTGTTGAATATGCTGTATTCAATCTGGGTCAAATTGAACAAATTGCCGAAAAATACGGGATCAATGAGTTTTCTCTGGAAAACCTTTATACAAATGGATTGATCAGCCGTACCGAAAAAGTTAAAATCCTGGCTAACGGTGAAATGAAATCTAAGTTAACTTTTAAGGTACATGCTGTAAGTGAAAAAGCAAAAGCTGCTATCGAGGCAGTAGGTGGAGTAGTTGAAATCGTGAAATAATTAACGATATTTGCCGGGCGTTCAAACTGAACGCCTTTGGCAATTATTAAAAATGATTTTTTCCAGTGAAAAAACTGATACAGACCGTTAAAAATATTTGGAGCATCGATGAACTGAGAGAGAAAATTGTTTTCACGCTCTTGTTGTTGCTCGTCTACCGCCTGGGATCTCATATTGTTTTACCGGGTGTTGATCCTTCTGCATTGGGACAATTAAATTCAAAGGCCAAAGAAGGTATCTTAGGCATTTTCGATTCCTTTGCCGGTGGAGCCTTTTCAAGTGCCTCCGTTTTTGCATTGGGTATCATGCCTTACATTTCTGCTTCGATTTTCATGCAATTGATGAGCATCATGGTGCCTCAGTTGCAAAAAATGCAAAAAGAAGGCGAAAGTGGCAGAAAGAAAATCAACCAGTGGACCCGTTACCTCACTGTCATAGTAACCATCTTCCAGGCCAGTGCTTACGTAGCTTATTTACGTGATCCTCAAGTTGCCGGTGGAGCTATTCTGGCTTCGTATAGCAGTTACTTCTGGCTTTCAACAACCATCGTACTTACTGCAGGAACGTTGTTTGTGATGTGGTTGGGTGAAAAAATTACCGATAAAGGATTGGGCAATGGAACATCATTGATTATCATGATTGGGATATTAGCTCGTTTCCCTGCTTCGATTGCAGCAGAATTCGATTCGAAAATGAATCGTGGTGGTGGCGGTCTCTTAATCTTTATGGTTGAGGTTGCAATCATGATAGCTGTAATTATGGGATTGATTATTCTGGTACAAGGTGTCCGGAAAATTGCAATCAACTATGCTAAACAAATTGTAGGAAATCGCCAGTTTGGTGGTGCACGTCAATTCCTGCCCATCAAGGTAAACAGTTCCGGTGTGATGCCGATCATCTTTGCGCAGGCAATCATGTTTTTGCCCACGTTACTAACCGGTTTTCAATCCACAAAAGGATTGGCAGCCGTTTTAAGTGATCATGGTAATATCTGGTATATGGTTCTGTATTCTGTCTTAGTCATTGGCTTTACGTTCCTGTACACAGCGCTCATATTTAATCCCAAACAAATTGCAGATGGATTGAAACAGAGCAATGGATTCATCCCGGGAGTAAAACCCGGACAACCCACGGCAGATTATATCGGTTCTGTGATGGATAAAATCACTTTGCCCGGTGCCATATTCCTGGCATTGGTAGGTATTTTGCCCGGTATCGCAAAAAACTTTGGAATCACCAGCGGGTTTTCAACTTTCTTCGGTGGAACTTCGCTTCTGATTATGGTAGGAGTTATTTTAGATACGCTGCAGCAAATTGAAACACATTTATTAATGCGTCAATACGACGGCTTAATGAAAGGCGGAAGAATTCAGGGACGCCAGACAGCAACTTCTCCGATCTAAAAAATAGTTCATTTGAAATAAAGCCCTGGCAAACTTTGTCAGGGCTTTTTAATAAAAACAGTATGATTCATTATCGTTCACCGGTTGAAATTGAATTGATCCGGAAAAGTGCATTATTGGTAGGTGAAGCTTTGGCTGAAGCCGCAAAGATGTTAAAGCCGGGAATCACAACAATGCAAGTTGATGCCTGCCTGGAGCAATTCATTCTGGACAATGGCGGCGTACCTTCTTTCAAAAATTATAAAGGGTATCCTTATACTACATGTATCTCGGTTAATGATGCGGTAGTGCACGGATTTCCAACCAATGCCGTATTGCAATCAGGTGCTATCGTGTCGGTTGATGCCGGTGTTTATATGAACGGCTATCATGGAGATAGCGCGTATACATTCATCGTAGGTGAAGGAACTGCCGATACGCTGCAATTGTTGCGCGTGACCAAGCAATCTTTGATGAAAGGAATTGAAAAAGCGGTACACGGAAATCGTATTGGCGATATCGCATTTGCCATTCAGGAATATACCGAGAAGCAACATGGATACGGCGTGGTAAGGGAGCTTGTAGGCCATGGAATAGGTCGCAACCTTCACGAGGACCCACAGGTTCCAAATTTCGGAAAACGAGGAACAGGCCCAAAGCTTAAAGAGGGTACCGTTATAGCTATTGAACCGATGATCAATATGGGACTAAAAGAAGTGTATCACGATGTGGATGGATGGACCATTCGTACCGGTGATGGCAAACCTTCCGCCCATTTTGAACATACGGTCTGTGTCAAGAAAGGAAAGGCGGATATTTTGTCTTCATTTCAAAGTATTGAACTTGCAGAAAAGGCCAATCCAAATCTTGATGCTTCTTATTACTAATTTATCCGACACCCCTTCAAAAGGGGTGTTTTATTGAAAGCCCGTTTTATGAAGCAGCATCAAACATTAGTTGTAATAGGAGGAGGAGCAGCAGGTTTTTTTTGTGCTGTCAATGCGGCAAGAATGCATCCCGGACTCAAAGTATTCATCGTCGAAAAGACAACAAAAATTTTATCCAAAGTAAAAGTCAGTGGCGGGGGAAGATGCAATGTCACAAACGGATGTCGTGATCTGCAACAAATGAGCGCAGGATACCCAAGAGGCGGGACATTTTTAAGAAAAGCATTTCATCATTTTTTCACTTCGGATACGGTACGTTGGTTTGAAGAGCGCGGTTTGAAATTAAAGACAGAACCGGATGGGCGCATGTTCCCTGTTTCGGATTCATCCCAATCTGTAATCAATTGTTTGTTGGCCGAGGCAGCTAAATACGGCGTTGAAATACTTTACAATCGGGAAGTTCAAACATTGACACGGGAAACCGATCTGTGGAAATTAATATTTAAGAACAATGATTCATTGGAAGCTGATTTTGTTTGTGTAGCCAGTGGCGGATTTCAACGAAGCGAACAAGTAGGGTGGTTGCAAAATACAGGTCATACAATCGTGAATCCTGTCCCCTCATTATTTACATTCAATTTACCGGGCAATCCTATCAATCAACTCATGGGGATTGTTGTACCGGAGGCAACTGTAAAAATTCAATCTTTAAAATACAAAGAAACCGGACCGTTGTTGATCACGCACTGGGGTTTAAGCGGTCCTGTTATCCTGAGATTATCGGCCTGGGCAGCCCGTGAGTTGAATCAGTTGGACTATCAATTTACCGTTTTAGTAAATTGGTTACCAGCAATGGATATCGATCATTTGAAAGAACAATTGCAGCAAGCCCGATTGCATCAGGGCAGCATGAAAATATACAACAGTAACTTTTTTAAACTACCCGTCCGGTTGTGGCATTTTCTACTCAAAAATGCAGGAGTGGACGGAGATTGCAGAATTGCCGATATGACCGCACGGGCGCAACAGCAACTCATTCGGGATCTACTTCAATTCTCGTTTGTTGTTTCAGGTAAAACAACTTTTAAGGAAGAGTTTGTAACAGCCGGTGGTATAGCTTTACAGGAGATCAATCATCTTACAATGGAAAGTAAGCTTCAGGCCAATTTATTTTTTGCGGGTGAAATCATGGATGTGGATGGCATAACGGGCGGTTACAATTTTCAGCATGCCTGGACAAGCGGTTTTATCGCAGCCTCAGCCATTGCACAAAAATGCAGAGCTGTAGCTTACTGAGAGTAGAAGATTTATGAAATTCTTAGGTACGTATTATAAGACTAGTTCTAGAATAAATGCTTATTTTGTTTTTAAATGATTCGTGTATGAAAAAAATCTTTTTAATGTTTTTATTTGTTGCAAGTGCAGCATCCTTGTTTGGTCAAAAAAAGGCGAATACGAAAGGTAAAAGCGCAGATAAAAATTCTAAGGGCACAGTGGAAAAGAATCAGAATCCCGGCAATCAGCAGGTTCCCCCAACTGTTGAAAATCCCAATCTGCCGCCTGTTGAGCAAAGACCGAATCCATCGAAGGATAAACGACCGAATGAACAAATCGATAAAACACTTCAACAGGATTCTTTGAAAGTGATCGAGCAGCGATCGAATACATCCGAACCCAAAAAAGAGGTGGAGATTGAGACCCGACAAAAAAAGGAAGTTGGAGCCAAGACAAAAGGTAAAATCGAAAACGATGAGGAAGGTGAAAAAAACAAATCAAAAGGGAATAAAAAGGGGTATGGAAACCGGAAAGTAAGAGAAAACATACCCAACAAAGTTCAAACAGCATTTAGAAATCATTACCCATTTGCGCAAAATCCTGTATGGGTTAAAAACGAAGATGAATGGAGTGTTGAATTTGAAAATTACGGAAGGCGTGTAAAGGTCTCTTATAAGTCGAATGGGACTCGAATAAATTAATTGTTGTGCCACATGCCAAAAAGCGGGATTATCAAAATCTCGCTTTTTTTGTTGAACTAGAGGTTGTTTTATTGGAAAGAACGGCTAATTTGCCTACAATAAGCATGTTGTACTCCTTTGTCAAAATATGGACTCGGGCTGCGTTGTTGCTTTTTTGCAAACGGATTTGCATTCACAATCCTTCACAGTTTCGGGATAGGGGTCCTATACTGATAGCGGCCAATCATCCCAATTCATTTCTGGATGCCATTTTAATTGGCGCATTGATGAAGCAGCCCGTTCATTTTTTAACACGTAGTGATGTATTCAAACACAAATGGATCCGCGTTTTGTTGCATCAGCTCCAGATGATTCCTGTTTACAGAATACGTGACGGGAAAGATAAGTTGAGTTTAAATGAATCCAGTTTCCGGTTAAGTTGTCAGGCATTGGAAAAAGGGGAGAACGTCTTGATTTTTGCTGAGGGCTTTTGTAATTATCAAACAACCTTGCAGCCTTTACGCAAGGGTGCGGCCAGAATTTTACTGCAGAGTTGGGAGATCAATACAAATGTGAAAATGCTTCCGGTATGGATTCATTACAATTCCTTTTCCCGTTTTGGAAAGACAATCCACATCGGTGCAGGAAATTGGATTCGGGATACCATTGTTCGGGATATCCCGGATTCGGGTAACCGTATGAAGCAAATCAACCGTGCATTGGAACACGAATTGTTACGGTTGTCAGCCCTCGAAAAGGTTGAAACAAAACAATCCGTATGGGCTCAATTACTTTTGCCATTTGCTGTTTTAGGATTTCTTTTTCATGTTCCGTTTTATGCGATCGGCCACTTTTTCGCGTATTGGATCAGTTTTAAGAATGTTCATTACGACAGTATTTTATTTTGTTTTTTATCCTTTCTGTATCCATGCTGGCTTGCCGGAATTTTCTGGCTGTTACAGTGTTGGATTCCGGCCGGTCTTGCTATGGGTGGGGTACTGCTTATGCCTTTTTTCGCCCGATCCTATTTGTGGTTACGTTCATAATTCCCCTCTGGCTCCTGGTTCCAAGGCCGTTTTAAAGACTTTTTGTTGCCATTTCACACTACAAGTCCGTTTTCCTATGGAATTTGGGTTCTGTTTCCGAAAAAGCAGG
>CANGQQ010000029.1 GCA_947456025.1 Chitinophagaceae bacterium | reverse complement strand
TCCTTCAATCAAATAAAATACCAGGAGCAACATGATAAGAAGCGAAAACCAAAACTCGGTGTGAGGTTCAAATAAACCACCGGCGAGATTCACAAACATTAATGCGCCTGCAAGAATCGGGATTTGCACCAAGGCTGCAAGACGTGTGAGCAAACCAAAACTCATCAGTGCTCCTCCGATGAGGTGTGCAAACACAACATAATGTGAAATAATCGTTACGGATGCGGTTGTGATAAAGCGGCTTTTTTCCATCATTGCGGTTAATTCATTCATATGGTTAATGAACTGAACACCTTTTGCCATCAGAATAAAACCCAAAACGATCCGGATGAAATCAATCCATTTGGGGTGATGTGTATCCCCCCAACGTTCAACTTGTTTCAGGAGGTTCATAGTTGTAATTTTTAGTTCGAAAATCTACTATAAGTTACAACAAAAAAAGGGGGAATACAAGGATTAGTCCGAAGAATTACTGAGCGAAAGTTTACTTTTTTTATACCCGTATAAAAAATAAACCACAAGTCCGATGAGCATCCAACCTATAAACCAGATCCAATTGCTCTTGGTCATTCCGGTTAACAGATACATACAGGTAACTAAGCCTAATAAAGGGATCAGCGAATAGTTTTTACGAAACGCATTTATGGCCAAAATCAGTGTCGAGATCCAAAAGAGCAGTAACGAGATTGCGGGAGTAGCCGCATCCATAAAAGTGATACGACCTTGTGTGTATGCTTCGTTCGCAGAGTAGTCAAATGCAAGCAGTTCCTTCAGGTAATTCGGATTCAAACTGAAGATCAGAATAGCGGTTATCAGAACAAGGATCGGGAACAGATACCTGCTGTTGATATAGGGCAGATGAAATTTACCGGCGCTTCTCTCTTTGCGAGGAATCAGCAAAACACCTCCGCACACCAATACAAAAGCAAATAATGTAGCGATGCTTGTAAAATCAAGAACAAATGTTTTATCTGTGAATAAAATCGGCAGACCTACCACGAATCCGGTAGCGATGGTTGAGAAAGAAGGGGTTTGGTATTTTTTGTGTATGGTTTGAAAAACGGGTGGCAATAATCCATCTCTGCTCATACTCATCCAGATGCGGGGTTGTCCCATTTGAAACACCAATAAGACGCTGGTCATGGCAACTACGGCACAAATGGAAACCAGGAATTGCATCCACCCAACATTCAAATTTTGTTTTTCAAAAATAAACGCCAACGGGTCGCCCACTCCATCAAACAAAGAATAATGAACGGCACCGGAAAGGACCAAGGCCAGTAATATGTAAACGATGGTGCAAATGACAAGGGAAAGAATCATTCCGCGCGGAAGATCTCGTTGTGGGTTTTTGCTTTCTTCAGCAAGAACACTGACGGCATCAAATCCGATGTAGGCGAAAAAGACTCCGGCAACAGCCCGCATGACACCACTAAAACCATTAGGCATGAAACTTTGAGTTCCTGATGAATTGACGGGCAGCCAATTGGTTGTGAGATGATTGGCAAAGATCAGATACCCTCCAACCAAAATAACAATCAATACTACAGCCAATTTCAGCACCACCATTACATTGCTGAAATTACGGCTCTCTTTAACGCCGCGGTATACAAGGAAGGTGATCAACACATTGATTAAAAATGCAGGAAGATCCAGAATGATACGGAATCCATTCAATTGCGGAGCATGGGTCCAGGCATCCTGCATTTCTTTATTCATATTACCCGAAGTGATTGCCTTTTTCACTTCCGGATAACTGTTGCTCAAATAATCGGGCACATGAAGGTTCATTCCCAAACTTTCACCCGTTTTATCGAGAAAAGAAGTAAAATAATCACTCCAGCTGAATGAAACATAGATGTTCCCGATCGAATATTCCATGATCAAGGCCCATCCGATGATCCAGGCAAACAATTCTCCAAAACTGGCGTAGGCATAGGTATAAGCACTACCGGCAACCGGAATGCGACTGGCAAATTCGGAATAACACAAAGCCGTAAACGCACAGGCAATCCCCGTGATAATAAAAAGCAGCACAACACCCGGTCCGCCACTGAAAACAGCCGATCCCAAACTACTGAAACTCCCCGCACCTATGACTGCTGCGATACCAAAGAATGTCAAATCCCGTAAACTGAGAATCCTTCGCAAGCCGTGCCCTTGTGTTGTACTGTCTGCATCCTGAAGGATGGAATCAATTTGTTTTGTACGGAAAAGACTTCTGCTCATATCCAAATCTTTAAGACTTCAAAATAGGGTAAAAACAGGAAACCGGGTCATTTAAAATTCAGCTATCACAAATCAGTTCTGCAGATGAATTCAATCATTTTACAAGTTGCTGCTCTGTTTGAATTTTACACCATCTGGTATTAAAGGCAAAACAGGAGCAAGAAAACATAAATGGTTTGATTGCCCGACCCGGATGTAGGGATACATCCGGGTTTTTTTATAAAAAAAGGAGTTGCTTGTTGCAACTCCCTTGAAAGATGATTCGTACCCGATTAATAGCTGTAAACCCGGTAGCCCCATGGATCTAATGAAAATGTATGATTGTCTGACAATTGTTCCACCTTACCGCTGAACACATTCAATGGACCTCCTTGAATATTTGCTTTCACGGGTACAGTTTGAGGTTTAGAGCTGAGGTTTAATACAACCAAAACCTTTTTACCATTCTTTTCACGCAGGTAGGCATAAATGGCGTCATCGTTACCCGATTCTATTTTTTGATAGGCTGCATCAACGGCCAAGGCCGGATTGCTCTTTCTCAGGGATAAAAGCGTTTTATAAAAGGCAGCCCGTTGATAGGTCTTAAACGTGATGGTATCCTTGTAAAAAAAGGAAATTGAATCCAGGAAGGGTTCTTCCTGTCCACTGTAAATCAACGGCAAGGAGTTTTTCCAGGTTTGTGTTAATACAGCAAATGGCGCATGAACCGCACCCGGCATGGTTGCGTAATCGGCCTTGTTCCAACTGTTTTCATCATGATTGCTGGTAAAATACATTTTGATTGTGCCCGGAGGAAAGGATTCATCCAATTTGCGCAAGGTGGTATCCAGTACTTTCGCAGACACTTCACCCGAAGCAATTTTTTTCATTTTGGAAAACGCATCCCATCCGTAAGAAGCATGAAAACCGGCATCATGAATCCAGGCTACGTCCGCTTCGGCAAGCATGAAGATGTTGGGTTTAATTTTCTTTAATTCGGTATTACAATGTTGCCAAAATAAACGTGGCAACTCAGAAGCAACATCACAACGAAAACCGTCAATTCCGGTTTCTGTAACCCAAAATTTCATGGCATTGATCATGCTATCGTGTAAAATCGGGTTCCAATAATTCAAGTCGCGTGTATCACTCCAGTCAAACGCAAACGCAGGTTTACCATCTTTTCCTCGTACAAAAAAGTCGGGATTGGTTTCCAACCAGCGATTATCGGCTCCGGTATGATTGGCAACCCAGTCGGTAATGACTTTAAATCCCATCTCATGTGCTTTTTTAACAAGCGCTTTCCAGTCTTCCATTGTACCGAATTCGGGATTTACAGCCGTATAATCGGACACTGCGTAATAGCTGCCCAAAGTACCTTTGCGATCTACAACACTGATTGGAGTGATGGGCATAAACCAAAGAATGTCCACTCCCATTTCTTTCAACCGGGGCAAGGAAGCTTCAAATGCTTTGAACGTACCTTCCGGTGTATATTGACGGACGTTCACCTCATAAATATTTGACTGTTTGATAAATTCCGGAAAATCGGAAGAAGATTCCGCAGCAGTTTTAGCCTCTTTTTGATTGTTACACGCATTCAAACTAAAAGAAGCAACAACCAAAAGGATGGTCCATTGTTTTAAGGTCATAATCGATTTTTGAGTGAAATTATTTACTTTTTGGTAATTCCTACGACTACCGGCGTAAAATTTAAAAGAAGCCGTAAGGTCACTATAACATTTCCTGTAGTTTGGCCATAACCGTGTCAACTTCTTGAATCGAGTTGTATTTACTGAAAGAAAAACGAATCGGAATGCGGTCCGGATAACGATTGACAGCCCGAATAACATGCGATTCCTGTGCAGCACCACTGGTACAGGCACTACCGCCCGATACAGCAATATGATGGATGTCTAAATTCATCATCAGCAACTCCGTCTTAGGCGTGAAGGGAAAGGCCGCATTGAGAATGGTGTAATGTGAGGCGCCTTCCGGATCGCCATTAAATGCGATGCCCGGTACAGAAGACCGCAGTTGCTTGATCATGTAGTTTTTGAGATGTAAAATAGAAGTTTGATCAGACTCCAACGAAGTTATTGCCAATTCCAATGCTTTGGAAAAACCTACAATACCACTGACATTCTCGGTACCGGCTCGCATATTCCGTTCCTGACCTCCTCCGTGGATCCAGGGTTGAATCCGGATATTTTCATTGATGTACAAAACTCCGGTCCCCTTTGGCCCATGAAATTTATGGGCAGAAGCCGATATAAAATCAACAGGAATACTGCGCAGATCGATCGGAAAATGCCCCACTGTTTGTACCATATCGGAATGAAAAATGGCATTATGGTACCTACATAGCGTTCCCACACGTTCGAGATCCGTCATATTACCGATTTCATTATTGGCATGCATTAATGAAACCAGTGTTTTTCCGGGTGCTTCCTGCAGTAGTGTTTCTAAATGATCATAGCTGATATAACCATCGGAATCCACCTGTACGTACGAAATTGTGATGCCCGCTGTTTTCTCCAAAAAAGAAACCGTATGCAGTGTGGCATGATGCTCGACTGCAGAGGTAATGAGATGTGTGCAGCCCAAATCCCTTACAGCACATTGAATGGCTGTATTGGAACTTTCCGTTCCTCCACTGGTAAAAAAGATTTCGGCAGGATGAACATTTAATAAACGTGCTACGGATTTTCGGGCATTCTCAATAGCTAATCTGGTTTCTCGCCCATAAGCGTGTATCGACGAAGGATTCCCGAAATAATCCGTCAGATATGGCAACATATGCTCCAGTACCTCTGGAGCAAGTGGAGTCGTTGCAGCATTATCAAAATAGATCCGCTTCATCATATGTCTAACAAAAATACCGGCTTCCGGTTACAAGTACTACATCAGCTTTTTGATATCATTGACCAATTGCAAGGCCAATTGATCTGCATGTTCCGCTGTTTCGCTTTCAGAATAAACTCTGATAATTGGTTCCGTATTACTGGCCCTTAAGTGAACCCAACTTTTTTCAAATTCTATTTTTAGACCATCCTCTGTATTGACAGGAACGTTTTGGTACAATTGTTCCACTTGCTTCAAAACACCCTTTACGTCTGTCCCGGCAGGAAGATCGATCTTATTTTTGCTCATGAAATAATCGGGGTAAGTTTTTCGCAGCTCAGAACAACGAAGCCCTGAATGCGCAAGATGTGTCAGAAACAATGCAATTCCTACAAGAGCATCACGTCCGTAATGCAAGGCCGGATCAATGATTCCACCGTTTCCTTCTCCACCGATGACCGCATTAACCGCTTTCATTTTGGCTACCACATTCACTTCCCCAACAGCACTTGCAGCATAAGTCCCCCCCCATTTCTCAGTCACGTCTTTCAATGCACGAGTGGAAGAAAGATTGGAAACGGTATTTCCTTTTTTGCGCGATAAAATATAATCGGCAACAGCCACCAGTGTGTATTCTTCTCCAAACAAAGAACCGTCGTCACTTACAAAACACAACCGATCTACATCGGGATCTACAGCAATTCCAAAATGTGCCTGTTGACGAACGACTTCGTTGCAGAGCTCCTTGAGGTTTTCGGGCAATGGTTCAGGATTGTGTGCAAAATTTCCATGCATTTCGGCATTGAGGACTGTAAAATCAGTCACGCCCAAAGCGTTTAACAACCGGGGAACAGCAATAGCACCGGAACTGTTGATGGCATCAATTACAATTTTAAAGTTTTTGGATGCGATCAGATTTTGATCCACTAAAGGATGGGTCAGAACAGCATCGATATGTTTTTGAAGCAGGGTATCATCCTGAGTACAGGATCCCAACTGATCGATCTCCGAAAAAGAGAATTCTCCCTTTTCAGCAATTTCTAACATTTTTTGGCCTTGTTCTGCACTGATAAATTCACCTTTCTCGTTTAAGAGTTTTAATGCATTCCATTGCTTGGGATTGTGGGAGGCCGTAAGAATGATGCCCCCATCGGCACCCTCAAATGTAACAGCCATTTCAACGGTGGGCGTTGTACTCAGACCCAGGTCCACCACATCAATACCCAAGGCCAGCAAGGTTTGAACAACCAAACTACGAACCATTTCGCCACTCATTCTACCGTCCCTTCCAACAATAACTTTTTTTCCGGCACCCAACATGGTACCGTAAGCTGCGGTAAATTTGACGATATCAATGGGAGTAAGATTGTCTCCGGGCTGTCCACCAATCGTACCACGGATCCCTGAAATGGATTTCATTAAAGCCATAAAGCAATTTTTTTGCGAAAGTAACAGTAAATTATGAAGTACGTTCGACGTTTCAGGTAATTGAAACAGAAAGGATGTTGGAAAACAACGCGATTAAGCGGCATTCATCATAACCTTATAAAGCAATTCTTTCATCAAAGAAGCATCTTCTGTTCCCGCATCATGTACCCCCAGACTGCGGAGATTGTAATGATGCAAGAGGACCAACGTTGATTGGATTCCTTCGAATCCATAAATGGAAGCGGTACTTTTATAATCACGCAGAAACCAACTGTTGATTCCCGTTTGATCGGCGATCGTTTTATCATCCCCTTTCACGCCAAACAACATAAACACCTTAGAAAAATAGCTGTACAAAGCAGGCAATACCATCTGTATTGGAGCCGCTTTGGGATTGCTCTCAAAATATTGCACGATTTGAAGCGCTTTTGAAAAATTTCGCAAACCAACAGCTCTTTGCAATTCAAAAACATTATACTCTTTACTGATGCCCACATATTCTTCCACATCGTCTTCCGTAATGGAAGTTCTTGTTCCTAAATTGAGAATCAGTTTATCCACTTCATTGGCAATACGACTCAAGTCATTCCCAATGTGATCGACCAGCAATTGAATGGCCTTTTGTGTAGGCATGAAGCCTTTTTTTTCAATGAGCTGTTGCGTCCATCCGGGCAATTCATTCTCCTTTAATTTCTTTGTAGAAATCAAAGTTGCTTTATCTTTTAAAATTTTGGCAAGCTTACTCCTGCCATCCACTTTCTTTTCTTTATGTGCTACAAGCAACACCGTAGATGGAAGCGGATTTAAAATGTACTGTTCCAGTTTGTCAAGGTCTTTCATTTGTTGTGCTTCCTTTAAAAGCACAACCTGACGTTCCGAGAACATAGGATAACGTTTACAGGCATTCACAACATCTGCCCAGTTGGCGTCTTTACCGTAAAAGACGGATAGATTGAAACCGGCCTCTGCTTCAGATAGAATGGAAGTTTCTGCGGCTTGCGTCAATAGATCAATATAAAACTCTTCCTCTCCCTCCAGCCAATAGACCGGATGGTACTGTTTTTTCTTCCACTCAAGTAGAATTTTATCGACGTTCATGGAGCTGCATTTTTACCTTTAAGATCCGTTTGAAATAAAGATCTGTTCATCGGGCAACAAAGGTAATTGCTGAAGGCGTAATAAAACACGGGCAACAGCAATTACATCGTTCCGGCAATAATGAGCAATTTTACGCAGATTTTTCTCCTCATAAAACACCTGCTTCACCTTGCTTCCGTCCATCAAATCTTTTGGACTTTGTACCCCCAAGACGGAGGCCATTAAATGCAGAGATGTGTAGTTTTTGTAATCGCCGAATTTCCAAAGTTGCATTGTATCAATCAGATTGGTTTCCCAAGGCTTTTTGCCATTCAGCTGGAGGTATTCGGGAAGCCCGATGCCATGGATCATCATTCGGCGGCAAATGAAGGGAATGTCAAACTCCTTAATATTATGACCTGCAAACTGAAAATCTCTGACCTTTTCAAACATACGATCGGCGGCTCGAATGAATTGTTTTAAGATTTTTTCTTCACTGGAATCAGCAAAGGATCGTACACGCAAGCATAGACGTTTACTTCTGTCGTAATAGAAAACACCAAAACTGATGCAGATAATTTTTCCAAATTCGGCCATAATTCCGGCCTTTTTTTCATAGATAATTGCCGGCTCATTCATTTCTGGCATGGTTTTGGAAATTTTATCAGTCCAGAGTTCTTTCCATTGATCGGAGAGCGCGTCAAAATGTTCAACCTGAGGTATTGTTTCAATATCCAGAACGAAAAGATGCTCCGGATTGAGAGAATTGTGGTTAGCCATACTTAAATTTAGGCAAATTTTTAAACAACAAATATGTCGTATTCAAATTATCCATCTGCATCATCACAGGAAAACCCTTCGAATCCCGAGAAAAAAGACAACCGCACCATCATTTATGGCTTACTGATCGCTGCTTTGCTTGGAACATGGGGGTATATCATTTGGGACAAATCACAAACCAAAGAAATCACAACGCAATTACAAACACAATTAACCGCCAGTGACAGTGCTAAAACTGCGGTACAAAATGAATACAATGCGGCCTTACAAAGACTGGATGAATTGACATCCATGAATACCAGTCTGGACAGTTTGGTTCAAACCAAAAACACAGAGGTTGAAACCATGAAAGCAAGAATCCAGGCCTTGCTGAATAAAGAACGTAAAACAGCGGCGGATCTGGCAGAAGCCAAACGACTGATTACAGAACTTAATTCAAAAATCAGCGGCTATGTTCAGGAAGTTGAAACATTACGTGGCGAAAACCTGCAACTGAAGAATGAAAAACAAGAACTCATTACACAAAAAGACAATCTTCGTCAGGAATACGAACAAACCAAACAAAAGAAACAAGAGGTTGAAGATAAACTGGATGTTGCTTCCACACTTGTGGCATCGAACATTAATATCGTAACCATTGATGAGCGCCGCGGCGGTAAAGAAAAAGCAAAGGATGTAGCAAAACGTGTCGATAAATTAAAACTGACGTTTAACGTTTACAACCGAGTTGGCGAAGACGAAACAAAGGATGTTTATGTAATTATTACAGATCCTGAGGGAACCGTCATCAGTAACGAAGCCTTAGGAAGCGGACGATTCAATACACGTGAAGACGGAGAGCGTATCTACACGCAAAAAACTAATGTGTATTTCAGTGCCGCCAAATCTGTGCCGCTTTCCATTGACTGGAAACCCGGAGCTAAATTTGTAAAAGGAACGTACAAAGTTGAAATCTACAACAACGGATTTAAAATTGGCGAAGGAAGCAGAACCTTACGTTAATTGGATCCATACTTAAATAAAAAACGACCGGAATCACCGGTCGTTTTTTATTTAAAACAATGCACGAACAGAGGCTCTTCCCGTGTGAATGACACGGCCATCTCCCGGTTTACGCCCGTCGTACTGAAAATTCAATTCCATATTGTTCGAAAGTCGTTTTGTAAAATCGATGTTCCAGATCATGTTTTTGCCCGGCAGCAAAGCATCCAGCATGATGAAGGCCACCGTACTATTGGTACTGCTGCCTTCAAATTGTATGTTACTGAATTGAAAACGTGCGTTCACCGTACTGCTGGAGAGCACATTGTATTTTACCTCAGAAATTACAGAATGAATCAACGCTTTTTCCTGCAATCCGATCTTGTTCGATTTTTGCTCATATTTATAACTCAGTTGGATACGATACTTCGTTCCATCCTGAAAACTGATACCCGGTTCGGTATTCCATTGTTGTAAAAGAAAATTACGATTGGCAAACCCGGGGGTCATTAGTTCGTTTTTGATTGCTTTACCTGCAAGCGCAGCAGAAAACTTACGGTTGAAATTCAAACGCATCCGTCCGGTGATTTCACGTAGCGTTCTCGTTTCCAAACCATAGGTCAGGATCGAACGATTGATATTGCGAAGGTGCGTGAATTCCCCACCCCACCGACTGCTGGTACGATTAAAAAACAACGTATTCGTGATGATGGAACTGATCGTAATCAAACTGGTATCATTGGCCGGTTTTCCGAACGGATTTAAATTGAATGATTTCGTTGAAATTTCTTTCTTGAAAATTTGCATACTGGATTGCGCAGAGAAGCGGGCCGCAAACTTTCCGAACCTTCCCGATTTTGAATCAAGAACTGCAGCAGGATTGAAATTGAAACTGTAATTTAACTGATTGTAATTGGCGCGGATAAAGTCCAACGTAGGTGTAAAAACACGAATGTAACGCGCCTGGTCCCGGAATTGTGCAATTTCAAATTCATTCAACTGCGGCACTCCATCGTTATTGTAATCGTTCCAGGTATACTCACCCTGTCCTGCAGGCACCTCCAAAAAGGAGAAATCCCGTTTCTGTTCTTGTCCCGAGCCAAGTTCGTAAAGCACATTTCCTGTAACAAATCCCTTCCATTCGTTGATCAGGTACTCGCCTCTTCCCAATAAAGTACGATCCGATTTTTGACCGGATAGCGTTGTATTGAACACTTTTAGCGTTCGAAGTGTGGCATTGATCTTGAACTGATGGTGTTCATTTTTCATCCATTCGCCGTAAACGGAATAATTCAAACTTCGGTCGGTTTCAATAAATTGTTTCCCGGAGGGCAATAAATCGCGACGGGTAAAAAAGTTAAACCCAAACCGATTGGGTTGTTCCTTTGTTCTGAAATAGACAGTCCAGGTATCCCAACTAAAACTCATCCGGCTCAGTGAATCGGGTTGTTTGTTTCTCACTTCATTGTGTTCTCTGTAATAACGACCGCCTACTTCAACATCTCTCAATTTGAAGAGTGTTTTTTTGAAGGTGATATCGGGTCGTAAAAAAAAGCCGTTTACAATGCCACTGTCTGTGGTTGAATAACTCACTTTACTATCCCAGTTCCATCCTTTTTGAAGCAAGTTGTATTGTACGGCATGACGTGTTCCATAAAAAGCAGTTCCGCGCCGGTATGTTTGAAAAACATATCGAAAATGATTGTTACTGCTTCTAAAGAGATCAATTTCCGCATTCGTTATTCTTTCATCATCTTGTTTCAGAAAAATTGGGAGTCCCCATTCCCTTGTAAACTCTACCGGTCGCAATCGTTCTAACGGACGAAAACGATTTTGAACTTGCTCATAACCTGCGCTCAGTTTATAATTCAAGGGATTTTTACGCTGGCCGTTAAAGCGATTTTCATATTCCATTCTGATTCTGCCCGCACCACCCCAGTCATCGGATTTATCTTTTTTAGAAAACGTATTCACGTCAAACTTACTCCATGCGAATTCAGTTTGAAGCAATAACTTTTTATGAATGCGATAGTCCATACCCACCGTCATCATTTGTTGTGTACGGGGGGCGATCAGTTTTGTTACCGGAGCGAACCTCCCCATCTTCTTTCCATTGACCGGCGCAATCCATTTAAAAGCCCTGCCATTTGCTCCGGTTATTTCCGGAAGATAGTCGCCATTCCCCTCACCCAAATCCAGGAATCCGGCGCTGTAAACAGTCCCGGTGTTTTGATTGGTAAAAACGAGTACAGAGTCGTACAAATCACCGTTTACAAGGGAATCTGTCAAACGGTAATAAATTCGATTGATCGTAAACGTATCTTTAACAATGGATGGGTACAACGCATTCTCCAATACATCGCCGGCATCGGACAAAAACTGTTTCTGCTCTTTATTCAAAACCTGATTGATGGAAGAATTTTTTGAATCCGCATTGGAAAAGGCATTGACCCGGAATGTTAGTTGCGGATGCACCTGCAATTCGTTGCTCACAAAAAATTGAGTATTTAAAAAATTACGATCCGAATATTCGAATTCAATCTGAATCCGTTTATCCTTTGTTACCATACGCTTGGGGGTAAATGTAACTTCTGCCGTATTATAATTAATCACGTAATCCTGGTCTTCTCCTCTTTGGAGCAGTTCTCCGTCCATAAAAACACGTTCGGTACCGGCTAAAACAATAAAAAACAATTCACCGTTTGGACCTTGCAAACGATAAGGGCCCTGATTCCCTTCCAGTCCCTGAAAAATAAAGCGATTAAATTTCCCTTTTGCAATGGCACCGCTCATTAAGGTCGTATTCTTTCCGGAGGCAAAAACAGGCCTTTCAACTTGAAACGATACGCCCTGCAATCGCTTAAAAAAATTTAAAAAATAAGCGTCATTGCGCCTGATGTCAATATCTCCCAAATTCAATTGCCAACTTTTCTTCTTTAACTGAATCCATACCTGGTCAAACTCATTCAACTGCTGTGTATTCCCTTCAGCCTGAATAGGCAGATTGTTGTCGGTAAGTGCGGCCGTCAGTTGCATGCTGTCGCCAATGATCCCATTGATCTGTAAATTCAAAACCCCGTTTACGACCGCATCCTGATTGTTGCCAAAACTAATACCCCGCCCAAAACTTCCATTGTAATTGATGGTTCCAAAATCAAACATTCCCTTTCCAAAGGCACTTCCATCATCAAACTGTATGGGTGTTGTAATGAAATTGTTCATGATCTCTTCATACCTCATTCGGAATGTAGAGGCATTAAGTTTGTACGGGAACACCCTGTACAAAACCGATACCGAATCCAATAAGGGTTTTGTTAGCCAGATCAGTTCTGCTTTGACGGGATCCAGCTGGTAATATGACACGGGAATTCCTGTGATCACAAATGTTCCGGGCACGATACTCAAAGAATCGATTTGAAAGACGTTTTTTTCAGTGGAAATTTTTCTGCTGCGAAGGTTGGATACAGAAATATCTTGCTGCCCTTGTGCTGTGCAGATGAACAGAAAACACAATATGGTACTGATGACAGAACGGATAAACTGATTATTTAACAATAACTGTGTAAAAATAGATTTATTGTTCGGTTGCTTCAGAAGTTCAAATTACGAATTCATGGGCTTTTAATAGACCACAAGCTTTATATATCCGGTTTCGCCCTTTGAGCCAATGGATTTGATCCAATAAAGCCCGGGCGAAGACCATTGGAATGGAAGTGTATATCCTGTACTCCGGTTGACCGTAGTTTGGAATAATAAAGACCCCGATGAACTGTAAATCTGCAATTGCCGGGATGAATTATCCGGTATTTTCAGTGTGATTCTTTGGGTTTGGGCTACCGGATTGGGATAGGCAAAGAACGCTCTTGATTCACGATCACGTTCGTTGATTGAAGTTCCGTTACATTCAACGGGTTCAATGGTGCATACAGTTTGCTTTTGCACACCTGTGAGGGCATTGTAATTGTCTGAAAACTGATTTTTTGCATAACAATCCCTTTTCAGATTCAGATTTAAGAATGGGATCAACAAAGACATTGTTTTGGAAAACACATTCGCAACCGTTAAGGATGAGGAATTGCAACCCGAAAAGACTTGTCCCAACGCACAGGTACTGTTATTATTTGCAAAATGACAGTGCAGTGCCCCGGTAATATTGATATAAGTTTTACAGTTGTAAGGAATATTGGAATACATGGTTTGTTGCGTAGCAGGTGGAACGATGCAATCCGAAGTGCCCGAAAAAACCAATGCAGGACATTGCACCTGCAAAGCGGCCTGTTGTGCACTGGGGTTTGTTTCGGCAGCCGCAAAATTAAATAAGGCATTGATTTTGGAAGAAGATGCCGCAGCAAGAAAACTACTTCCTCCTCCCATACTGTGTCCGCCCGCAGCCGACCTTTTTACAACACGATTGTATAAAAAAGAAGCCGAAGAATCATTCAAAGACATCACACGATCGCATAAAAATGAAATGTCTGCCGCAAAAGCTGCATGATTGGGACTTGTACTCCCTTCGGTGGAAGGCATCACAACGATGAATCCATTTCTTGCCAAAGAATCACCCAGCCATGTATAGGCATCAGGACTGATGAGAAAACCATGAGCAAAACATACTACAGGAAACGATTCAACACCCGAAGCAAGCGGAACATTGGATCCGCTTACCGAAGATGGATAATACAGCTCCGTTGGTATCGACCGATTGCCACGGGACGGATCATTAAATGTGACGGTTCGTTTCCCGCTTTGATAACCTTGAGCCCATCCATTCAAGGAAAGAAAGATCGCACTTACAAACAGAAATCTTTTCATGATCGTTTAAACATTGAATCTGAAACAAAAAACCTCCCGAAGGAGGCTTGTAATGGATGAATCAAGTTGATTACTTCTCGGAATTTAAACTTGCCGAGAGATATTCCGAATTCATTCGGGCAATATTGCTGATTGATATTTCTTTGGGACATACTGCTTCACAGGCCCCGGTATTGGTACAAGCACCAAAACCTTCTTTATCCATTTGTGCTACCATGTTCAATACCCTTGTTTGTCTTTCCGGCTCACCTTGAGGCAACAGTGCCAGATGGGAAACCTTTGCACTGGTAAACAACATGGCGCTGCTGTTTTTACAAGCGGCCACACAGGCTCCACAACCAATACACATGGCTGCAGCGAAAGAAGCATCTGCCTTGTCTTTTTCAATTGGAAGCGAGTTCCCGTCAACCGCGTTACCGGTATTAACTGAAACGTAGCCACCGGCTTGTATGATCCGGTCAAAGGCCGAACGATCTACCATTAAATCTTTGATAACCGGAAAAGCCTTTGCTCTCCAGGGTTCAACAACCACGGTGTCTCCCTCGTTGAATGCACGCATGTGTAGCTGACAAGTTGTATTGGCTGTCCAGGGACCATGCGGACGACCATCAATGTACATACTGCACATACCACAGATCCCCTCTCTGCAATCATGATCGAATGCGATTGGATCTTTCCCTTCCTTAATCAGATCTTCATTTAACACATCAAACATTTCCAGAAAGGACATTTCAGTCGAAATGTTTTTTGCGTCATAGGTTTCAAAAGTGCCGTTGTCGTTACTGTTCTTTTGACGCCAGACTTTAAGTTTCAGGTTTATATTTTTATGTTCCATATCACTGAGATGTTAATGCGTTAAATCAAATGCAATACCAATGACCAATTCATCGCTCTTTATTTATAGCTGCGTTGACTTGGTTTTACGACTTCATAATTCAGATCCTCCCTGTGTAATGTCCATTCATGCTCATTTTTCAATTCCCAGGCAGACACATACATGAATTGATCATCATTTCTTAATGCTTCACCTTCTTCTGTTTGGAATTCCTCACGGAAGTGACCTCCGCAACTTTCTTCACGGTTCAGTGCATCGATGCACATCAGTTCACCCAGCTCGATGAAGTCGGCAACACGGTTGGCTTTATCCAGCTCCGGATTCATTTCATTGATGGAACCCGGAATTTTTACATCACTCCAGAATTCCTGTTTCAATTGCTGAATTTCTTTGATGGCCTGTTTCAAGCCTTCAGCATTACGGGCCATTCCACATTTGTCCCACATGATTTTTCCAAGACGTTTGTGGAAACTTTCAACCGTTTTGGTTCCCTTAATGTTCATTAACATGTGAATACGATCACGCACTTTACTTTCTGCTTCCGCAAATGCAGGATGATCGGTAGCGATGGCAGAAGTTCTGATTTCATCAGACAGATAATTTCCAATGGTATAAGGAATGACAAAATAACCATCAGCAAGACCCTGCATCAATGCAGAGGCTCCTAAACGATTGGCGCCATGATCACTAAAGTTTGCTTCTCCCAGACAATACAAACCGGGTATAGAGGTCATCAATTCATAGTCAACCCACAAACCACCCATTGTGTAATGGACAGCGGGATAAATACGCATGGGAATTTCGTAAGGATTTTCGCCCGTGATTTTTTCATACATATCAAAGAGGTTTCCGTACTTTTCTTTTACGACCTCTTTTCCAAGAGCGGTAATGGTAGCTGCATCGGCATGGACAAGACCTTTTTTACCGGCTTCAATTTTTCCATAACGCTGAATGGCAGCCGCATAGTCCAAGTAAACCGCCTGCTTACTGGACCCTACTCCATAGCCGGCATCACAACGTTCCTTCGCTGCTCTGGAAGCCACATCACGCGGAACCAGGTTTCCGAATGCCGGATACCTTCTTTCGAGGTAATAATCTCTTTCTTCTTCCGGTATTTCATTAGGCTTGCGATTATCGCCTTGGTTTTTGGGAACCCAGATACGACCATCATTACGTAAACTCTCGCTCATGAGTGTGAGTTTACTTTGATGATCACCACTTACCGGAATACAGGTTGGATGAATTTGCGTAAAACAGGGATTGGCAAAATAGGCACCCTTTTTATGCGCTTTCCATGCAGCGGTTACATTACTGCCCATTGCATTGGTACTGAGATAAAAAACATTTCCATAACCACCGGTACACAACAGAACTGAATGACCGAAATGACGTTCCAGTTCACCGGTAACCAAATTGCGACAAATGATCCCACGTGCCTTTCCGTCAATGATCACCACATCGAGCATTTCATGGCGATTGAACATTTCCACATTACCAAGAGAAATCTGGCGTTCGAGCGACTGATAAGCGCCAATCAGTAATTGCTGACCGGTTTGTCCGGCTGCATAGAACGTACGCTGTACCTGAGTACCGCCAAATGAACGATTGCTCAACAATCCACCGTATTCACGCGCAAAAGGAACACCCTGCGCCACGCAATGATCAATGATATTTCCACTTACTTCGGCGAGACGATGTACATTTCCTTCTCTTGCACGGTAATCACCGCCTTTAATTGTATCATAAAACAAACGATAAACGCTATCGCCGTCGTTTTGATAATTTTTTGCAGCATTAATACCACCCTGAGCCGCAATGGAGTGTGCACGGCGCGGACTATCCTGAAAACAAAATGCTTTCACTTTGTAGCCCAATTCACCCAGAGAGGCGGCAGCAGATGCCCCTGCCAATCCGGTTCCTACCACAATCACTTCGAGCTTACGTTTATTGGCAGGATTCACCAGTTTACAGGTGGATTTGTAATTTTTCCATTTCGAATCTAATGGACCGGAGGGGATTTTTGAATTCAGCATATCGACAGTTTAAATCGAATTAATGATGTTTAGAAGTGCAAACAGAAACAGAATGGTTCGTTAACCAACCCATTGCAAATACATGGCTATGGGTATCAAAGCGAACAGCAATGAAACAATTACCGAGAATCCATTACCGATGCAATTGAGTAAAGACAAATGTTTTTTATTGCTTATACCCAATGAGCGGAATGCACTTTGAAATCCGTGCATTAAATGCCAGAACAAAGAGAAACAACCCAAGACATAAAGAACCACGATCCACAATTCGCTGAAGGTGATCTTCATCAACTGGAACATATCGTGCATCAATACGTTGTTGTACAAAACAGGGTCCAATCCAACATGTGTAAAACGCGCCGGAACCCAGAAGTGAGCAAGATGCAAGATCAGGAATAACAAAATTAAAGTACCCAGCAATCCCATGCTGCGGCTGTACCACTTGCTGCCGTTGTTACCCATTGGTTTGTTGTAAGCAACGCCTCTGCTTTTCTGATTTTGAAGAGTCAGCAAATAGCCTTGAACGATGTGCAGGATAATGCCGGCAAACAAACCAATCTCCATTATGCGGATCAATACCGTTGATCCCATAAAATGAGCCGCTTTGTTGAACATTTCACCGTTGTCGTCACGATTAAAAACAGGGAGATCAGCAAATACACAAGCATTGATTCCAACATGTACAATCAGAAAAGTAATCAGGAAAATGCCGGTAAGCCCCATAACAAGTTTCTTCCCAATCGAAGATGTGAACATTTGTTTCCAAGTCATATACAAGTTAATTTAGAGATAGCCGGTGCAAATTTAAGGCACGAAGGCTCACATTTGTTATTTTAAACTATAATATTTCAAAGCCTTACGAACAAAAGAACAAAAGATGCAGGAAAAGGTTTTGAAAGAAGACGAAAGTATATCCGTTTGCCTAGAACTCTAAACGTTTTGAAAGCTCCTGGTCAATTTTCTTAAACAAATGAAAGGGCTTATAAACTCTCCAGTCTTTAATTTCCATGAGCTCGAGATACCGGTTGAGTTTCATCTTCACATACTCCTGCTGTGTTTGAACAGGCATATTGAGGACCACGGCCCATCCATTTTCATCGGTCATTTCTTCGTACCATTCTTCGTAATACTCCCGGTCGCTTCCATGAAAATTGAGTACATTTTCTGCAATGAGGATAAATTTACGAATACCCCGGTTTTGAAAAAGGTCAATGATTTCACGTTTCAGGATCATGATGTCATTTTCGATGGCATCGTTCCATTCTCCGATCATTTCAAGGATCGCATAACCTTCCGTATAATCGGCCATCAGGACTTTGATGTAGAGCGTTTTGCTTCCAAAATCATCCCACTGTGGATGGATGTAGTAATTGTAAATTGTTTGAGAAAATTCAAACTCAGAGTATTCACAACCATAAAACGGTGATTGGACATCTTCTTCACTGATGTAAATATGTCGCCAATTATAAAACGGTTCGATGTCGTGCATACAGGCAAATATCCGAACAAAAATGATTTTGCCGAAACAGTCCTTAAACAATAAGATTCTATTGGTATCCTGACATCGTACTTCATTTCATTTTTAGCAGAAATGAACGTAGCGCTTCGTAGGAAGGATCCATCTTTGTCGCCAGTTTGGGAAGCTTCATAATATGCGACAAGGCATCAGGTAAGGGTACCGGATCACCCGTTACCGGTTCAACCACATCATAAAATTTTACCGGATGTGCCGTTTCCAGCACGATACCTCTTTCCTGCGGATGTTCATTCAAATAACGCTCCAATGCCAGGTAGCCCACTGCGCCATGTGGATCCAGCAGATAATGTTGCTGTTCATAAACACGTTTCAACGTCGCTTTTGTTTCCTGATCGGAAATACTTACCGATGTAAACTTTTGTTGGAGTTCCGGAAAATTCTGATGAAACAGCTCCAATATCCGTACAAAATTGCTGGGGTTCCCCACATCCATTGCATTGGAGATGGTGGGAACAGCCTTCATCGTTTCGTACTGTTGCGTTTGCATATACCGGGGCACCACGTCGTTGGCATTGCAGGCTGCAATAAAATGCGACACCGGCAATCCGCTTTTACAGGCAAGCAAACCGGCACAAATGTTGCCAAAATTTCCGCTGGGAACTGAAATCACGGGCGGATGTTCCTGATCTTGCCATTGCTTGAGAGCGAAAAAATAATAAAACTGTTGCGGCAGCCAACGTGCTACATTGATCGAATTGGCAGATGTGAGAAACAAACGATCTGTTAGAGACTGATCGGAAAAAGCTTGTTTGACCAATTGCTGACAATCATCAAAGGTTCCATTTATTTCCAGTGCCTGAATGTTTTTGCCCAATGTGGTTAACTGCTGTTCCTGAACACTACTCACCTTACCCGATGGATACAAAATAACGACCTCCACTCCTTCCACATCGTAAAATCCATTTGCAACGGCCCCACCCGTATCGCCACTGGTGGCAACCAAAACCACCACTTTTTCTTTTCGCTGCTGTTGTCCTACAAAATACCCCAGACAACGACTCATGAATCGGGCTCCTATATCCTTAAATGCAAGCGTGGGTCCGTGAAACAATTCGAGCGCAGCAATCTGATCGGTTACAGGAACCAGAGGAATCGGGAAGTTCACTGTTTCCTGCACAATGGTGTAAAGTAGTTCATCGGGAATCTCGTTACCAACATAGGGATGTATAACCTGAAACGCAATTTCTTCGTTGGAGGTGGTTTGTAACGCGTCAATCAAACTTTTATTGACTTGAGGAATCCGTTCCGGAAAATACAATCCTTTATCCGGAGCCTGCCCGAGAATCGTTGCTTCCTGAAACGATACAGCAGGTGCTTGTTGATTTAAACTGAAATACTTCATAACTCAAAAAATAGGTAGTAGTTAAATTGAACGGGCATTGATACCGACTCGTGTTTACCAATCTTCTATGAAATCAATTCGACGCCGCTTTTTTGTATGGTGGTAATGTAGGTTTTGTATTCGATTCCTAATTGTGAAAAAGTTTCCTTCATAATTGTTTCAACCAAAGAAGCCGTGTGCGCTTCTTTACTTAACATGAAAATGGAAGGACCACTCCCCGAAATACCACCTCCAAGCGCTCCGGCTTCCTTGCTTTTCGATTTAATCACATCAAAGCCGGGAATGAGAATGCTTCTGACGGGTTCAATAATCACATCTTCCAGACTGCGACCAATGAGATCGGTATCTCCTTTTTCAAATCCGGCAACCAAACCCGCAATATTCCCCCATTGCTTGATTGCATTTTTAAGTAAGACTTCTTTTCGCAGGATCTGTCGGGCATCACTGGTCTTCACTTCAATTTGAGGATGAACAACTGTTACGAATAAATCCGGCGCATTGAGCTTTACAATGTCCAGAGGATGAATGGATCGTATAAGTGTAACACCGCCTAAAATACAAGGTGTGATGTTATCGGCATGCTTCACTCCGCTTGCCAGTTTTTCTCCATTCATGGCAAACTGAACCAATTCATCATTGGAAAAAACTGAGTCCAGCAAAAAATTAGCTGCCACTGCCGCACCCGCAGCGCTTGCGGCGCTGGAACCCAATCCGCTTCCGGGTTTGATATGCTTTTCGATTTCCACTTCAAAACCGATTCCCTTATTCATTTTTTCCATGATAGAGAGCAGAACAACGCCGGCCACATTTTTTTCCGGCTCTGTTGGCAAATTGTAATCATCCTTATTGGTAATAAGAATGCGCGGTTCGTCTATCAGCTTTAACGTCATGATATCAAACGGTTCCTTCAATGCCATCCCCAAAATATCGAATCCACAAACCAGATTGGCGACTGTTGCAGGACACTTAACGGTAACTTTTTTCATTTCGGTTTGAGTTTACATTTTGATTGCACGCATGATGTCTGCAAATACGCCACTGGCTGTTACATCTGCTCCGGCACCGGCACCTTTGATGACCAACGGTTGTTGTGCGTATCGTTCGGTAAAAAACAGTACCAGATTGTCCTTGCCATAGAGATGGTAGAAGTCGCTATCCGAAGGAATGTGCTGTAACCCTACAGATGCACTGAGTTTGCCATTCTCGTTTCGGTACGATGCCACAAATTTCAACTTGCAATTTTGAGCTTGCGCCTCTTCCAGCAATTTGCGAAAATGGGCTTCATGTTGCTGCATTTCGGTATAAAATTCGGCAACAGATCCCTCCATACAGCTTGGCGGCAAAAATCCGTTGCATTGAATATCGTCCATTTCCAATTGCTCTCCGGCCTCACGTGCCAAAATCATAATTTTTCGCATTACATCCGTTCCACTTAAATCCAAGCGAGGATCCGGCTCGGTATACCCTTCATCCTGTGCCCGTTTCACCACTTCTGCAAATGGACATGAGCCATCGTAATGGTTGAATACAAAATTGAGCGTTCCGCTTAAAACCGCATCCATGCGTAAGATCTGATCGCCACTACGCAAGAGATCATTCAAAGTGCCTATTATCGGTAAGGCCGCTCCTACATTCGTTTCAAAAAGGAACGGTGCGTTGTACTCTTGTGATAAATTTTTTAAATGCCGGTAATTGCCGTAAGCAGATGATGCTGCAATTTTGTTACAGGCCACTACAGCAATACTTTTTTCAAGAATCCGATTGTATACACCAGCAACCATTGTATTGGCTGTAATATCTGCAAAAACAGAGTTGCGTAAATTCTTTTCTACTACAAGTTCTACAAAGCGGTTTAGATCTGCTGCTTCCGACTGTTCCAATACCGTTTCCCATTTTGAAAGATCAATACCTTCTTCCTGCACGATCATGTTCCGGCTGTTGCAAAGTCCGGTAACGCGTAACTGCAATCGTTCATTCTTTTCGAG
>CANGQQ010000028.1 GCA_947456025.1 Chitinophagaceae bacterium | reverse complement strand
GTGGTGTGGGCCGGGATCGAACCGGCGACACAAGGATTTTCAGTCCTTTGCTCTACCGACTGAGCTACCGCACCATCCTGATTTCGAAATCGGGTTGCAAATATAGCAGTTTCCAACTGAAATTGAAAATCCTGAGCAAAATATCATCTTACATGCCATATTCGCTCAAAAATTTGATCCGCATGATCTTCAACTGCTCCCAATTGTAATTCCCGTCTTCCAGTTCTTTTTGTGCAATCCGCAGATCGCTCGTGGTACAACTTTTAAAATAGTCGATGATCTCTTCCTGCTCGTATTCGTCGAGCCACTCGTCAATGGCGTAATCCAACCGCAACTTGGTGCCGCTGGCAGCAATGGTTTCCATCTCTTCCAGCATCTCATCCATACGCCAGCCTTTGCTACGGGCTATCGTTTCCAACGGAATCCGTTTGTCGATGTTTTGAATGAGGTACACTTTATTGCCGCTTTTGTTGACGACGCTCTTCATGACAAAATCATCCGGCTTTTCAATGTTGTTCTCCTGTACGTATTGAGTGATGAGTTCAATAAAGGGTTTGCCGTACCGTAACGCTTTCCCTTTACTCACGCCCTGGCATTTTTCCAGTTCCTGCAGCGTGGTAGGGTAGAGTGTTGCCATGTCCTGCAAGGAATTTTCCAGAAAAATCACAAAGGGCGGCAAGGATTTCTTTTGGGCCTCTTTTTGCCGTAATTCTTTGAGCATCTCAAACAGGGTGTCGTCGGTTGCTGCACCGCTGCCTGTATTTTCGGTACCGTCTTCTTCGTCATCTTCCGATTCTTCAAACAGGTTGTTCAGTATAATTTTAAAAGATTGCGGCTTGCGTAAAAAGCGTTCACCTTCTTTGGTCAGTTTCAGCAAACCATATTCTTCAATGTCTTTTTTCAGCAGCCCATGTAAGAGTAATTGTCGGATGAGGGAGTTCCAGAAATGATCATCCCGGTCTTTACCTGCGCCAAACAGCTCCAGTTGCTCGTGCCGGTACATTTGAATCTGTGGAGTCAGACGTCCGGTTACAACCGGAATCACATACTCTACCGGGAATCGCTCGTCTAAAGCCTTAACGGCTTTAAGCGCAAGCACAGCCTCGGCTTTGGCTTCGAGTTGTTCTTTGGGACTGTTGCAATTATCGCACATAGTGGTGCAATGCGAGGTATCGTAAGATTCGCCAAAATAGGACAGGAGTATTTTCCTTCTGCACACACCACTCTCGGCAAAGGCAACGGTTTCCTGTATGAGTTGCGCACCCACTTCGCGTTCGCTGAGGGGTTTGTCGCGCATCAGATGCTCCAGTTTGCTTACATCTTTGTAGGAATAATACAAGATGCATTTGCCTTCGCGACCATCTCTTCCGGCTCTTCCGGTTTCCTGATAATAGTTTTCGATGCTTTTGGGGATGTTGTAATGAATCACAAAACGGATATCGGGTTTGTCGATACCCATGCCAAAAGCGATGGTGGCAACAATGACCTGCATCTGTTCGTTCAAAAACTGATCCTGACGTTCTGCTCTCAGTTTGCTGTCGAGCCCGGCATGATACGCTACGGCTTTGATGCCGTTAGCCATCAATACATCGGCCAGCTCTTCGGTTGTTTTACGGTTCAATGTGTAGATGATGCCGCTTTTCCCTTTACTCTGACTGATAAAGCGAACAATACTTTTGATCGTTTGCTCTTTCTTCAGTTTGGGCAGCACTTCGTAAAAGAGATTGCTGCGGTTGAAAGAGGAAATGAAAATATCGGGGTCCCGAAGTTCGAGGTTTTTTACAATGTCACTCTGTACTTTAGGTGTTGCGGTTGCCGTAAGCGCAATGACCGGAATTTGATCGTTGATCTGATCCATCATTTCACGCAGCCTCCGGTACTCAGGTCTGAAATCATGCCCCCATTCGCTTATACAGTGGGCTTCGTCTACCGCAAAAAACGAGAGGGTGAGGTCCGAAAAAAATTCGATGTTCTCTTCTTTGGTTAGTGTTTCGGGCGCCACATACAGCATTTTGGTTCTGCCGTTGAGCAAGTCGTCGTGAACTTCCTTGATTTCTTTTTTGGTCAGGGTAGAGTTGAGAAAATGAGCTACGTTGTCTTTGCTGCTGTAGCTGCGGACGAGGTCCACCTGATTTTTCATCAATGCAATCAGCGGACTCACGATGATGGCTACACCTTCGCTCATGAGAGCGGGTAATTGATAGCACAAGCTTTTTCCACCACCCGTGGGCATAATGACAAAGGTATCTTTACCGGCTAACAGGTTTTGGATAACGGCTTCCTGTGTGCCTTTGAATGCATCAAATCCAAAATGCTCGTTTAAAGCTGCATATAATACTTCTTGGGGTACAGCGGTTGCCTGGTTTTTGGTTTTGACGGATGCTTTTGGTTTTGTTGTTTTGGCTGCTTTTTTAGGAGCAGCGGCTTTCTTTTTAACTGTACTCATCTACTTTTCCTTCTCTCTTTTATGATAAAATAGGGCGTTGATTCAAAATCAATACCCGTCCGGATCGTTCGTCGGATGTTTAAAAAACGGGAAGCGAAGTTAAAACAATTCTTGCGGCCCTCCACCTTTAAAACGTTAAAAAACAGTTACGGGAACGGTTTTTAAGATACGCTTTTTTCGATTCATTTTCAATGGTTTTTCGCTTCAAGCGCCATCTTTTTCAGCAAACAGGGCCGCTCTCCGGGACCGGTGACGGGTCAAACTCCGTCACCTCGGGTGAAAAACCCTTTCCTTTCTGTTGATTTTAAAGTAGGTTTGCTTTTTTTCATGACCACGTTCAATCATATCAACGCGCAGGAAGTCGCTTTGCGCACCATACGCCTGGAAGCACAGGCGGTACAGGATGCGGCTGATTTGCTCACCGAGGATTTTAATAAAATCGTTGCCGTTGTTTTAGAGGCCAAAGGTCGTTTGATCGTTAGCGGCATCGGTAAGAGTGCAGTGATTGCCCAAAAAATTGTTGCTACATTGAATTCCACCGGTACGCCGGCGGTTTATCTGCATGCTGCCGAAGCGATCCACGGTGATCTCGGGATGATTTTACCGGAAGATGTGGTCATGGTTATCAGTAAAAGCGGCGAGAGTCCCGAAATCAAAGTGCTGACGCAACTGATCAAAAATTTCGGTAATCCTTTGATTGGGATGGTTGGCCATACCGGTTCTTATCTGGCCCGTCAGTCTGATTTTGTATTGAATACAACGGTTCAACAGGAAGCTTGTCCCAATAACCTGGCGCCTACCAGCAGCACAACGGTTCAGATGGTCATGGGTGATGCGCTGGCAGTAGCCTTGATGGAAAAACGGGGCTTCAGCAGCAGTGATTTTGCAAAATTCCATCCCGGCGGCGCATTGGGTAAAAAACTGTATTTACGGGTGTCCGATCTGTACATCCATAACGAAAAGCCCTCCGTTGCTACCGATACCCCCCTTCGGGAAGCGATCCTGGAAATTTCCCGGAAACGACTGGGTATAACGGCGGTGCTGGAAGCCGACGGTACACTGGCCGGCGCCATTACCGACGGGGATCTGCGGCGCATGCTCGAAAAAAATGCCTCCCTTGTGGATGTGACCGCTGCGCAAATCATGACCCTCCATCCCAAAACCATCGACCGGCAAGCACTGGCAATTGATGCGCTGGAACTGATGCGGAAAAATAATATCACACAATTGCTGGTTCTGGAAAACAATCTATACCAAGGAGTAATACATTTGCACGACCTTTTGAGAGAAGGTCTCATTTAATCGTTGATTAAGTTTTTTACATGAACAAGAATCATTACGTGGCCATCATGGCCGGGGGAATTGGAAGCCGTTTCTGGCCTATGAGTCGTACTGCTTATCCCAAACAGTTTCTGGATATTTTACATACGGGCCGCACGCTGATTCAGGGTACCTACGACCGTTACCTGCAATTCATTCCCAATGAAAATATTTATGTGGTTACTTCGGCCGAATATGCCGGGATCGTAAAAAAGCAATTGCCCGATCTCCCCGCCGAAAATATTTTATGTGAACCGTCACGGAAAAATACAGCGCCCTGTATTGCCTATATTTCCTACAAACTGCAACAGTTGAATGAAGAGGGTTTGCTGATTTGTGCTCCCGCCGATCATCTGATTCTCGATGCACCTGCCTTTACCAAAGTGTGTATGGATGCGTTCAATTTTGTTCAAAACATCAATGCGCTCGTTACCTTAGGTATCAAACCTACTTATGCCAATACCGGATATGGTTACATTCAGCACGATCTGATGCCGGTGGCCGATGATATTTACAAGGTGAAAACCTTTACCGAAAAACCCAATCAGGAGTTGGCGAAAACGTTTCTGGCCAGCGGTGACTTCCTTTGGAATGCCGGGATCTTCGTTTGGAAGATCCGCACCATTGTGCAGGCGTTTGAAACGTATTTGCCGGAAATGAGTGAGGTGTTTGTCTCCGAAAAAAGCCACTTCAATACGCCTGCTGAACAGGAGGCGATTGAACGGATTTATCCGCAATGCACCAATATTTCCATCGACTACGGCATTATGGAAAAGGCCAACAATGTCTATGTGTTGCCTTCTTCTTTCGGATGGAGCGATCTGGGTACCTGGAACAGTGCTTATGAGAATATGGAAAAGGATTATTTCTCCAATGCGGTTGCCGGTAAAAATGTAATGATCATTGATGCCACGCACAATGTGGTACATGCCGATGACCAAAAACTGGTGTTGTTGCAGGGACTTGACGACTTTATCATCGTAGACACCAAAGACGTGTTGTTGATTTGTAAAAAAGATAAAGAGCAGGAAATCAAGGAATATGTTGCCGAAGTCAAGCGGAATAAGGGGGATAAATTCCTGTAACGGATCAGTTCAGCGGAATCAGGAATTCGAAATGTTTGAGGTCTCTTCGCAACAGCGACTTTTTAACCCTTCCGTTTTTTCTTATGACTTTAAACCGATTGAGATCAATCACCTCATAGACGTTCGCAATGCGTTCAAAATCTTCGGTTGTCATTAAGATACGGTGGAGCTGCTCCAGTTCATACTCCAAGGCATGATCGTTGGAACTGCTTTTTTTTACCATCACCAGAAGATTGCGTTTGCTTCTGCTCATACGTTCAAATTGTGATTAATAACCCACCATTCCTTTTTTGTTGGGACAGCCGCAATTGTTTTTTTTCGTGGCACTGCATCCCGAAAACACCGTACAGGTAACCAGTAACACCAACATAAAACGAACCGTATTTGTTCTAAGTAGTTTCATTAATTTTTGTAGCATCATAGGACTTATCTTTACAAAATGTTATGAAAATAACTATTTTACCGCTGAAAAATAACCTTTTTACGTGCACAACCTGAATTTTAACAAACGTATACTTATTGCACCGCTCGATTGGGGCCTTGGTCACGCCACCCGGTGTATTCCATTAATAGAAGCTTTTCGAAAACGGGGCTTTGAGGTGGTTTTGGCTGCCGATGGTCCTGCCGCCCGATTGTATGCCCGCGAATTTCCGGATCTCGACATCCGTTTGCTCAAAGGTTACGGTATTCGCTACGGCAAGTCGAATTTATTGCTGCATCTTTTATTCCAGTTGCCGCGTATTTTCCGGACTATTCGCTTCGAACACCAATGGCTGCAAGCCGTGCTCAAAAAAGAACGTTTCGATTGCATCATCAGTGATAACCGACCGGGATTGTGGTCGAAAAAGACGCATACCATTTACATTACACACCAGTTGATGATCCAAAGCGGAAAAGGAAAATTCCTGAATCAAATCCTGGAATACCTGCACAGTAGCTACATGAAACGGTTCGCTGAAGTATGGGTGCCCGATTTGCGCGGAACCCGAAATATGGCCGGCGCATTGTCGCATCCTGCCCATGATCGGGTACATCCGCTGTATATGGGTTTGATTTCACGTTTGAACTATGAGCAACAAACTTCCGAACTATACGATCTTACGGTGTTGTTGTCCGGTCCCGAGCCGCAGCGAACCCTGCTGGAAAACCGCATCGTGTCGCAACTCGATACATTTCAGGGGAAGGTCTTGCTGGTGCGCGGACTGCCTTATGAACAAACGCCTTTGATCTTATCCGGCCGGCATATTACCGTTGAGCCTTTTTTAAACTCATCTCAGGTGCAAACCGCTTTGTTGAGCAGTAAACAAGTGATATGCCGCAGCGGTTATACCACCTTGATGGATCTGGTGAAACTGAAACGCAAAGCCATTCTTGTTCCCACGCCCGGACAACCGGAGCAGGAATACCTGGCCCGTTATATGCAGGAGCAGAACCGATTTCCTTATGTGCGGCAGCATGATTTCCAACTCCAGGCCGCATTGCAAAAAGCAGAAACTTTTGAATGGACCGATTCGTTTTCTGAAGAAGACTTTACAATCTACGAACAACGGGTCGACGAGCTGCTCGATTATACCCTCTCAGCCTGATCCATTTCCAATACCTTTGCGGTTGTTAAATTCATGGCATTGAAGGGTCCTGCATTTCATAAAGCACATCTGGCGGTATTAACAGCCAATCTTTTATTTGGCATCAATTTCAGTGTCGTGAAATGGATTGCGCCTGCATTGATCCAACCCTTCGGACTTAATTTTTTAAGGGTCAGTTCCGCTGTCGTATTGTTTTGGTCGTTGTATCTGCTCAAGCCTTCCGGGTGGCGTATCGACCGAGCCGATATTCCCCGGTTTTTACTCTGTGCCCTCACGGGTGTTGCCATCAATCAGTTACTCTTCATCAAAGGGCTTACGCTTACAACTCCGGTTCATGCGGCTTTATTGATATTGGTAACTCCCGTATTCATTCTCCTCATTGCCCTTGCGCTGAAACGCGAAAGGGTTACCATCGGAAAGACGGCAGGTTTTGTGTTGGGAATCACCGGCGCTTCCCTGCTCATTTTATCCAAAGAGCAAACGGCCATTGCAGGGAATATGCCGTTGGGCGATTTACTGGTAACGGTCAATGCCGTTTCCTATGCGTTTTATTTTGTGTTGGTAAAACCACTCATGCTCAAGTATTCCGCCTTGCACGTAATCAGATGGGTGTTCACGTTCGGATTGCTGATGGTCACTCCTTTTTGTATCGGGGAAGTGTTTACGGCGCATTGGTCGGCTTTTCAGCCGGAACATGTTGCGGCCCTGCTCTTCGTCTTGTTGGGGGCAACTTTTTTTGCCTATTTGTTCACCGCTTACGGGTTGCAGCATTTAAGCCCATCGGCCACGGGGTCTTATATTTATTTACAACCGCTTTTTTCCGCGATCATCTCCTCCCTGTTTTTCCGGGAAGCCTTAACGTTCAACAAACTGTTGTCGGCTGTCTTCATTTTTGCGGGAGTGTATCTGGTCAACTACCGTAAAAAGAGTTCAGAGTCCGTGTCTGCGGGCGCTTAATGTGCTGAAGAGCGCAGCGCAGAGTACGATGCTGATGGAGCTTACCGGCATGAGAATAGCGGCTATCAACGGACTCAGCAACGCCTGTGTGGCATAATACATTCCAACGATGTTGTACAAAATGGAGAGCATAAAAATTCCGGTGATGATGCTTTTGCTGCTCCTTGCATAAAGAATGAAGCGGTCCAGTTTATGTACGGCTTTGCCATCGAGTATGGCATCGCTGGCCGGCGAAAACTGATTGGTATTGTCGGTAACGGCAACGCCCACCTGACTTTGTTGCAGCGCTCCGGCATCGTTCAGTCCGTCGCCCATCATGAGCACTTGTCGTTTTTCCTGCTGCAGTGTTTCAATGAACTCCAGTTTTTCCTGCGGTGTTTTCCGAAAGTGAATACCGGTATGCGAACCAAAAAGTTCCTGCAGCCGGAGTCGTTCGGCATCATTGTCGCCCGAAAGTACAAACAGGTCCAGCCGGTTGTTGCGCAAACCCTGCACCGTGTCTTTCATTCCTTCACGGTACTGGTTGCTGAACAAAAATACGCCCCGTGTTCCGGTGCTGAAGCGCACATGTACCTGTGTTTCATTGTTGTTGTGTGGTTGTTGCTCCGTCGGGTCGTTGACAAAAGCGGCAGATCCAATTATGAGTCCCATGGATTGGGAACGGGCTTCCAATCCTTTGCCGGGATATTCTTTGAATTCGGTTAGTGCAGCCGGAGAGGATATGTTGTTGCGCATCGTTTCATAAATCATCCGGCTCAATGGGTGCGAGGATTGGCGGGTGACTGTAAACAGCAGTTGTTGCTCTTCTTGCGATAGCGTATCTCCGTTGTAGGTTACAACCGATTGGTGGTGATGGGTAATGGTTCCGGTTTTGTCAAATACAACGGCATTGATTTTGCCCAGCGACTCAATGACGCCGGCATTTTTGAGATACATTTTATTCCGGCCAAAACGGCGTAACATGTTTCCATAGGTGAACGTTGCCGTAAGCAACAGGGAGCAGGGGCAGGCAACAATCAAAACGGATGTTACAGCCGGACCAATTTTGGAAGTATCGTTCCACCACCAGTACAGAGCGCTCGCCAATGCAATTCCAAATAAAGCCAGTGTAAAATAACGGCTCCACGGATGGATGAATGATTGCTCTTTGTTTTTGCGGTTGGTGAACACATCGTTGTTCCAAAGCTGTGTGATATAACTTTGTGAAACGGGAGTGACCACTTCCATTTCAACTGCCGTGCCGCTGATTTTACCGCCTGCATAAATCAGTTCTCCTTTTCTTTTTCTGATGGGCGTGTTCTCGCCGCTTACAAAACTGTAATCGACCAAAGCAGTTTCATGAAGGAGCAGACTGTCGGCCGGCACCATTTCTTCGTTGCGTACAAGAATGATGTCTTGTTTCTTTAATTGCGTTACGGGTATATTTTCTTCCTGTCCCTCTTTCAATACTGTTACACCCAGTGGGAAATAGGATTTGTAATCGCGGTCAAATGAATAGGAGTCGTAGGTTTTGTTTTGAAACCATCTTCCGGCAAGCATGAAGAACACGATTCCGCTCATGCTGTCCAGGTAGCCCGCTCCGGTATGTGTTAGAATTTCATACACACTGCGGCCAAAAGCAACGAGGATCGCCAATGCGATGGGGGCATCGATGTTCAGCCATTTTTGTCGGAGTCCGGCCCAGGCACTCGTGAAAAAATCGGACGCGCTGAACAACAAAACGGGAAGTGAAAGAACCAGGTTGAGGTAAATGAACACTTGCTTCAATACCGCTTCATCAATGTTGCCACCCGAAAAATATTCCGGGAAACTGAGCATCATGATATTGCTGAAGCAGAAACCCGCTACGCCTATTTTAAAGATCTGGGTCCGGTTGACCCGCTTTTGTTTTTTTCCGCCTGCATCACCCAGACTGATATACGGTTCATATCCTACAAACGCGAGCAGTTCAACAATTTTGCGCAGGGATACTTTTTCGGGCAGGTACTGGATGGTGATTTCTTTTTGTTGAAAATTGGTTTGTGAATGCAGGATGCCCGGCTCGATGCGGTGCAGATTTTCCAGGAGCCACACGCAACTGGCACAATGCATTTGCGGGAGGTGCAACAGCACCCGACTCTGTTTGCCATCGGTAAAACGGATGAGTTGTCGTTGTACCTCTTCGTGATCCAGATAGGCAAACTGATGTTGTTTGAATTTGCCTTTTGCCTGCAATCCGGGTTGTTTGCTCAAGTCGTAATAATTACACAATCCGTTTTCATCCAGGAGCTGGTACACGAATTTGCAACCTTCGCAACAAAAGGTTTTCGATTGAAACTGAATGGAATCACTACAGGATTCACCGCAGTGGTAACAAGTACATTGTTCGGCAACAACGGGTGCCGCTAGTGTAGATTCCATGGAATTATATCAGCGTAAGCAGGTAGTGATGAAAATTCTGTTTGAAGTCAAGAAAGTTTTTTTCAAATTTCAAAACAATATCCCGTAACTCTTCTTGTTCAAAAAGTGTATCGAGCGATGAAAACCGAACTTGTACTTCCTGCACTTCATCCTCGAGCTTGTGTTGTTGCTCGTCAATTTTATGGGTAAGGGAATCAATCACAATTTCCTGTTCTTCCAGTCGCTTTTGCAAATGGCGTGCGTTATCAATAAAACGTTCGCCGGGATTGTCTTGCACGATTTCCGCCAGTATCCGACTCATTCCGGGAATTTCTTTCCGCTGAATTTGCAGTGTGCTTTTCCATGAATTGTTTTCTTCATGGTAAACATGAAAGAGATAGTGATTCATATGCCCAACATTTTATAAGTACAAAAATGAAGGAAACATTGAAAAATGTAAATGAGTACAATCAAGACAGAAAATGATCCCTGTCACCCGTGCCGGAACAGGTAAATGGAAAACAACGATTCTTTGCTCAGGCACGTTTTGATTTGCCGTTCTTTTCGAAGAGCCAGGCAAAGGGTTTGGGACGTTCCTCTTGCAGGTTGAAACGACCAATGCTGTTTTCTTTGAGGATGCGCAACGCTTCATCAATATCATCGGTAATGACAAAGAGCTGGTCGTCTTCCGGACTGATGGTTCCGTTTTCTTTCATGAGCCGGACATGCGCTTCAATCTCCCGATGAAACTCTTTACAGAAAACGATCACCGGAAAGTTTTTGATTTTTTTGGTTTGGATGAGGGTGATGGATTCAAATAATTCGTCCAGCGTTCCAAATCCGCCGGGCATACAAATAAAGGCGTAGGAATATTTGATGAGCAGTGTTTTACGAACAAAAAAGTAGCGGATGTTCACCCATTTGTCGAGGTAGGGATTGGGATCCTGTTCGTGCGGTAATACAATGTTGCAGCCTACCGAGCGACCGCCTACTTGTTTTGCGCCTTTGTTGGCCGCTTCCATGAGGCCGGGTCCGCCTCCGGTCATGACGGTAAAACCCATTTTGGCAACTTCGGCACCAACTTTTTCGGTTAGCTTGTAGTACTCGTGGTCTTCGTTGAATCGTGCCGATCCAAAAATGGTGACACAGGGTCCCACGAATGCCAGTCCGCGGTAGCCCCTTAAAAATTCAAAAAGTACTTTCCATGCAAATTTAAATTCACGCCAACGGCTTTGGGGGCCTTCTAAAAATTTGATCTCACTGGGATGGCTCATTTGGTATTTGTTTTGTTTTTCAAAGGCAGTGGAACGGCTGCTGCTCTTCCTTTAAAGATAAGCAACACTCGTTAAAGTAGTGTTTAAAGAATCATAAAACTGATGCGGGGTGCATCAATTTTTTTCGAACCGACCTGTGATTTCAGTGAGATGAATTTTAAATACAACGGCTTTAACGTTGCCGGGTTGGTGCGCATGAACACGTTTGGCTGTCATGTGCGGCGCCGTAGCCGTTTTGCTGATCTTTAGTTTCAAGGTGCGGTTTACCAGCAGTTGCAGTGCGTTGAAACGCTCTACATCATCCTGCAATTCTTCATAACGGCCCCATGCTACAACCGTTTTCCAGTTGGTAAGGTCTTGTATGCTTTCCACTTCAAAACACACATCGGGATGGCTTCGCATAAATTGTATTTTCATCCCTTCTCTGGAATGCGCAATGATGGATGTTCCGTCAAATACATAACTGATGGGTACAACATAAACTTTTCCGTCCATATAGCATCCGATACGTCCGGTCAGGTTGTTGTACAACAATTCTTCTGCTTCCTGTTTGTTGAGCGTTCCTAACATATTATTTTAAAAGTTTGCATTGAGCATACACTTTATGATCTTCTTCAAAACAACGTCGTCCGTGTTCATTGAGTTCCCGTAGGGTCGCTTTGTCGGCGGCATCAGTCATCACCCAGCCGTTACAGGTGTAATGATAAATTTGTGCCGGCAAGTCGTATTCTTCCTGCAGGAGTTGTTCTACTTCCTCGGCCTTATGATGTTCTTTGATTTCAATGGCGCCGTTGCGGTGATGTGTGCGTACAGTTACAATTTGCAGAAAAGGATTGAGTTGGTGTTTTTCGGCCGATGCCATTCCTTTCCGGTGGGGTTTCGAGAAAAACTCAAGCCGCAAAAATGGGAACCTTCCGGAAAAATCCAATTGCAGTTCCTTGAGCGTACGTTTATTTTGAATGTGTAAAAACATGTGATCGGGATTAATGTCAAACATACTTTGCATTGGAGAAGTGTTCAATGATAAGACTCATTGAAACCAATGATGCTTGGCAGAGCCCTGCTGTTGCCAAACGTGTCGATATGGTTTTCAGAAATCAGGAGCAGACGGCTTATCGTCTATAAACTTATTCTTCCCACGCACCCAGTCCCCGACGGGTTAAAACGGGCTCGTCTGCCGTACAATCCACAATAGTGGAGGGAATCATGCCGCCAATACCGCCGTCAACAACGAGATCGACCTGATTTTTAAACTTTTCGTAGATGCATTCCGGATCGGTGTATTCTTCCACCATCGTGCCGGGTAAGGATGCGCTGAGCAGGGGATGTGCCAGTTCCCGTATCAATGTACGGGCGATCTCGTGATCCGGTACCCGCAAGCCAATGGTGTCTTTTTTGCTTTTCAGCAATTTGGGCACCTGTTTGCTCGCCGGCAAAATGAAGGTATAGGGACCCGGCAAATGCTGTTTCAACAGTCGGTACAGCGGGGTAGAAATGGAACGGGTATAGTTGCTGAGATCGCTCAGGTCGTAGCAAACAAAAGACAATTGTGCTTTTAATGGGTCTATTTGCTTGATCCTGCATATTTTTTCAATCGCTTTTGCCTGAAAAATATCACATCCCAAACCATAGATCGTGTCGGTTGGATAAATGATCACGCCACCGCTTTTCAAACAGTCAACAATGGTTGCTATTTGGCGGGGTTGGGGGTTTTGAGGATGTACATGCAGCAGCATACACAAAGGTAGGGTGATTCCGGCGCGTGGATAAACCGGCATTTATCAACAAATGTTGTTGAACACTTGCAAAATAAAATTTAACAATTTACTTTTATTGGCATCTTTTTTGCAGTTGTTTAAGAGGTGCTTTCTCTTCCAATGTTCTTTTGTTGAACGTGATCCGTTATCTGTGATGCTATTGTTTTCCCGACACCTGATTTTCGACACTTATGACTAAGTCAATATAATTGAACCCCGTGTTCACAACGTTTTTGTGGTTTCAGAGGTAAGCAAAAAAAAGGGCCTGAGATTTCTATCCGGGCCCCCATTTTTTTACGGAAGATTCAATTCGCTCTGGAAATCAATTCCATATGCAGTACCTGCATCAGAAAATAGGTGATTTCCATTTCCACGCCCGTACAATCGTTCGATTTGATGTAGCTGCCAATCACATGCGTACCTGTGTTGGGCATGGCTTTTTCACGTTTCAGCGCTGCAGGCGTACCTAATTTCCGGAACATGTCTTTCATAGCGCTGACTTTCACAACCGAATCCTGGTGTTGCTCATCGCGGTAATAATATAACATGAGTGTGGGTTGTCGTACGTTTTGAAAGGTCGCCGGAACCATAGCTGTTTCCAGATATTCCTGCAGGGCCACGATGCTTTCCAGTCGGTAAGGGGAGTTCCAATACCGTTTATAGATCTCGGTCGTATCCTTGGGTGTTACATAGTTGGAGTGCATGACCTGCCTTGCTATTTGCAGCCCCCAGGGGTTGTTGGTCAACCAGGCATTGGGATCGTTAATAGCAATATTGGGCGACAACAGCACAAGGGCCGCCACTTCAGGAAAGGTGGCCGCCAGTTGCAGTGCGTTGCTGCCACCGGTGGATGTGCCCATGAGGATCACTTTTTTACCCAGTTGCTTGCCTATGGCATAGGCTTGTTTTACGCTTTCCCAGTACTTTTCGGCGGTCAGATGCACCAGTTGTTCCGTGGTATCAATGCCGTGTTCGGCGAGGCGCGACAAATACAGGTTGCAACCAAATTTTTTGGCGATGTTTTCATGCACGGGGGCGCCTTCCTCCTGCGAAGCCGAAAAGCCATGCAGGTAAACGATGGCGTATTCCGTGGGTCCGGGTGTGCTGTCGTTGGCCCAAATGATCCGCGCCTCATTCTCGGTTTTGAGGCGATGACGGGCTTCCATTTGGCTCACATAGGCGTTCAGTCCTGCCGCATCGGTAGGCACAATTGGGAGTGCAGGCGTGTAATGCGGGGTGGACGGATGTGGTCCCGAGAAATATAAGGCACTGAGGACCACGGTAATAAAGATGAAAATGCGCAGCGGTTTCTTGATTTTATGCATGAAATGGGTTCTTGCTGGTTTCGGTTGACGGTTTCAAAAGCCCGGTTCCGTATGAACTTATTGTTGCTTTCTTGCCTCCCCCGTTGAAAAGGCGTACCTTTGCCAACCTAAAAAAAGAGTAGGCGCCGGACAGCTGAAAGGGATTGAACCCGCCACATGCTGCCATCGCTACCCAAATTGATTATGAATATAAGAAATATAGCCATCATTGCGCACGTAGATCACGGGAAAACCACATTGGTTGATAAGATCCTCCACGCCACCAAAGTATTCCGCGAAAACCAGGATACCGGCGAGTTGATCATGGACAGTAATGATCTGGAACGCGAACGGGGCATTACCATCTTTAGTAAAAATGCAGCCGTTCAGTTCAATGATGTAAAGATCAATGTAATTGATACTCCGGGCCACGCCGACTTTGGCGGTGAAGTAGAACGCGTGTTGAAAATGGCCGATGGTGTGATCTTGCTGGTAGATGCCTTTGAAGGCCCCATGCCGCAAACCCGCTTTGTATTGCAAAAAGCTTTGCAGTTGAATCTGAAACCGATCGTGGTTATCAATAAAGTGGACAAACCCAATTGCCGTCCCGATGAAGTGCACGATGCGGTATTTGATCTGTTCTTCAATCTCGATGCTACCGAAGAGCAGCTCGATTTCCCAACCTATTACGGAAGTGGTAAAAACGGATGGTTCAATGATTCACTCACGCCAACCGACAATATCACACCGTTGCTCGAAGGAATCATCAAATACGTTCCTGCTCCGCGTATTTCGGAAGGAACCTTGCAATTGCAGATTACGTCCCTCGACTATTCTTCGTTCCTGGGCCGTATCGCTATCGGAAAAGTAAGTCGCGGTTCCATCAAGGAAAACCAGCAGATTACGCTGATGCAAACAGATGGCACCAGCCGCAAACTGAAAGTGAAAGAGCTGTATGTGTTTGAAGGAATGGGTAAGAAAAAAGTGCAGGAAGTGGTAGCCGGCGATCTCTGTGCGGTAGTAGGAATCGATGATTTTAACATTGGCGATACCATTGCCGATGCCGAAAATCCGGAAGCATTACCCGTTATCAGTGTGGATGAGCCAACCATGAACATGCTCTTCAGTGTGAACAACTCACCGTTTTTTGGAAAAGACGGAAAGTTTGTAACGAGCCGCCATTTGCGCGACCGACTGATGAAAGAAACGGAAAAGAATCTGGCGTTGCGGGTAACCGACAGTGCCGATGGAGATAGTTTGATCGTGTACGGACGCGGTATCCTTCACCTTGGCATCCTCATCGAAACCATGCGCCGTGAAGGATATGAGTTGACCGTTGGTCAGCCACAGGTGATCACCAAAGAGATCGACGGAAAAAAATGCGAGCCTTACGAAACATTGGTGGTGGATGTGCCGCAGGAATTTGCCAGTAAAGTGATCGATCTGGTCACACGCCGTAAAGGTGAAATGCTGGTGATGGAAACTAAAGGCGAAATGCAACATCTGGAATTTGAAATTCCTTCACGCGGATTGGTGGGCTTGCGTACGCAAATGCTTACGGCCACTACCGGAGAAGCCGTGATGGCTCACCGCTTCAGCGAGTACAAACCCTGGAAAGGTATGATCCCCGGTCGTAACAACGGTGTCCTTATTTCGAAGAATACTGAAAAAACAACCGGTTATTCCATCGATAAATTGCAAGACCGCGGTACCTTCTTTGTAGATCCGGGAGAAGATGTGTATGCCGGACAAATCATTGCCGAAAACATTAAGCCAGGCGATCTGGTGGTGAATGCAACCGAAGGAAAGAAATTGACCAACCACCGTGCCAGTGGAAGTGACGATGCCACACGCATTGCACCTAAAACCCTGCTTACACTGGAAGAGTGTATGGAGTATATTGAATTCGATGAGTGCATTGAAGTAACGCCCAATTTCATTCGTATGCGCAAAGTGATACTGGATGAAGAAGACAGAAAACGTCAGGCCAAATCCATGAGTGCTCCTCAAACTGCCTGAACCGTATAAAACCAATTCAAAGCCGCTGCAATTGCAGCGGCTTTTTTCTTTCCGGCCTATCGTGGTAAATACCCATTGGTACGGACGCTTAACATGGGAATCATATTTAGTTTTGGTGGAGTGTTTGAGCAATCAACTCCTCAAACGTTGTAACATTCATAACCGGAGCAACGGCTCCACAACAATTACAGCCATGCAATTCAAACCAATCATGATGGCCCTGCTCTTAAGCTTTATGGTCCATAAAGCGCAAGCGCAACAGGAAACACAGGTCGATGTTCAATACTGGGGCGGACGGGCATTAATCCTGGTGCCCGGATACTGGGAGCCGGTACAGGATCAATTGAAAGGACGCATCAGCGACTCGCTGTTTGCCTGTATCCGGAAACATTGTTCCGAAAAAGGATGGCCCGCGTTTTTCCGTTATCAAAGCGACGAAGCACAAAGTCAGCAACAAGAGCTGGTATTCAATCAACTGATCAAATACAAAGTGGCCACCTACGACAACATCCGAAACGGAGAAAATTATGGTACAGAAGCCATCCTGCGGATTCCCTGGAAGGAAAACCAATCGGTTCATCCGGTTGAAGGCTGGGATTACGACATCTATTTTATTGTGCCCGACAAGGATGTGGTGCCGCATAGCCGCAACGATTCCCGCTGATACCTGAAAGAAAACTAAGGTTGTTTGTTGTAGTTCTTTTCCACTGCGGCCGCCTGTTCAAAATCGAGGATCACGCCGTTGATGCAGTAACGCAAACCCGTGGGCGGCGGACCGTCTTCAAATACGTGACCCAGATGCGCCTTGCAGCGTCCGCACTGCACTTCGGTGCGGCTCATGCCATGTGAATGATCGGGTATATAGAGAATCGAACCTTTGCTGATGGGCTCGTAAAAACTGGGCCAGCCACATCCGCTCTCAAATTTGGTATCGCTCTTGAATAAGGGTTGTCCGCATGCGGCACAAAAATAAGTTCCCACTTCTTTAAACTGTTCGAACCGGCTCGACCAGGGTCGTTCGGTTCCTTTTTCACGGGCAATATGGTACACATCGGGCGGGAGGATCTTTTTCCATTCGGCATCGGTCACGGAAAGTTTTTGATGATCGGTGTTTGAGTAATACGGGTTTTTGTTTTTGTCGTTCATGTTGTTTGATTTGGACACAGTGGGTTGTCCGCTGCAGGCACTAACCAGCGGCAGCAGTAGCAGAAACATTTGTACCTGTAGGGGCAACCGTATCATTTGAAATTAAAATTACAGCCATTTGTACGTTCCGGAGAAGGCCGGAGTCCAAAAGCTTAAAACAGTAACAAGTTTCAGGCAATTTCTGTTCAAAAACACGATAATTAATGGATGCGAAGTATATTTACACCCTACCAAGACTAGATCGTTTTTATGTTTAATCTTATTTTATTTGGCCCTCCCGGGAGTGGAAAGGGCACACAGTCCGAGAAAATTATTGAGAAATACGGTTTAAAGCATCTGAGCACCGGCGATATCCTGCGCAGTGAAATTGCGCGTCAAACCCCGCTGGGGATGGAAGCTAAAAAACTGATGGACAAAGGTCAGCTCGTGCCCGATGAAGTGGTGATTGGCATGATCAGTTCTTCTATTGAAGCCAACACACAGGCACGCGGCTTTTTATTCGACGGGTTTCCCCGTACCGTAGCACAGGCCGAAGCGCTGGATAAACTACTGAAGTTGAAAGGAACTCAAATCAATGCCATGATTTCGTTACTGGTAACGGAGGAGGAATTGATGAAGCGTTTGCTCAACCGCGGACTTACCAGTGGGCGCAGCGATGATTCCAACGAAGAAGTGATCAAAAACCGCATTGCGGAATACAAATCCAAAACCGCCGTGGTGGCCGATTACTATAAAAAATTCGATAAGTTTTTTGAAGTGAAAGGTGAGGGCAGCATTGATGAAATTTTCAATGCCATCTGCAAGGAAATTGAAAAGGAGATGGATGCCTGATAGGCGTTGAAACGCTTTTGGAACGACCGGTTGCTGATGAGTGACCGGTCGTTTTGTTTTGTTGCTTTTGTTGGCGTCCCCGCCAACAAAAGCATAGCAGTTACCAATCTTTATACAGTTGCTTTTCAATTTTCTTCCAATAGCTGAAAAAAGAAGGATAGCATTCAGTTACATGTTCAGAAATCCAGTCACGGGGCTCTTCCGACCCAACATAATTTGTATTAAGCGGGTGTTCTTTAAAAACAAGATTGTTCAGTCCATAATGATCTCTTAAGGATTGGAACGAACCCACATACACTTGCAGTCCAGGTATGTTTTTGCCCAACGCCATGATGAATGCCATACATTTTGCGCTAACGGGATATTGCTTAAAAAAGTCAGGTTCCAAAAGTAAAATACGGTTGCCGTTTTCTCCGGAGTGCCAGTTGGGGTCCAGATTGTAATAGTTGTAAACAAACGCAGGAGCCGAAGGGTCAATGGTTAAAGGAGAAACTGAAGGCAGAAGCGTTTCGCCTGTAAACATTTCGGTAGCCAGGAGTGATTCCGGTGTTTTCAATTTCGGCAAGTCTTCATACGTTGTGTCTAAAAAGGTGTTGGTCTGGTATGTGCGGGTGTATTTGTTGATGTTTTCCTGGTTGGCATAGTATTTTTTTGAACTGTTGGCGCCGGCTACCCACTGCCAACTGCAGGCATTGCTGGCCCAGTCTCCGTCCAGTAAATGATAGTACATCCATTGAGCCGGGTTAAGCCAATGTGAATGAGCGATGTTACATACTACCGACGCCGTGTACATTCTGCAATGATTGTGCATATAGCCGGTTTGGTAGAGTCGTTTTAAGGCGATATCGATACCCTCGATTCCGGTAGTCGCTTGCAGGATTGCAGTAGGAACTTCGAAATGAGCAATCGGTTCTTGTGCAAATTTGAGCGCTTGATTGATATTTTTATGCTGTGCAATTCTTTGAAAATAATCCCGCCAGCAGAGTTCTTTTACAAACGGCTCGATCGTTTTAAGATGGTATCCTCTTTTTGTAACGGATTGAAGCACCATTTTAGTGCTGATGACACCTCTTGAAATGTAGGGCGATAAATAAGTGATGTCGCCATCAATGTAATTTCGGTTTTGTCCGTACTGAACCGGGTCAATCTGTTCAATCTTTTCCAGAATGGATGCATAGTCGGTTGAGAAGTGCGGTTCCATTTACCGTTTGGAGATTTTGTTCATCGAAATCGTTTTTTGAAGGGCACATTTAAAACGGGTTATTTCCGGATTTCTTTTTTGCTGATGTTTATGACTGATGCCGCTATTGACCCGTTTCCGCCAAAGTTGAAAGCTGCTGCGTTTGAGTTCTCTGCGCATGAGTTTGATCACAGCCCCTTCCGATAATCCAAATTGAACAAGAATAGCTTCAAAGGGAGTACGGTCCTCCCAGGCCATTTCAATGATTCTGTCAATGTCTTTTTGATCCATGCGGAAATTTGCAGCAATAAGTTTCAATACGTTGATCGCACTCGGCAGTTTATACCTTAATGATCATCGTTGAAGACTAACAATAAATAAGGGATATTGTTTTGATATGGTGAGCCTTGCTATTCTTCGTGTACTCGCAAACATCGATCAGCAATATTGGTTACGGTTTTCTACAACAAGGGTTGAAGCTAATAGCAGCTTTTCAGGTACAAATAACTTGTAAGGCATGAAATGCAATTGGCCTTTGAGTTGTTTGACTTGTTGGCGGGGATACCAACAATAGCATCAAGAGGAGTAAGAACATTCTTGCTGTTGTTGGCGTCCCCGCCAACATGAGCGTCACAGTTTTGTGAGGGGAATACGAACGGTGTTTTAATTCAGGAGTACACAAATACCCAGTCCCAATTGAAAATACTTGAAATCGTCTTTGACTTCCGAGCCCATGTAATCGGAGGGGTTAACGGTCCATGCGCTGTAGTCAACCGGCAAACGATCGGTACCGTAGGGTTTTGATTTGTCTTTTAGTCCGGTTGGAAACATCGGTAAATTATAGCGGGCACTCGCTTTTAAGCCCACTCCGCCAAAATTAAAAATAACAGAAGCGCCTCCCATTAAATTGCCATGAAAGGATTTGTAGCGCCCGTCAAGTGCAGAAGAGTTTACGGGTGTAGCACCTTGTTTGTAAGATGAAACAACAATTGCATTTCCGAGTCCGGCACCAAACTCAGGCATTACGATCAAAAAAGCATCGTTTTCAACATCACCAATGGGAAACCCGAAATTGAAAGATATATAATTGTTTTGCAGAGCAAATTTCCGAACACCACCCTGTACAAATGCGGCGGTATATTGGTCGCTGCTTCTGGAGTATTCCAGTGAAAAAATATTGTTGTTATTGGGCGCATTGCTTATGCCAATTCCAATTGCAAAGCCAGTTCCTGTACCGCTTTTCACGCGGCCATCTGTAAGTTGATTTTTTTGAACCGCTTCGTAGCCGGTAATGAATTTATTAAAGGAAGCACTTTTGATTTTTTGAAACTGCGGCGTTACATAACCATAAAAGGTTTGAGCTTTTGAGGAAGCACTTACAACTAAAAATGAAAACAGGATTGCTTTGAAAAAGTGATTGTTCATGATTGCAAAATAAGCAATTTTGCTTAGTGGCAGACTTCGTTCCGTGTTGGTGCTGTTGTTGGCGTCCTCGCCAACAACGATAGGAATTATGCATTGATTGATTAACATGTTGGCGGGGACGCCAACATGAGCGTCAATTTCTTGTAGGTGCTGTTATAGGGCGTTGTTTTTCTATTCTTCATCTGTCAATAATACTTTGCAGTCAACTTTCTCACCATACCTATAGCAAAAGTTTTTGTCTTTGCCGTCTTGTGTTCCGTCAATGTGTTTGAATGTTGTAGCGTCTGCACCTTCAATAATTTGGTCGTCATAGTATACATTCGATTTGTCAATAGCATAGTGGTAGTCTAAATAACGAAAAGTTTTACTGTCAATAGTCGGAATGGGTTTGCCGTTAAAATAAACCGAGTTGGTGTCCTTTGCCCAATTGAAATTTAAAACTTTGAACGAATTAAGGTCAGCACTTTTTAAAATTGTGTCATTGTAATAAAGGTTAGTCGAGTCTTTTGTAAAGCCGCAGCATAATTGATTTTGTTCTACTGAAGTATCTTGCTTTGAATTTATTTGCGTCCAGAGCTTTTTAATGTTATCCAGTCCACCAACAAATTGTATTGCAGTCACAATAAATGTCAAACTAAATGCAATTGGCAAAATTGTCGCAATTATTTTATTCCATCTAAAAAGTCTCGCATTGAGCAACAAAAAGCCTATTAAGTATAATGGATAAGCGTTTACCGCAAGGAATAATAAAACTGTCAGGAAAAAGTTTTTTGGATTGTCGAAGAAGAAAATTGTTGTAAAAAACACAAGTGGCCAAACAAGACAAGGCAATAAAAAAGTCAAGTTTAGAAGTCTAAACCAAACTGGATTTTTTTGCTTTATTATTTTGTTCGTTTCAGTCATGTTGTGTCGTCATTTTACAATGCCCTATAACTCGTTTATCCCCGAAACTCTAAACGTTTACGTTTCGGTAATCCGTCCAAATCCGGAAGGCTTACCGAAACTGTTGCTGTAAACAGTTTCGTATTATATTTTATCTCTTTGTTCCGTTGTAGTTTAAAATTCCCGGCATCTTTCCGATTCGGTTCCAGACTTGCCGGTTGCAGAATTATAGAAGGTTGTATCAGGTGTATTCGGTTTAGTAGTTGCTTTCAAAAATAATCTTTTTACAGGGAGGTCCAAAAAAAAGCCGCCGATACATTCCGGCGGCTTTGCAAGATCGGGTCATGGTTTAACGGTACCCATCTCCATCCAGTAAATTGCCTAAGCCGCCCAAAACACTGCCTTCTTCTTTACGTTTGTAGGTGCCGTAAGAAAGAATACGACTGGCAAGTCGCGATACGGGCAGCGTTTGAATCCACACTTTGCCGGGCCCGCGCAGAGTGGCAAAAAACAAACCTTCTCCGCCAAAAATGGTATTCTTGATGCCGCCCACAAACTGAATATCAAAGTCCACCTGGTGGGTGTAGGCTACAATACATCCGGTGTCCACTTTCAACAGTTCGCCGGGTTGCAATTCCCGCTCAAACACATGTCCGCCGGCATGTACAAAAGCCAGTCCGTCGCCTTCCAGCTTTTGCATGATGAATCCTTCTCC
>CANGQQ010000027.1 GCA_947456025.1 Chitinophagaceae bacterium | reverse complement strand
TGATGGGGACCGTAATGTCTCCAATGGATTTGTATGCTTCAATAACACCGGCTGCAACGCGGTCGCAACGCACGATACCACCGAAAATATTGATCAAAATGGCTTTTACACTGGGGTCTTTTAAAATGATTTTAAAACCGGCTTCAACGGTTTGTGCATTGGCCGTACCTCCTACATCCAGGAAGTTCGCAGGCATACCGCCACTCAATTGAATCATATCCATAGTAGCCATTGCTAATCCGGCTCCGTTTACCATACAGCCCACATTGCCATCCAGTTTGATAAAGTTCAGGTTGTGTTTTCCGGCTTCAACTTCTGTAGGGTCTTCCTCAGAAATATCGCGCATGGCTTCAATATCAGGATGACGCATCAGTGAATTATCATCAATGTTCATCTTGCAGTCTACTGCAATGATCTTATCGTCAGATGCTTTAAAAAGCGGATTGATTTCGAGCATGCTGCAGTCAAGACCTACATAGGCGTTGTAAAGGTTGGTTACAAATTTGACACAGTTTTTAAATGCATTTCCGCTAAGTCCCAGGTTAAATGCAATTTTTCTTGCCTGAAAGGCCTGAAGCGGACCCGCCGGATTGACCCACTCTTTAAAGATTTTTTCAGGTGTGTCGTGAGCCACATCTTCAATGTTCATACCGCCTTCGGTACTGTACATAATCACATTTTGCTTTGTGGTACGGTCGAGCAGAATCGAAAGATAAAACTCTTTGCGCTCGCTGGGGCCATCGTAATACATATCCTGAGCAACCAGCACTTTGTTTACTAATTTTCCGGCAGGACCTGTTTGGATGGTTACCAACGTGCCTCCGAGAATTCCTTTTGCATAGTTGCTGATATCTTCCAGGCTTTTACCTACTTTAACACCATTGATGCCTGTTTCCTTTACCGCTCCTTTACCACGACCACCCGCATGAATTTGGGCTTTTACAACAGCAAAACTGCTGCCGTAATGCGTCTTGATTTGACGGTAAGCTTCTTCGGCTTCGTGTACAGTTCCGCAGGCAAATCCTTCCTGTACGGGTACATTGTATTTTTTCAGTAATTCCTTTGCTTGGTATTCGTGGAGATTCATATCGCAAAAATTTCGGCGAAGATAAGTGAAAGGGATTTAACGTACTACTTTATACCGCATATTTACCACTGTTTGGCAGCGCTTTGACCGGAATTTTGTAGGCCGGAACAGGAGGGGTGCCGCTTACGGCTTTTTTACTTTTTATAATTCATGTATCTTCAAAGGAACTGTTGCGAGTTATGATTAAGAACGGGTTCCTTTTTGTACCGTTGGTATTTGCACTGCTTTTCCTGCAGTGCCGGACTTTTAGACATTGTCCGTTTCATTCATCTAAAAAAGAGCATATGCAATTCGACTTGCAAGGGCACAGGGGGTGCAGGGGGCTGCTGCCGGAAAATACCTGGCCGGCAATGGAAAAAGCATTGGATCTGGGGGTTACCACCCTGGAGCTGGATGTCGTGATATCAGGGGACCTTCAAGTTGTGGTTTCGCATGAGCCCTGGATGAGTCATGAACTGGCCACTCACCCTAATGGCCAACCTGTAACAGAGGCTGAGGAAAGATCCATCAATCTGTTCCGGATGACTTATCAACAAATTCAGACTTATGATGTAGGAATGCGTGATCATCCGCGATTTCCATATCAACAAAAACTTCCGGCACAAAAACCCTTGTTGTCTGATGTGTTCGATCGTGTGACGAATTATATGAAAACACATTCAAGGCCTTTACCATATTTCAATATTGAAACCAAATGTCTTCCGCCAGGGGATGGTATCTATCACCCGGAGCCCGGGCAGTTTGTAGACCTGTTGATGGAAGTGATTCGTTCCAAAAAAATGGAAAAAAGAGTGGTCATTCAATCCTTTGATTTTCGCACGTTGAAATACCTCCATCAGAAACATCCTTCCATTAATACTTCCGTCTTAGTGGATGAAGGGGAGCGCCGAAACATGGACGCCATTGTTTCGCTACTCGGATTTATACCCTCTGTATACAGTCCGCATTACAGTCTGGTAGATGACGACTTGATCCGAGAATGCCATCAAAAAAAGATGCGAATCATACCCTGGACTGTTAACAATAAGAACGACATGGAAAGGTTCAAACGTATGGGTGTTGACGGACTCATTACAGACTATCCGGATCTGTATCGGGATCTTTGAACGAAACCTAAAAAGGTTCCAGATGCTGTTCTTTCATTCCCAGCCATTGCATTGCATTTTTATACAACAGCAATTCTTTGGTTTCACGATTCAATGGCATCTCCTCAATCATTTTTCCGGGATGATGTTCACCCAAAGGGAAAGGATAATCACTACCCAAACAGATCTGACTCCGGCCCATAATATCCATTAAATATTCCAACGTTTTAGGGTCATGAACCAAACTGTCGATCCAGAATTTACCGATATAAGAACGTGGAGATTTTTGATTGTCTATAGCAACCAAATCGGGCCGAACATCAAATCCGTGTTCAATTCGTCCGATCGTAAACGGAAAAGAACCTCCTCCATGTGCAAATGCCACCCTCAGGTTGGGAAAAGATTCAAAAACACCTCCAAAAATAAGCGAACAGATGGCACGCGCTGTTTCGGCAGGCATTCCAACCAGCCAGGGCAACCAATATTTTTGCATTTGATTTTCGCCCATCATTTCCCATGGATGTATAAATAAGGAACAGCCCAGTTTTTCGGCCGCTTCCCAAAAAGGGAAAAATTCCGGATCCGATAGGTTTTTTCCATTGATATTACTCCCTATTTGTAAACCGGGCATTTTGAGTTCGGATACACATCGTTCCATTTCGGTAATGGCTCTGTCGATATTCTGCAAGGGCACCGTTCCAATTCCAATAAATCGTTTGGGTTCACGGTCAACGGTTTCAGCAAGATGATCATTGAAAAACCGGGAGGTCTCATGTCCGTCGGCCGGATTTGCCCAATAATTAAATAATACAGGAATGGTAGATAAAACCTGTATCGTTACATTGGTGGCATCCATATCCTTTATGCGGACTTCTTCTTTAAAGCAATTGTCCTCCACCTCACGAAACAACTTATCACCCTTCATCATGCAGGCCTTGCAGTTGCAATATTCCAGGTGTATAAATTCGCCATAGCCAAACTTTTGGGTCCAGTTGGGCATTTTTTCCGGCATGATATGGGTATGGATGTCAATTTTCGGAATCATAGAAAAAGATTCAATCAGTTGAGATGAAAATAGCGTCTTATTTCTTTACAGGCGGCTGCATGATTGCACCACACTTCGAGCAGGTACGTTTTAATTCGGAAGAATAGAAGCCTTCCATTACAGGAGGCAATTGGGTTACGATATCGCTCACATGTAGTTTTTCTTCGTACAACATATTGCCGCATTTTTCACAAAACCACATGAACCCGTCGTCTTCGTTTTTACGCACTTTTTCGATGACCAATCCTACGGTATTAGGACCTCTCTGGGGTGAATGAGGGGTGCGTGGAGGTAACAGAAACATATCGCCTTCACGTATATGAATATCCTTTGGAACTCCGTCGTCAACAATTTTTACAACGATATCGCCTTCGAGTTGATAAAAAAGTTCTTCCGTTTCATTGTAATGATAATCCTTTCGTGAATTAGGGCCGCCTACCACCATGACAATAAAATCTTCGGCCTCCTTGTAAATACATTGATTTCCAACAGGAGGTTTCAATAAATCACGATGTTCGTCAATCCATTTTTTTAGATTGAAAGGAGCAGTTACGGCCATATAGCAAGCTTTATTGTTAATGATTGAGGGCGAAAAATTACAACTTTTTGCCGTAGGTTTGACTTTATGAATCTATCCCTTATCGGAAAAAACGCAATTATTTGCGGAAGTACTCAAGGAATTGGTCTGGCTATTGCCCGCGAATTGGCATCTGCTGGCGCAAATTGTATTTTGTTGGCGAGAAATGAAGCGGCTTTGAATAACGTTTTATCCGAACTGGATGTTACACAAGGCCAGCAACACGAATATCTTGTTGCCGACTTCTCCAATCCCGAAGCATTGAAGTCCATCATTACGACCTACATGCAAAATCATACGGTACACATCCTGGTGAACAACAGCGGAGGACCTGCTGCCGGACCAATCATCGACGCCACGGAAGAAGCGTTTCTGAATACATTCAATCAGCATCTGATCTGCAATCATATATTAACCAAGGCTGTTGTTCCTTCCATGAAGAAAGCAGGATATGGACGTATCGTAAATATTATTTCAACTTCGGTTAAAATACCACTCAAAAATTTAGGCGTTTCGAACACGATCAGAGGAGCGGTAGGCAGTTGGGCTAAAACGATGGCCAATGAATTGGGTGCTTTCAACATCACGGTCAATAATGTACTTCCCGGGGCAACACGAACCGGACGACTGTCAACATTGATCGCCAATACCGCTCAAAAAAATCAGACTTCCGTTGAATCGGTTGAGCAACACATGCTTGAGGAAGTTCCAATGAAACGTTTTGCTGAGCCTTCTGAAATTGCCGCTGTAGCTGTATTTCTGGTTTCTCCGGCGGCTTCTTATGTCAATGGCGTAAGTATACCGGTTGACGGTGGCAGAACCGGAAGTATCTAGTCTGATGCTGAATCTTGATTGAATTGTCATACGAATTGCTTGTAAAATATGAAACTGGAACTTCCATACCATCTGGAAAATTATATTGACGGTTACTTAATTGCTCCTTTAAACGGAACGTTTTCCGATAACTACAATCCTGCAACAGGGGAGGTGTACGCACAAACTCCGGAGTCCGGACAAAGAGATGTTGAACTGGCTGTAACAGCTGCAAAAAAAGCTTTTCCGTCCTGGAGCAAAACTTCCTCCGAGACACGTTTTCGGATATTGAACCGTATAGCGGAACTGATTGAAGAACATCTTGAATTTCTGGCCATTGCCGAAACAAACGATAACGGGAAGCCTCTTTGGCTCAGTAAACAAGTAGATATTCCGAGGTCCTCTTCAAACTTTCGTTTTTTTGCTACCGGCATTCTTCATTTTGCATCCGAAAGTCATGCAATGGAAGATCGTGCAATCAATTACACTTTGCGACAACCCATTGGCGTTGTAGGTTGCATCTCTCCCTGGAACCTTCCGCTCTATCTTTTCACCTGGAAAATAGCACCCGCTTTGGCAGCGGGGAATTGTGTGGTAGCTAAGCCGTCGGAGGTAACACCGGCAACGGCCTATCTGCTATCAAAAATTTGTATGGAAGCCGGATTGCCTTCCGGTGTGTTGAATATTGTTCACGGAAGCGGTCCGGTTGTAGGTGAGGCAATTGTGACACACCCGGATGTAAAAGCTATTTCGTTTACCGGAAGTACAGCCGCCGGTGCACGAATTGCCGGAATTGCCGCTCCCAAGTTTAAGAAATTATCACTGGAACTGGGCGGTAAAAATCCTGCTCTGATCTTTGCGGATTGTGACTGGGAAAAAACAATGGATGAGGTCGTTCGACTTTCTTTCAGCAATCAGGGTGAAATTTGTTTATGTGGTTCGCGCCTTTTGATCGAAGCATCGGTCTATTCTAAATTCAAGGAGGCGTTTCTGGAAAAAGTGCAACGTCTTTCAGTGGGCGATCCTATGCTGGAGGCCTCAAGACAAGGTGCGATCGTTAGCAAAGTACATTACGATAAAATTCTTCGTTGTATCGAAACGGCACGTAAAGAAGGCGCAACTGTTTTGATCGGGGGGCACAGCATACAACCGAAGGGGCGTTGTGAAAACGGCTATTTCATTCAACCTACAGTTCTGGAAGGACTGGGTCCCAATTGTCAAACCAATCAGGAAGAAATATTTGGTCCGGTTGTAACATTGCAGTCTTTCGAAACAGAAGCCGAAGCCCTGGAACTGGCCAATGCAACTTCCTATGGATTGGCTGCTACCGTATGGACTTCCGATCTGGCAAGAGCTCATCGGTTGTCCGCCAAACTGGAGGCTGGAATTGTTTGGGTAAACTGTTGGCTGCAACGGGATCTAAGAACACCCTTTGGAGGTGTGAAAAACAGTGGAGTAGGACGGGAAGGTGGATGGGAAGCGCTCCGTTTTTTTACCGAACCCAAAAATGTTTGCATCCACTTTGGCTGAGTCTGTTCACATCCTTAGAGGCGAAACGATTGAAATCACGAACATACGAATTGAAAAAAAATACAAAACTATGAGCGAAAAAATCATTCATACATCCAATGCGGCGAAGCCTTTAGGTGCGTATCCGCATGCACGGCGTGTAGGGAATCTGTTGTTCTTATCCGGCATCGGACCGCGTAATGCTGCTGACAACTCCATTCCGGGACTTGTACTGGACGAACAAGGGACAATTATAAGTTATGACATTGAAGCTGAGTGTCATGCCGTATTTGCCAATGTAAAAGCAGTTTTGGAAGCCAGCGGAAGCAGTTGGGATCAAATGGTAGATGTCACAGTTTTTCTAACCAATATGAAAAAAGATTTTCCTATCTATAACAAAATTTATGCTCAATATTTCAGTGATGTACAGGCATGCAGGACAACTGTAGAAGTAAAAAGTTTACCAACACCCATTGCAATTGAATTGAAAGTGATTGCAACGGTTGCGTAATGAATGGTCCGAACGTTATAGAAAATACAATTTTCAAAATAAGATGAATAATCAGGATACCTTATCATTTGCGCAAAGTCTCGATCAGCAAGATCCGTTGCGTTCTTTTAGAAACACTTTTCATATACCGCAACTGCAGGGAAAAGATGTGATTTATTTTACCGGTAATTCACTGGGATTGCAGCCCAAACGAACGGCTCAATACATTCAACAGGAACTCGAAGACTGGGCGCAATTGGGCGTTGAAGGACATTTTCATGCACGAAATCCGTGGATGCCTTACCATGAGATTTTATCACGACAACTGGCTGCGGTAGTAGGATCGAAGACCTCGGAAGTCGTTGCCATGAATCAATTGACGGTCAACTTACACTTGCTCATGGTTACGTTTTACCAACCAACCACTGAACGATATAAAATTATTTGTGAAGCAAAAGCATTTCCTTCCGATCAATATGCACTGGAGTCACAGGTTCGTTACCACGGATTTTCTCCGGATGATGCAATCGTTGAAATCGCGCCAAGACCCGGCGAAACGATCATACGTGAGGAGGATGTTGTGACTGCCATTGAGCAACATAAGGATCATCTTGCTCTGGTTTTGATGGGCGGGGTTAATTATTACACGGGTCAGGTGTTTGACATGCCTGCAATTACGAAGGCAGGACACCGGGCAGGAGCAATCGTTGGTTTTGATCTGGCTCATGCTGTTGGTAATATTGAATTACAATTACACGATTGGGATGTCGATTTTGCAACCTGGTGCTCCTATAAATATTTGAACAGCGGACCTGGAGGTGTATCGGGAGTCTATATTCATGAAAGGCATGCAACCAACATAAATCTGCCCCGATTTGCCGGGTGGTGGGGGTATGAAAAAGAGACGCGTTTCAAAATGGACAAAGGCTTCAAGGCCATTCCTACTGCCGAGGGCTGGCAATTGAGCAATGCACCTGTCTTATCCATGGCGGCCCATAAGGCTTCACTGGATGTTTTTGAAGAGGCAGGCTGGGAGCGGATTCATGCCAAACGAAAATTACTCTCAGGTTATACGCATTTTTTGATGCAACAAATCAATGTTGGGCAGTCGGAACCACTGATTCAAATCCTAACGCCTGCCGACGAATCCCGAAGAGGATGCCAAGTCTCACTACTGATGCTCAAAAACGGGAAGTCGATTTTTGAAGCACTTACGAAGCAAGGTGTCATTGCCGACTGGAGAGAACCAAATGTCATTCGGATTGCACCGGTTCCTCTGTACAATTCATATGAAGATGTTTGGCGATTTTCTGAAATCATTAAAAGCACATTAAACAACGCATAATTTTTTCGATTATGAAGAAAGAAGTAGTCATTATAGGGGCCGGACTTGTGGGATCGTTATTGTCGATTTATCTGTCCAAGAGGGGCTATCCCGTTCGTATTTACGAACGGCGGGGTGATATGCGTAAAGAATCTATGAGCGCAGGCCGATCCATCAATCTGGCTATGAGTGATCGTGGCTTGCTGGCGTTGGAAAAAGTTGGTCTGGCCGATGCAATCCGGGAGATTTCAATTCCCATGCATCAACGCACCATCCATCATGCCGATGGAACACTTTCGTATCAACCTTATGGGAAAGAAGGGCAATTCATCAATTCGGTTTCCCGAGGTACGCTGAATATGAAACTGATGGATCTTGCCGAAGAACACGGGGTTGAAATTTTCTTCAATCATCGTTGTGAACACGTGAACTGGAGTACGAGAGAAATTACCTTTTACAACACCGAATTGTCCGAAACCATTCATACAGAAGCTTCTTTAATTTTTGGTTCCGATGGTGCTTTTTCAGCAGCAAGACTCCAACATATGCTGAGTCAGGACCGGTTCAATTACCAGCAGTTTTATATTGACTGTGGATATAAAGAACTCACCATTCAGCCAACTGCAAATGGTGAATTTGCAATGGAAGTTAATGCACTTCATATTTGGCCACGTAAAGATTATATGTTGATTGCCTTGCCCAATCAGGATAAGACATTCACATGTACCTTGTTCTTTCCTTTTGAGGGTCCAACTTCATTTGCGCATTTGGACACCAGCGAAAAAGTGCAACAGTTTTTTGAAACAACCTTTCCGGATGCTGTTCCGATAATGAAAGATTATCTGCACGAGTTCTTTCACAATCCAACTTCATCTTTGGTTACGGTCAAATGTCATCCCTGGGTAAGGGAAGATTATTTTGCGTTGATTGGAGATGCCGCACATGCCATCGTGCCGTTTTTTGGACAGGGAATGAACTGCGGATTTGAAGATTGCCGGATACTTGACCAACTGATCGAACAATATGATGAGGACTGGTCGGTCATTCTCGAACAATACCAGATGTTGCGTAAACCCGATGGGGATGCTATTGCAGATCTTGCGATCAATAATTTCACTGAGATGCGCGACAAAACAGCGGATCCCCAATTTCTCTTACAAAAAAAGATCGAAGCCCGCTTGCATGAGAAATTTCCCGACCGTTGGGTACCGGCCTATTCTCTGGTAACCTTCAGTCCGGAAGTACGCTACAGCGAGGCGTTACGCAGGGGATTGGAGCAAGAGGCCATCATGCAGAAATACATGCAAGATCCAGCGATTGAGCAACGTTGGGATGATGATGCCCTGCATCAGCAAATCGTTGCTCACTTGAAATCATAAGTCCATCAATCGTTCAATTCAATCAAACTGTATTTTTGTTTCATGACACGTTCCGAACTGGCAGCACAAATTTTTGAAAAGAAAACTTATCTCTGTGTAGGATTAGATACGGATCTTACAAAAATCCCTAAACACTTATTGTCTGAGCCGGATCCGGTTTTTGCATTCAACAAGGCCATTATCGATGCCACACTTGATTATTGTGTGAGTTATAAAATCAATACGGCGTTTTATGAGGCATTGGGTGTCAAAGGATGGGAATCAATGGAGAAAACGGTACGGTACATTCCTTCAACACATTTCAAAATTGCTGATGCAAAGCGTGGCGATATCGGAAATACATCTGATCAATATGCCCGTGCTTTTTTTGAGACCTTACCGTTTGATGCCGTTACTGTTGCACCTTACATGGGAGAGGATAGTGTAAAACCTTTTTTACAGCATCAGGGTAAGTGGGCTATTGTATTAGGGCTCACATCCAACAAGGGGGCAGCTGATTTTGAACTGAAGCCCTTACAGTCACAGAACATGGAAGAAGGAGCTGTTTCTGATTTGCTGTATGAACGTGTTCTTAAAACCGTATCCGGATGGGGAAGTAGCGGTAATTTGATGTTTGTTGTTGGAGCAACACAGGCTGAAGCATTCGTTAATATTCGTTCCATCATACCCGATCATTTTTTGCTTGTGCCGGGCGTAGGAGCTCAGGGTGGCAGCTTAAAAGAAATCTCGGAAAAGGCCTTAAATAAAGAATGTGGTTTGCTGGTAAATGCCAGCAGAGCCATCCTTTATGCTTCATCCGGTGCTGATTTTGCCACGGTAGCAGCAGCTGTTGCCAAAGACTATGCAACCGAAATGGAAGGGTATCTTACTTCGTTAAAATAGTTTCAATTTTAGCTGCTACTTTCTCTGCCCAGCGACTGTAATCTTTCGCCGATGGATGCAGACGGTCTTTCGCTAATAAAGAAAGATCTTTGCCTGCCTGGCGCGTCAAGGACGTGATGTGAATGTAGTGTACACCGTATTTTTTGGCAATCAGTTTATTGACAGCATTGTAAGCATTAATTTCCTTAGCAATTTTGGTGCGATTTCTTCCCTTTGCAAAAGGCGTAACGCCCCAATCGGGAATGCTTAGAACGATTACATGTGTGGCATCGCCCCCTGCATAAGAGATAGCTTGTTCCAGCAATTGGGTGAACTGCGGTGTATAATCCTCAACTGTTCGTCCCCGGTATTGGTTGTTGACGCCTATTAAGAGTGTTACGATATTAAAAGGAAGGGCAAGGCGCACTTTTGTTAAGGCATCTTGCAGTTCATCGGTTGTCCATCCGGTAGTGGCAACAATCGTGGGCTCATTGAAATGGATTTTCCTTTTTTTCAATAACCGGATCGTTTGATACGGAAAATTTTGTTTCAACGACACTTTCTCGCCTATTGTATAAGAGTCCCCCAAAGCAAGGTAGTTGTATGTGTTTTGACGCATATGCACAAGATTTATGGACAAAAGTTACCGGCGTAAAAATAGGATCTTTCCAACGATGAAAGGAGCAGGATTTATTTAAGTTTTTAGAGCATATCCTTGTTGGTTCGTACATTTGTTTTACTTAAAAAAGCCATATGTCTGTAAAGCAAGATCTCTTTCAAAGTCCGGATTATTTTTTAGTGGATGATTTGTTGACGGATGAGCACAAACTGATTCGGGATACGGTACGCACGTATGTTAAAAAGGAAATTTCTCCTATCATCGAAGACTATGCACAAAGGGCTGAATTTCCGGTACAAATTGTCCGGCAAATGGGCGAACTGGGATGCTTTGGTCCTACAGTGCCATCAGAATATGGGGGAGGCGGACTCGATTATATCAGTTATGGTTTAATGATGCAGGAATTGGAACGTGGCGACAGTGGCGTTCGATCTACGGCCTCCGTGCAAGGATCGTTGGTCATGTATCCGATTTATGAATTTGGAAGTGAAGAACAACGGAAGCGATTTCTACCCAAATTGGCAAGCGGTGAATGGCTTGGGTGTTTTGGTCTTACAGAGCCGAATCACGGCAGTGATCCGGGAAGTATGTTAACAACGATCAAGGATGCCGGCGATCATGTGCTGTTGAATGGTTCCAAGATGTGGATCAGTAATGCGCCTTTTGCACAACTTGCTGTAGTATGGGCCAAAGACGAAGAAGGTATTGTTCGTGGTTTGATTGTTGAAAGAGGGATGGAAGGGTTTTCTACACCCACAACACATGGCAAGTGGAGTTTGCGTGCCAGTGCAACCGGCGAACTGGTATTTGACCAGGTTAAAGTTCCGAAAGCTAATATTTTACCCAATGTAAAAGGATTGAAAGGACCGTTAAGTTGCCTCACAAAAGCACGTTACGGAATCGCATGGGGTGCTATTGGTGCTGCAATGGATTGTTATGATGCCGCCTTACGATACAGTCTGCAACGAATTCAGTTTGATAAACCCATCGGCGCCTTTCAATTGCAGCAAAAGAAACTTGCCGAAATGATTACCGAAATCACCAAAGCGCAGTTGCTCAATTGGCGGATGGGAGTTCTTATGAATGAAGGCAAGGTGACACCGCAACAGGTAAGTATGGCAAAACGCAACAGTTGTGAAATTGCAACATCCATTTGCAGGGATGCCCGTCAAATGCTGGGCGGAATGGGTATCACCGGAGAATATCCTGTGATGCGTCATATGATGAATCTTGAAAGTGTCATCACTTATGAAGGAACGCATGATATCCATCTGCTGATTACCGGTATGGATGTTACGGGATTCAATGCGTTTAAATAACCACTTTTCAACGCTATTGCATTCGGTTTAATTGTTCGATTTTGAAGGAATGCAGATTTTCTAAAATTAGATCAGCCGCATTCCATTTCAATGCATGAAAGTCGGAAGGAGTGGGGATGACAATACATTTCATACGTGCAGCCTTTGCTGCAATCATCCCGAAGAAAGAATCTTCAAAGGCAACACATTCAAGCGGTTTTGCGTTCAAGGCCTCAGCGCAGTTGAGATAGACCTGTGGATGCGGTTTTCCGAAGGGTAGTTTTTCTGCTGAAGTAAGGGCATCCAAGGGTTGATTCAGGTTCAGTTTTTCCAGTACTACGTTTACTAAAGCCAGAGGAGAAGATGTTGCAAGTCCCGTTTTAAATCCTTGTTCCTGAACTGTTTGAATGATGGTTGTTGCACCATCAAAGGGTTGCCCTTTTTGACCGATTTTTTCGATGGCTTTTTGAATGATTATTTCCGTGGCTTCCGGAGCTTTGCTTTTATCCAGCTGAAAATAATTAAACCAGAAATCTATCCACTCTTCCGTTCTCAATCCTGTAGTACGTTGATACTGGTCTTCGTTGAGGGATGCTCCATAGTACTCCAGTGTTTCCTTACCGGCTTCTTGCCAAAAGGGCTCACTGTCAATTAATAAGCCGTCCATATCGAAGATGACTGTGTTGATTTGCATCCGGCAAAAGTAAATAGCTTGAATGACAAACCTCTTCCGGAGACCTGCGCTTCAAGCAAATTTTATTATTATCTTGCGACCACTATTTGAACAGCAGGTGCCATATGTCAAAAGCAATTGAGCGTATAAAGAATTTAAATCTCACACGACGTATTATTTATGGAGTTGTAGGTGCTGTGACCTATCCGGGTATTGCTCTCATCAACAAATTGAACGTAACGGGTGCAGAAAAGTTGAAAGAATTGCCCGACCGGAATGTGTTGTTCGTGAGCAATCATCAAACCTATTTTGCAGATGTTATAACATTTCTCCATATTTTCTTCGCTGCCAAGTGGGGCAAGTACAAAGGGTTAGGGGTTCCCTATTATTTACTCAACCCCATCACAAGAATTTATTATGTAGCGGCTGCCGAAACCATGCGCGATAACTGGCTGACGAAGTTGTTTGCAAAAGCAGGAGCCATAACCGTGAAACGCACATGGCGTACCGAAGGGAAAGAAACACAACGAGGCTTAGATCCGGGTGATACCCGAAAAATTGCGCGCGCATTAAATACAAGCTGGGTCATCACCTTCCCGCAGGGAACAACGAAGCCTTTTGCCCCGGGTAGAAAAGGAACGGCTTACATCATCAAGCAAAACCAGCCCATCGTTGTTCCAATTGTCATCAGTGGTTTTTGGCGCGCGTTTAATAAAAAGGGTTTGAAATTTAAAAAGAAAGGAACGGTGCTGTCGGTAACCATTAAAGATCCTCTTGAAATTGATTACAATGCGCCTGTGGAGGAAATTTTAAACCAGGTCATGGATGCAATCGAACAAAGTAAACAATACATGTTAAAAGGCCGGCATCACCGGATTGCATCCGACAAAACCGTCAAGTCCTGACGGCTTGTTCTCCAAGAAGCTTCCTCAATTCAAACGTGGCACAGCGACCGATAGATTAAACCGGTTTCGCATAACGGTTATACAAAACGGAAAGTGGTTATTCTTTTATGAACAACGCTTTCAATTCGTTTGCGTCATCGGGCTTCATTTTACCTCCCAGAATTAAACGTATTTGACGACGGCGGAGCGCGCTGTCGAATAGCTTTTGTTCTTCCTCTGTTTCGGGAACCAGTTCAGGCACCGGACGTGGTTTTCCGTTTGGATCCAAAGCTACAAATGTAAAATAGGCTTCGTTGCTTTTGTAACGGTATTGTTGTGTAACATCTTCACCCCAAACGTTCATGTGGACTTCCATTGATGAATTGAATCCTCGTGTAACTTTTGCTTCAATGTGAACCGTGTTGCCCAGTTTAATGGGGTTTTCAAACGAAATGTTATCAACCGAAGCAGTAACTACCGGAGCGTTGCAGTGTTTGCTGGCAGCCAGTGCAGATGCAATGTCCATCCAGTACATCAAACGTCCTCCCATCAGATTCCCAAACGTATTGGTGTCATTGGGTAAAACAAGTTCAGTCATGACGATGAAGGATTCCTTGGCTGTTTTTTTAATGATTCGGTTCATAACGATGGTATAAAAAAATCAGCAACAGCTTTTGATCGTCAATCAGTAGAATCGATCAAAAAAACGGTTGCTGAACTTGTTAAAAAATTAGATTACAAGTAAGGCATCTCCATAACTGAAGAAACGATACTTGTCTTTGATCGCTTTTTTATAGGCTTCCATGACCAATTCATAACCGGCAAATGCACAGGTCATGATCAACAGGCTGGTTTTGGGTAAATGGAAATTGGTGATCAACGAATCTGCAATATTAAAGTCATAAGGAGGATGAATGAATGTATTGGTCCATCCTTCGGAGGGTTTCAATAATTTTTGAGCGGTGAAAGAAGTTTCCAGTCCACGCATGGTTGTAGTGCCTACAGAACAGATCCGATTGCCCCCTTCTTTTGCTTTATTTACCACCTTGCATGCAAACTCATCGATGTTGTAATATTCGGCATCCATCTTGTGTTTGCTGAGATCTTCTACTTCGATCGGGCGAAACGTTCCCAATCCGGTATGAAGTGTAATCTCTGCAAACCGAATTCCTTTGATTTCCAAGCGCTTGATCAGTTCACGACTAAAATGCAGTCCGGCTGTAGGAGCTGCAACGGCACCTTCGTGTTTGGCGAATACGGTTTGGTAACGCTCACGGTCTTCTTCATCCGGTTTTCTTTTAATGTATTTGGGTAGTGGGGTTTCGCCCATTGCGTATAACACTTTGCGGAACTCCTCATCACTTCCATCAAAAAGAAAACGGATGGTACGTCCACGCGAAGTGGTATTATCAATGACTTCAGCAACCAGATCTTCGGTGTCGCCAAAATACAGTTTGTTGCCAACACGAATTTTACGTGCAGGGTCTACGATTACATCCCACAAACGATTTTGCTTGTTCAGTTCACGAAGGAGAAACACTTCAATTTTTGCACCGGTCTTTTCTTTGCGTCCATACATACGGGCAGGAAATACTTTGGTGTTGTTCACCACAAAAACATCCTTATCATCGAAGTATTCCATGACATCACGAAAAACTCTGTTTTCAATTTGTCCGGTCTTACGGTGAATCACCATTAAACGGCTGTCTTCCCTTTGTTTGGTTGGATTTTGTGCAATTAAATTCAGTGGTAGATCAAATGTGAACTGTGATAATTTCATACTGCGTTTGTGATTTTGAGCAAAAGATTACAAACGCGGGTGCTGTAATGCATTGAAGTCAAGTTCAAACCTGGTCTTACGGCACCGGGCTTGCACCTTTTGCTTTTCTAAAAGTCGCAAAGGTAGGGAAAAGGGAGTTGTATTTTTAAAATTTTAGCGTAGGAAGACCCTTTTTCCCGGGTATGGCATCGATCAGCTTTTGAGTATATGCATTTTGGGGATGATGATAAACGTCTTCGGCTGTGCCGCTTTCAACAATTTGGCCTTCTTTCATTACGAGAATCCGGTCACTGATGTAGCGAACAACCGACAGGTCATGGGAGATGAATAAGGAAGAAAAACCCATTTCTTTTTTCAACTCGTTGAGCAGATTCAGAATTTGAGCTTGCACGCTCACGTCCAAAGCGGAAACAGATTCATCCCAAACGATTAATGAGGGCTGCAGTGCCAGAGCCCGTGCTATAACAATACGCTGTCTTTGACCACCACTGAATTCATGCGGATAACGAAAAATAGAATCGGCGTTGAGATGTACTTTTTCGAGTAAGGATACCACGGCTTCCCGGGCTCGTTTTCGGTCGTTATAAAAACGGTGCACCAGAAGCGGCTCCATTAACATCTCTCCAATTTTCATTCGTGGGTTGAGGGAAGCGTATGGGTCTTGAAAAACGATTTGTACTTTTTTTCGGAAGTTTTTCAAGGATGCTTCAGGCATTTCAAAGAGGTTCTTTCCCTCGAAAAAAACGGATCCTGCAGAGGGACGGGTCAGTCCAACCAAACATCGGCCGATAGTTGTTTTACCTGAACCGCTCTCGCCCACAAGACCAACGGTTTCTCCCTTTTCGATCTCAAATGAAACGTTCTTTACGGCATACAAAAAATCGACAGCTTTTTCAAAAATGTGTTTAGTGCCGGGAAAACGGACCGTTACATTTTGTAGGGCAGCAAAGGGTTCTGTCGTTTCCAGATTGCTAGTAGCGATAGGTGCAACTGGAACTGATAGGGAGTCAATTTTTGACTGATCGGGGGTCAGAAAATCACGAACCTGCGCAAGGCGTTGTCCTTTGGAATAAAGAACGGGGCGGCACGCAAGCAAGGCTTTTGTATAGGGATGCTGCGGTTGCTGAAAAACTTCGTTTACGTTACCTTGTTCTACGAGGGATCCTTTATAAAGGACGATTACCTTGTTGGCAATTTCCTGTACAATACCAAGGTCGTGGGTGATGAACAAAAGCCCCATGCCGTATTCCTGCTGGAGTTGTTTCATCAGCTTGAGGATGGATTGCTGAACGGTAACATCTAAAGCCGTTGTGGGTTCATCAGCAATCAGCAAGGAGGGGCTGCCACACATCGCCATTGCAATCATGACTCTTTGTTTTTGTCCTCCGCTCAATTGATGCGGGTAGCGGTTCATGATTTTTTCAGGGTCAGGCAGTTCCATTTTAGCAAAGAGATCGATTGTTTTACTTTTTGCCTCTTTTAATGTGATTGGTTGATGTACCCGCAGAGCCTCTTGTACTTGTGACCCACAGGTTAAAACGGGATTCAACGAAGACATGGGCTCTTGAAAAATCATGCCAATTTCATTACCCCGGATATGTTGCAGTTGTGAAGATGTACATTTTAAAATGTCAACCAAACGGCCGTCTTTTTGTTGGAACGTAAGCGTTCCTCCGTTATAGTGGACATTGGGAGCTAACAATTGCATGATGGACAGTGCCGTTACAGATTTTCCGGAACCCGATTCGCCTACGATGGCAACGGTTTCTCCACGATCGACCGAGAAGTTTAAATCGGTTACAGCCGGTATATCAACGTTGTCGACTTGAAACGAAATGTTCAGTTCCCGGATGTTTAAAAGCGTAGTCATCATTCCTCAAACCGAAGGTGTTTTACTGTGTGACCGTTATTGATCAGTTGCTTTAAAGAGTCAATCCCGATTTTCAAATGCTTTTCGATAAAATTTTCGTTAACAAGTTTATCGCTCATCTCGGTTTTTACACCCTCCGGCGTCATGGGGTTATCGCTTATCAGCAACAAAGCGCCGGTTGGAATATGGTTGTAAAAGCCAACAGTGAAAATGGTGGCCGTTTCCATATCAATTCCCATGACACGTATTTTTTCAAGGTAAGACTTGAATTCTTCATCATGTTCCCAAACACGGCGGTTGGTTGTATAAATGGTTCCGGTCCAGTAATCGCTTTCATAATCACGAATGGTTGTAGAAACGGCTTTTTGCAATGCAAAAGAGGGAAGTGCCGGTACTTCGGAAGGGAAATAGTCGATACTCGTTCCTTCACCACGAACAGCAGCTATGGGTAAGATCAGATCGCCAATTTTATTTTTGAGTTTTAATCCGCCGCATTTTCCAAGAAACAACACGGCTTTTGGACGGATGGCACTTAATAAATCCATGACCGTTGCAGCGGTAGCACTACCCATCCCAAAATTGATGATGGTGATTCTGTTTGCAGTTGCACATTGCATGGGTTTGTCTTCTCCAATGACAGGTACGTTGTTCCATACAGCGAACATTTTAATATACTGCGTGAAATTGGTCAGTAAAATGTAATCGCCAAAATCGTTGAGTTGCTGTCCGGTATATCGGGGAAGCCAGTTTTTTACAATTTCATCTTTTGTTTTCATATTATGGTTTAAGCAAACAGAAATCCGGTTGGTTGTCAATAAATATACTGGATTTTCATCTGCTCAGTGCTATTTTTTGAGAATTGTTAACGGTCATTCATGCTTTGTACATAGAACATGAAACTTCAATTTGAGTGTGACGTTGTCATCTTTCTTACATTTGAAATATGTTAGAAGTATCTTTTCCTTCAAATACATTCCGGATTCGGGAAGACAAGGGTAAAGAATACATTTTTGATGGTATTCGTAAAAGGTGGGTACGCCTGACGCCCGAAGAGTGGGTACGACAGAATGTGATTCAGTTTCTGGTCCGGGTACAACAAATTCCTGCTGCTCTTATAAGTGTGGAGAAGGAGATTTTTTTGAACGGGATTAAAAAACGGTTTGATATTTTGATTTATGATGAAGACCATCAGCCCAGGATACTTGTTGAATGCAAGTCTATGGAAGTGGATCTGCGTGATAAAGAGTTGGAACAAGTGTTGCGTTATCATTTATCCGTACCCGTACCGTACCTCCTTTTAACCAATGGCTCTTACATGTTCGGGTGGGAAAAAAACGGGCATCAGTTTATACCGTTAAATGATTGGCAATTCTTGTCTAAAGGGTTAGGAGAAACTGCATGAGATCAACCCCATCTGCATAATCCATAAGTTGTGGTTTTTGGGCCTGTCCAAAAGGGATGTGTTTTGTGTTGACAATCGCCTGGATCCGTTCGTCTCCTGTAAGATTATGAAGCACTTCTTCTTGTGTCTGGTAATAAGAATAGTGTAAGGTTCCGATGGGAGAAAAAGGATTGTTGTTTTCTACCATTACAATGCAATCATTGGTCATGTAGTATTGGTTGTTCATCAGATAGATGGCCAATTGATAATCGTAGTTGTTGCGGTATTTATGATGGTCAAAAAAATAGCTGTATTTTTTTAAGGCATTCAAAAGAGGAACAAAGTTGTAGTTTCCAGGAACGAAAATTTGTGTAACATTTCTGCATCCAAGCCCAAAATATTGCATGATGTCATCAGACAGTAATTCCAGATCCTGTTCGTTTTCGTTGCCGTTCAGTACAGCAACCGATGTTCTGTTTTTTCGGATAACAGAAGGGTAGCGTCCAAAATAATAATCAAAATAACGGGAGGTGTGATCGCTCCCGGTGGCAATATAAGCATCACAGTCTTTCAGCATTTCAGCCAATTCAACTTTTTCCCGGACTGCCGGATTCCATTGTGCCATTTTGTGGATTAAATGTTCCAGTAAAATCTGGTCTTTGGAAGAGCATTTAACCCGTTGTTTGTGACCGGATATGAAAACAGACAGGAAGTCATGAAAACCAACAAGCGGTATGTTCCCCGCCATTACAATTCCAACGGTACGGGGTGTGATTTGATCATCCAGAAAATAATGCCGGGCCCACTTGGCGAGATGTTCTTCCGTTAAAAATTGGGTTGCGATATGCGTTGCAGATAAATCCACAAATGCTTCGGTAAACCACGGATTTTTCTGATACGCAACTTGCTTGGCTGTTTGCCACGCAGGGTCATTGGATAAAATGTATTTTCCGAGCTCCGTTAAAATTTTTATGCGTTCCTGAAGATTCATTCAATGCTTTGATTTACATTTGAACTGCAAAAGTAATTGATTCAGACCCCTAAAATTCTAAAATTATGGCTATAAAAATCACAGATGAATGTATCAATTGCGGGGCTTGCGAACCCGAATGTCCCAACAATGCGATTTATGAAGGTGGCGTTGAGTGGGCAATTGCCGATGGAACTTCCGTAAAAGGATCGTATACGTTGATGGACGGAACGGTTGTTGATGCCGAAGTGAAAAACGCGCCAGTCAGTATGGATACGTACTACATTACAGCGAATAAATGTACCGAATGTCAAGGCTTTCACGAAGAGCCTCAGTGTGCCGCTGTTTGTCCGGTTGACTGCTGTGTTCCGGATGAAACATATAAAGAAACAGTGGACGAACTGTTGGCTAAAAAAGACAAATTACACATTTAACAAGATTCCGGTTCTATACAGGATCTTATAAATACTGCGTACGAAAAGGTGAGGGATTGATTTCCTTCACCTTTCTTTTTTATCTTGCACGACTATGAAGCGCATTTCATTTTTGATGCTTATTCTTTCTTGCACTTTGGCCTGCAACGATGATAACGATCAACAATCAAAGGAGCAACGTGACTTACGGGACCAGGCTTTACAGTCGCTGATTCAAACCGATCGTGCATTTTCGGATTCCTGTCAGAAAATGGGAATGAAAAAAGGCTATTTCCATTTTCTGGCTGATGAAGCTGTTTTGCTCCGGCCCGGTTATGCGCCCATTCTGGATGGAGATGTGATTAAATTTTTATCGGCGCAGGAAGACACTTCTTTTCAACTATCCTGGAACGTAACGGGCGGCGAAATTGCAGCTTCCTCCGATTTGGGTTACACCTATGGGTTGTATCAAGTAGCAACCGGGGATACAGTACTGAAAGGAACCTACTTATCGGTTTGGAAACAGCAAAAAGGGCAATGGAAATTAGTGGCAGATTCAGGGAATCAGGGAATCGGAGAAACCGATTTAATTCAGTAAATTCTATTTCGTAATTGAACATCTAAAAAGGATAAAGCCGAGCGCCATTTCGATATTCAATGAGAAGGGGCTTCAGGCTCTAACATCTGACATAAAAAATGAATACATGAAAAAACGAATTGCATTAATCACAGGCGGTTATTCTGGCGAAGCAGAAATTTCTTATAAAAGTGCAATTACCATACAGCAACATTTAGATGCATCAAGGTATGATGTATATGTAATCGATATACGTCAGGAGGGTTGGTATTACAGGGGAGAAAACGGATCGTCAATTGTAGTTGACCGTAACGATTTTACGATCACCCTTCAAGGTGAAAAGATTCATTTTGATGCAGTTTTCATCGGATTGCATGGCACACCCGGTGAAGATGGAAAACTACAGGGCTATTTCGATATGCTGGGCATACCGTATACCTCATGTAACGCAGCCACATCGGCGATTACATTCAACAAACGCTATACCGTTGCCGTAGCTGCTTTTTCCGGAATAGCTGTTGCGAAAAGTGTTCATTTGTTTAAAAACGCTGAGTGGAATGCGGTAGCAGTGGCCTCTCATTTGAACATGCCGGTTTTTGTAAAGCCCAACAATGGGGGCAGCAGTATTGGAATGAGTAAGGTTACAGATCCGGCTCACCTTCAGGAGGCTATTGAAAAAGCCTTTGGGGTTGATGAGCAGGTCTTGGTTGAGGAAATGATCCAGGGAAGAGAATTTACGATTGGCGTGTTCAAAAGCAAGGGAGAAATCATTACGTTACCCATGACGGAAGTAAAAGCTCATGAAGGACAGGCGTTTTTTGATTTTGAGGCGAAGTACAGTGGCAAAAGCGATGAAATTACGCCTGCTCAGGCAACCGATGAAATCTATCGGAACGTAAGTGAAGCGGCAAAAAAAATCTATCAGCTGTTTAATTGCAGTGGCATCATTCGTATTGATTTTATCTATAACGAAGCCTTGCAGCAACCTTTCATGCTTGAAATCAATACCGTACCCGGACAAAGTGCAGCAAGCATCGTTCCGCAACAGGTGCGTGCAAAGGGATGGGATTTAACGTATTTTTATTCCCTGCTGCTCGATGAGATTCTCTAATTTCAAATCATCTTTTATTCCGATATTCGGCAAATAATCAGAAACGTGTTTAAGTTTATCACACATCGTTCCATTTGGGTCAATCTGTTGGTCATCCTCTTGATCTCCTTTTCGGTCATGTTCTTGTTTTTTCAATTCCTCGATAACATTACACTGCACGGCAAGTATCAAAAGGTTCCTGCCGTAAAAGGTCGTTCTGTTGAAGAGGCTAAAAAAATTCTTGAATCTCAAGGCTTTGAGGTAGAGGTACAGGACAGCGTTTTTTATGATAGTTTACCCCGTCTTTCGATTGTAAGGCAAGTTCCGGAGCCGGGCGAAATGGTCAAATACAGCCGCACTATTTATCTTACGATCAACAGGGCTTTACCTCCCCAGTTACCCATGCCTAATTTTGTTGGACAAACATTCAGAAGTGTAGAACTTCAACTGAAAACTTTAGGATTGAAACTCGGCGATACGGTTTACAAACCCGATTTTGCAGTTGGGTCAATTTTAGAACAGCAATGGAACGGGAAAAAGATTGAGCCGGGAACACCCATACCAATGGGCAGTCGTATCAGTTTAGTCATTGGGGCCGGTGTTCAGAATGTGGACATCCCTGTGCCCGATCTGGAAGGACTCACCTACCGGGATGCGAAGTTGTTATTGGATTCCAGCGGTTTGCTTACCGGAGCAATAGTTTTGATAGGACCTGTAAAAGATACCGCATCGGCCTTTATTGTCAAGCAAAGTCCACCGGCAAAAGATGAAGAAGGGTTGGGTATTCGCATACGTGCCGGTCAATTGATGGATTTATGGCTCAGTACCGATCTCACTAAAATTGATTCTATAAAAAATGCGCAGAAACC
>CANGQQ010000026.1 GCA_947456025.1 Chitinophagaceae bacterium | reverse complement strand
GTGCTTTTTCCGATGATACACAATTTCAATGCCGGTCCCGGGATCTTACCTGCCGAAGTGCTGCAACAAGCCAGTGAAGCTGTTCTTAATTTCAACGATAGCGGCTTGTCGCTGTTGGAAATCGGGCATCGTACACCACCGTTTGAAGCAGTCATGAGCGAAGCCCGTTCGCTGGTTAAAGAATTGATGCAGTTGGGTCCCGATCATGAAGTGTTGTTTTTACATGGAGGTGCCACAACACAGTTCATGCAGGTTCCCATGAATTTATTGAATGAAGACGGTACCGCGGCTTATACCGAAACCGGCACCTGGAGTAACAAGGCGATCAAGGAAGCCCGTTTGTTTGGTGGCGTTGAAATTGCAGGATCCGCAAAGGATTCCAACTATACAACGATCCCCAAAAAATTAGAGTTCAGCCGACAGTCGGCGTACCTGCACATCACCACCAATGAAACCATTGCGGGTACACAGTGGCATCAGATTCCCTATGATTGCGGGGTGCCTCTGGTGGCCGATATGAGCAGTGACATTTTCAGTCGCAGCATGGACTTTCAAAAATTTGATCTCATTTATGCCGGTGCGCAAAAGAACATGGGTGCTGCCGGTGTGAATCTGTTGGTGGTCAATCAAAAGATTCTGGGTCGTGTTCAACGTACGATCCCTTCAATTTTGGATTACAGGAATCATATTGCTGAAGGCAGCATGCTCAATACACCTCCTGTATTTGCGGTTTATGTAGTGCTGTTGACGCTTCGCTGGCTGAAAAAAGAAGGCGGTATTGCTGTGCTGGAGCAGCGTAATGAGGCAAAAGCCCAATTACTCTACGATACACTGGAGTCCTTGCCGGTCTTTACACTTCCCGTCGAGAAACAGGATCGGAGCAAGATGAATGTGGTGTTCACCATGCCGGATGAAACACTGGAAAAAGAATTTTTAACCCTGTGCAAGGAAAACGGCATGTATGGAGTAAAAGGGCACCGGAGTGTGGGCGGTTTTCGGATCAGTTTGTACAATGCCTTACCAATCAGCAGTGTAGAGGCACTGGTTGGCCTCTTGCGTGAATTCGCTCAAAAGCACGGCTGATAAGGGTTCCGGCGATTTCACAGCAGGTTCCCTCAAATTTCCTTTTCTTTGCACCCGGTTACGTAAGTATATATTATGGCAACAATCGTTCCTTTTAAAGCCCTGCGACCGCAGGCGCAGTTTGCAAAGCAGGTAGCATCCAAGCCTTATGATGTGCTGAATGCACGTGAGGCAAAAGAAGAAGCAAGAGGGAATCCCTATTCCTTTCTGCATATCACCAAGCCAGAAATTGACCTGCCCGAGGACATGAATTCCTATGCGCCTGAAGTGTATGAAAAGGCCAAGGAGAATTTACAGGCCTATATGCAGCGGGATGTACTGTTCCGTGAAAACAAGTCCTGCTATTACATCTACCGCTTGATCATGAACGGGCGCAGCCAAACAGGATTGGTATGCGGAAGTGCAGTAAAGGATTATGATTCCGATGTCATTAAAAAGCATGAATTTACACGTCCGGAAAAGGAGCAGGATCGCATCAACCATATTCGCATCACCGGCGCACAAACCGGCAATGTATTTCTCGCTTACCGCGATGTTGAGGAAGTGAACGCTTTGATCGAGAAATGGAAGCAGGAAAAAAGTCCCATTTACGATTTTGTTGCCGAAGATGGTGTACAACACTCGGTTTGGATTGTGAATGACGATGAAACCATCAAAACCATCTCTGCATTGTTCAAGAAAAAAGTGCCGCAAACTTATATCGCCGACGGCCACCACCGCGCCGCTTCCGCTGCAAAAGTGAAAGAGGCACTTGGCAAAGAAGCGACACCCGGCAGCATGTATTTTTTAACAACGTTGTTTCCGGCCGGCGAGCTGGAGATTATGGATTACAACCGGGTGGTCAAAGATCTAAACGGATTGTCGGTTACGCAATTGCTGGAAGCGTTGCAACAGCATTTTCATTGCGAGTTAAAAGGCAGTGAACCTTGTAAACCTGCCCGTTTACACGAATTTGGCATGTATGTAGACGGAAACTGGTACCTGCTCACGGCCAAAGAAGGAAGCTGGACGCCCGATCCAATTGGAATTCTTGATGTGTCCATTTTGTCGGAAAAAATTTTGGATCCCTTATTGGGCATCAAAGACCAGCGTACCGATAAGCGGATCGATTTTGTGGGAGGCATCCGCGGATTGCAGGAACTGCAAAAACGGGTTGATAGCGGTGAAATGAAAATCGCATTCAGTCTATATCCCGTAACAATGGAACAGTTGTTTGATATTGCCGACAGCGGGAATGTTATGCCCCCCAAAAGCACTTGGTTTGAACCAAAACTGCGGGATGGACTTCTTACGCATCTTATTTATGAATCAATTTAATAAAACGGTAATTTTTGAAGAGGCGAATCTGTATTCGCCTCTTTTTAGTTTATTTTGAACCATGAAACAGAAATTTATTGCATTGCTTTGCGGATTGTTGGTGCTCTTTCAGGTGCAGGCACAGGAGCCGAATGCCGCGCAACTGCATGAAACAGCAAAACAATTCATGCGTACTTCCGATTGGAACAATGCGGTTTTGGTTTTGAACAAAGCTCTTTTGCAGGACCCTGAAAATCTAAGCATCCAAAAAGATCTCGCGCTCACCTATTATTACCAGCGGGATTATGCCAAAGCCAAATCCAGCATACAGCCCCTCACCGAACGGGAAGATGCGGATGTTCAGGTGTTCCAGATTGCAGGCAATGTGTACAAGGCGCTGGAAGAAATCAGAGATTGCGAAAAAATGTACCGCAAGGCCCTGAAGAAATTCCCCGATGCCGGTGTGTTGTATGCTGAGTACGGCGAACTGTTGTGGCTACAAAAAAACTACGACTGCATCCAGCAATGGGAGCAGGGCATTCAGAACGATCCCAATTTTGCACGCAACTATTACTTTGCAACACGCTATTATTATTTCACTACCGATAAGATCTGGGCTATTGTGTATGGAGAAATGTTTATCAACATGGAAAGTTACAGTAGTCGGACTGCCGAAATCAAAAGCTTATTACTCGAAGCATATAAGAAATTCTACATCCAGGATCCGAAAGCTCCGGTGTCTAAAACAAAAAATGAATTTACGGAGGGGTATGCGCGCATCATGGAGCAAAACAGTTCTGTCATCCAATCCGGTATCACAACCGAGACACTAACGATGTTGCGTACACGCTTTATTCTGGATTGGTATGATCAATACGCCGACCGGTTTCCGTTTCGTTTGTTTGAACACCACCGTCAGCTGCTTCGTGAAGGAATGTTTGATGCCTACAATCAGTGGATCTTTGAAGCGGCAGGTAATCTTGCTTCCTATGAAAACTGGACCCGTTTGAATGCAGAAAAATACAAGGAGTTCTCGCATTTTCAAAAATCGAAGCTCTTCAAAGTTCCGACAGGACAATACTACAAGACAAAATAATCAGGACCCGGAATCATCTCCGGGTTTTTTGTATGGTACAGGTAGCAACAATGCGAAAATTGCTTAACTTCCTATACCGTTGGACACCCAGGCGGATAAACTTTTTACCATGACTCCAAAACGATTGTTTGATTGCATTGACTATCAGCTAGCCCATTTTCCAAAAGACGACATGTTTGCGGCCAAAGAAGTGGGCGGCATCTGGCATAAATACAGTACAAAAGAAGTACAGCAGATTACGGACAAACTCGCGGCCGGACTCATTCATCTGGGCATTCGTACCGGAGACATGAGCATTGAGCAACGCGATAAAATTGCAATCATCGGCAACAACCGTCCGGAATGGATGTTTCTTGATTTGGCGGTGCAAAAAGCAGGTGCTGTATTGGTTCCCGTTTATCCAACCCTTGCTTTGCCCGAACTGGAATTTATTTTCAATGACGCATCGGTTAAACTGGTATTCGTTTCCGATCAGGCGCTCTACGATAAAGTACAACAGATCCGCAGCAATACGCCATCTGTACAGGCCGTCTATACCTTCGATTATTTACAGTCCGCTTTATATTGGAAAGATCTGCTGAGTCTGGGAACGGCATCAGACGAAGAGGTGCTTAAAAGCATCAATGCCAAAATCGGCTACGACGATTTGTTTACCATTATCTACACATCAGGGACAACCGGAACACCCAAAGGAGTGATGTTGAGCCACAAAAATGTATTGAGCAATGTGCTGTCCTGTCAGGAAGTGTTTGAAGAGTTTTGCACCGACAAAGACCGGGCATTGAGTTTTTTACCGCTCAACCATATTTTTGAGCGTATGGTTACCTACATCTATCTGTTCAACGGCGTTTCCATTTACTATGCCGAAAGTTTGGATACCATTGGCGACAATCTGAAAGAAGTGCAACCCTCTGTTTTTACAACGGTGCCCCGTTTGCTCGAAAAAGTGTACGAGCGCATCATGGGTAAAGGTCAGGAGCTTGCCGGTTTGAAAAAGAAACTCTTTTTCTGGGCGGTGGATCTGGGCAGTCAGTATGAAGTGGGTAAATCCATGGGGCTGTGGTACAACCTTCAATTGGCACTTGCCAATAAATTGATCTTTAAAAAATGGCGCGAGGGTTTAGGAGGTAATGTGAAGGCCATTGTAACAGGAGCGGCTGCCTGTCAGGTTCGGTTGCTGCGCATTTTTACTGCGGGTAAGATCGTCATCATGGAAGGATACGGCCTCACAGAAACATCACCGGTAATATCCGTCAACCGGTACAAGGAAAACGGCCGTCGTTTTGGAACCGTAGGTACGGTCATCAAGAATGTGGAAGTCAAACTGGCTCCTGATGGTGAAATTTGTTGCAAAGGTGAGAATGTGATGATGGGCTATTACAAGCGGCCCGATCTCACACAAGAGGTCATTGATGCGGATGGGTTTTTTCATACCGGCGACATTGGAATGATCGAAGATGGAAAATTCTTAAAAATCACAGATCGCAAGAAAGAGATTTTTAAGACCAGCGGCGGAAAGTATGTGGCGCCGCAACCCATTGAAAATAAAATGAAAGAATCGAAATTCATCGAGCAAATGATGGTGGTGGGGCCCGATCAAAAATTTGTAGGCGCACTCATTGTGCCCTCGTTTGAAAACCTCAAACTCTGGGCGCAGCAGAATAACATCGTCTTTTCCTCTAACCAGGAACTGGTTCGGATGCCTGCCGTTATTGAAATGTATAAACAAATCCTTGAAGGCTACAATGTTCAGTTCAGTCATGTTGAACAAGTGAAAAAATTTGAATTATTGGCCTCTGAATGGACGGTTGATGGCGGTGAGCTGACACCTACTATGAAATTGAAACGGAAAAAGATCGAGGGAAAGTACAAGGAAGCTATTGATCGGATCTACAGCTGAGCATTCCTTTACAACTGCTGTGACCCCGTTCCGGTTCGTGAACAAGGAATCTTCAAATTGCACCCGGAGTTGATGTGGCTACAGCTAAAAAACTTTATCTTCGCCGCGTCTCACATCGTTCAAAAACAATACCTCCATGCTCCCAAAGTTTAAACGGATCTTATTAAAATTATCAGGTGAATCTTTAATGGGTGATAAGAATTTTGGAATGGATCCTGCTGTAATCAATCAATATGCCGCCGATATCAAATCCATTATCGAGCTGGGCGTTGAGGTGGCGGTTGTGATAGGAGGAGGAAACATCTACAGGGGTATGAATGAGGCCGAATCCGGTATTGAAAGAGCACACGGTGATTATATGGGCATGCTGGCTACGGTCATCAACGGAATGGCCATGCAGGCCGGACTGGAAAAAGTGGGCGTGTACACTCGTTTGCAAAGCGCCATCAAAATGGAACAGATCGCCGAGCCGTATATCCGCAGAAGAGCTATACGCCATCTTGAAAAAGGGCGTGTCGTGATTTTTGGTGCCGGAACCGGTAATCCTTATTTTACAACCGATACCGCCGGCTCGCTTCGTGCAATTGAAATCAATGCCGATGTTATTTTGAAAGGAACCCGCGTGGATGGAATTTACACTGCCGATCCGGAAAAAGATCCGACAGCAACCAAATTCAATTCGATTACATTTCAGGAGTGCCTTTCTCAAAATCTAGGTGTCATGGACCGTACGGCCTTCACACTTTGCATGGAAAACAAATTGCCCATCATTGTATTTGATATGAACAAGCCGGGCAATCTCAAAAAAGTGGTGATGGGAGAACAGGTGGGCACTGTCGTTACGCCTTAACATTACTGGGGAAAAGTTTTGTCCTTCTTATTTGGCAGATCCGTTCATCCGAATTAATTTTCGAATGAACTCAACACACGAATTCCTGACCCCATGAAACCGATCCTGTAAGAGCTTACCGGTAGGTTGATCAAATCTAAGATGCATGATGCTGCTCATACCGTTGGCCATCCAAACAACCATTGTTGAAATTATCCTGTTTCAAGGCATTGCTTTGATCATAGGTTTTGTGATCCATTACCTGTGGAGTATTCGCAACGGCGGGCTCGAAGCCAGCGAACTGGATTTGCAAAAGCAGGATGAAGCGGCTCAGAAGTGGCGACTCAAATATTACGAATACGTAGAACAGCATCAGCAGGAACAAGACGAACTTCAAACACAACTCCAAAAGGCCAAAGAACGCGAAAGGCAGTTGTTGAGTCAACTGGAAACCATGCAGGCTTCTTATGAACAAGCGGCTCAACGTCAACAAAGCAGACCGGAACCCGTTGAACGGCGAAGCGGTGATTTTTTAACGCAATTGAAAAAGGCACAGGATCACTTGCATGAACAAAACGAAAGCATACAGAAATTATTACAGCAAGTTGAAACGGCCGAGCAATCCGAAGAACGGTTTCAGGAACTGGAAGCCGAAAATGAGTCACTCCAACTGAAAATTCACCAACTTACACGCACCTTACGGGAGCGGGAAGATGCTTTGAGTCGTTTGCAGGAACAATCCGATGTTGCGGAAGAAATGAAACGGCAGCTTGAGCACACTTATGAGGAATTCAATGCATTACAGGATCGCTTGCACAAAGTGGAAAAGCAGTTGACACAGCCGCCATCAACGGTCTTGCGTTATGAGGATTTGGAGGATGCCAATTCCATCCTTAAGCATGAAGTACAGACTTTACGGTTGAAAAACAAAGAACTTGTAGAAGAGATTTCACTGTTGAATCAAAGTTTACTGGAAGCCGAAGACCAATATCGTGAAGCCGGATTCCAGCAGCAACAATTGGATAAAAAGATCGCCTATCTCGAGCAGTTGAATCAAAACCTTCAGGAGATGGCCCAGGCCGGAAAAAAGCTGGAAACTCAAATGAACAAACTTACCCACCTGGAAAAAGTATTTGGAAACACTTCGGGCCATTCGAACGATCAGGGGCATTAAGAATCCTGCACTTCAGACACAATCACATAAAAAAGCCTGTACACTTTGTACAGGCTTTATACATTGAAACAATGCCTTATGCAAGATCAAAAAAAACCTGACGGATCAGGCTTTTTTCACATCAGCTTTTGCAGCAGTCTTTTTTACACGTGCGGGTCTGGATTTTCCGAAAGATCCTTTGAAAATCTTTCCGCGCTTTGTTTTTTTATCACCTCTTCCCATGATGTATAATTTAGTAATTGAACAATAAGACCGTGAAGATAAGAAAATAAAAAAGCAAGAAGCACAAAGTCTTCTTGCTTTTTTAAAATGTAAAGGTTAGAGTTTTGAAGCTAATTCTTTACCGGCTTTAAACTTAGCCACTTTTTTGGCTTTGATTTTGATGGTTGCTCCGGTTTGAGGATTGCGGCCTGTACGTGCAGAACGCTTTGTTACAGAGAAGGTTCCAAACCCAACCAGGGTCACTTTGTCACCACTTTTCAATGTTTTTGTAACGGCAGCAGTAAACGAATCTAATGCAGCATTGGCTTGAGTTTTTGAAATGCCTGCATCTTCGGCAATCTTTGCAACTAATTCAGCTTTGTTCATAGTGAGTTATTTTTTAAACGGCAGCAAATATAGATGCTTTTCATGTTTGGCAAAATTATTTTCATTCGAAAGAACAAAGTATATTTCGCCTTAATCCTTGGCCTGAAAGCATTGCAGAAACGTGCCGGAAGTCGCTAGTTTTAAAATTGCAAAGCGATCCCATACGGCGTACTGTGTTTGTACATTTTTCAATATCAAGCAATGACTTCCATGATACTGCGAAATGCGATGAAGCGATTTCCCCAACGGTCAAATCCCTTTTGTCTCATGAGGGTAGCATGTTGTTCCAGATAACGTTGGTATGCTTCATTGTTTTCGGCATAGTATTGAATGGCATAGGTAGGACCTTCTGTTTCATCTACTTCCAGTAAACGGAGCATTTGGTGTTTTAGAAAACATCCAGTGGATATTACTTCAGGAATATGTTCTTCTTTCATCCACTGCAGCCATGCTTGATGAATGCCGGTTTCGATTTTTACAGTTACATTATAGATCAACATGCGGTATTATTTTTTCAGTTCAAGATAAACGGGACAATGATCGCTGTGTTTTACATCCGGGAAAATATCGGCGTCTTTTAATTTGTTTTGTAAAGAGGCTGTTGTACAGATGTAGTCAATGCGCCATCCTTTATTGTTCAACCGCACACTGGGAAAGCGTTGGCTCCACCAGGAGTACCGATGAGGTTCGGGATGAAAGACACGAAACGTATCGACCCATCCCGATTCAAAAAACCGATCCATCCAGGATCGTTCTTCCGGTAAAAAGCCACTCGACTTTTTATTCCCCTTAGGGTCATGGATATCAATTTCCTGATGGGCGATGTTGTAGTCGCCGCAGAGAATGAGATGGGGATGTTTCTTTTTGAGTTGATTCAGCCACTCCAATCCTTCATCCAGCCATTGGTATTTAAAATCCTGTCGCACTTCGCCGCTCGTACCACTGGGGAAATAGGCATTGATAAGTCGGATGTTCCCGAAATCCAGTTGCAGAACACGCCCTTCTTCATCACTCGGACCATGGCCGTTGCCGTACTCCACATGATCGGGCTTGATCTTGGTAAATACCGCTACGCCACTGTATCCTTTTTTCTGTGCACTGAACCAGTAATTGTAATAACCCAATCGGTGAAATGTTTCATGATCCACATCTTCTTTCTGTGCTTTGGTTTCCTGAAGGCAGATGATATCGGCGGGATCCGTTTGCAACCATTCCACAAACCCTTTTTTGATGGCAGCACGGATTCCGTTAACGTTGTAGGAGATTATTCGCATACTATTGGTTGATAGATTAATTTCGTAAGTACGGTTTTTGGAACAAATTTATAACTCTGTAATCAAGAATAATGAAACCTTTCCTTTTCCTGTTGTTGACTACATGTTTACTGAGCCTGTTTGGTACAGCACAAAAAGTGAGTTCTCCATCCGGAAATCTGGTTGTTACAGTGGACGTAAGTCCGAAAGGTGAGCCCATGTACAGTGCAACCTATAAGGGACATCTTTTTATCAACCGGTCGAAATTGGGATTCCGACTCAAAAATCAGGACGTATTTTCTGAACAGTTCATCATCCGTCAATTTGATACGTTAATGTATGATGAAACCTGGAAACCGGTTTGGGGCGAAGTCAACCAAATTCGAAATACATACCATCAATTGCGTGTTGTACTGGAGCAACAAACAACCGGAAGACGATTGAATGTTTTGTTCAGAGTATTTGATGACGGTATCGGGTTTCGTTATGAGTTTCCGGAACAGCCCAACCTGCGCCATTTCATCATTGATGAAGAACGCACACAGTTTCATTTAGGACACAACTACAAGGCTTTCTGGATTCCGGGTGATTATGACACCAACGAATATTATTATGCTACAACAACACTGAGTGAGATTGATGCAACCAATGCCGAGTCGTTTTCAGAAATTTCATTGAAAACACCCGTGGCTCCCCATGCTGTTCAAACACCCTTAATGCTTACAGGAAGCAAAGGGCTGTATATCAATATCCATGAAGCGGCACTCGTCAATTATCCGGCCATGCAGTTGTTGCTCGATAAAAAGACCTATACCTTTCAAACAAAGCTGACTCCGGATGCTGTAGGTCACGCTGCTTTTTTACAAACGCCGGCTGTTACTCCCTGGCGTACAATTCTGGTCAGTGACAGGGCCGTAGATCTTTTAAATTCGAAACTGATTCTCAATTTGAATGAACCTTCAAAGATTCCGGATTCAACTTGGATCCGTCCTCAGAAAATGGTGGGTTTATGGTGGGAGATGCACGTGGGGAAAAGCAGCTGGGATAAGGCTTCCGGTAAACATGGCGCTACGACGGCCAATACAAAAAGATACATTGATTTTGCATCCGAACATGGTTTTGACGGTGTATTGGTTGAAGGATGGAATCGTGGATGGGAAGACTGGTATGGGAACTGGAAGGAAGATGTGTTTGATTTTGTTACACCTTATCCGGATTATGACTTGGATGCGTTGCATCGTTATGCACAACAAAAAGGAGTGAGGCTGGTGATGCATCATGAAACTTCCGGTGCTGCAACCAACTACGAATTTCACATGGATACGGCTTATCGTTTGATGCAAAAGATGAACATGAATCTGGTTAAAACAGGTTATGTAGGCCGCGTAATCCCGAGAGGGGAACATCATGACGGGCAGTGGATGGTGAAACATTACAACCGGGTACTTGAAAAGGCGGCCCGCTATCAGATCATGGTGGATGCACATGAACCGGTACGGCCAACCGGCTTACATCGTACCTGGCCCAATTTTCTTGCTTGTGAAGCGGCAAGGGGAAATGAATTCAATGCCTGGAGTGTTGGTAATCCTCCGGAGCACGAAACCATTCTACCATTTACGCGTTTGATAGGAGGACCTATGGATTACACACCGGGTATCTTTAGGCTCAAGCTGGATCAATTCGATCCGGCATCTGTAAACCGGGTCCATACAACACTGTGCAAACAACTGGCTTTGTACGTAACATTTCACAGTCCCTTACAAATGGCTGCCGATCTTATTGAAAATTATGATGCAAAACCCGATGCGTTTCAATTCATCAAAGACGTTCCGGTTGATTGGGATGAAAGCCGCTACTTGATGGCCGAGCCCGGTGATTATGTTGTGGTTGCACGTAAGGGGAAAGGAACTGATCATTGGTATATAGGTGCAGTGACCGATGAAAATGCAAGAAGCTTTAAAGTGTCGCTTGATTTTTTAAAACCCGGACAGCCTTATTTGATCAAGATCTACCGTGATGCCGATGACGCTCATTGGCAGGACAACCCTGAAGCCTATACGATCGAATCATTCGTCATTCACAGCAGACGCTCTTTGAATTTGCGTCTTGCTGCCGGAGGCGGATGTGCGGTTCAAATCACACCTATTGTCAACCGGAAAAAGATCGCTAAAGAAGAATAAAACAAACAACCCATCCATTTGGATGGGTTGTTTGTTTTATAGAATGGGATCAATTATATGGCGCGGAAAAAAAATTTAAAAAAAACGAATTTGAAGTCGCAAGTGATTAAGTCGTGAATTTTTAGACTAAGTAATCTTTTTGATAGGCAGACCTTCTTACTTGAACTATTTTTCAAGCACAATCAGAACCGAGCTGTCGGCAAGCAACCGATGTTTTTCCTTTGTAAACAAGCGGTTCAAAAACCGGGTACTCCAGGTTACTTTTTTACAATGGGGGAAATAGGCATTCAGGCTTGGTATGTATTTACCTTCGGCAGACAGTGCCATGAGTTGGGGAGAAAATCGTTTCAGGATTTGATTGGCATAAACGGTGTCTTTACAAGTTCCATCAAATTTCGGAAGAACGAGGTACCAAACGCAATGATAGCCCGCTTCCATAAACGGTTCCAGTAATTCAACCTGCGGGGACTCCACCACAATCCGATCCCGTATATGATACGTGGCATTCAGTTGTTCCAATATTTGGAGCCCATGTTTTGCGTTGGATCGCTTCAGGTTTTTTAGATCCAGCCAGAAATACGTACTGCCGGAGCCGGTCACTTTAAGATACGATTCGAAATTCAGGTTCTTGGTTTTTTCGGGAGGATGATATACATCAAGACGTTGGAGCAAGGTGTCAATATTCACATCCAGTTCAAATCCTGAATAAGATGTCAAGTGTTGTTTATATTTGGAAAGTGTATTGGTCCGGTGCAGCCATAATTTTGAAGGGAATGTTTTTGTGTCGTTGGTACGGACCATTTTGTAGTTATCCGTCACTTGTTCCGGGTTTGGTTGACAAGTACGGGTACGACAAGCCACGAGTGCCTGAATGAAGAAAAAGTAATATAGGATCGTCCGGATGTTCATTGTATGCGTAAGAAATTCATTTTTATCAGCCAGCGATTTGTCTGGATGAGTTTGATTGTTTGGTTGCTGTTTACCTTATCAAGGTTATCGCTTTGGTATTCGTTACCATCTGACTCAGTAGGAAGAACCTGGCACCTGTTTTTTACAGGCGTCCGTTTTGATCTGCGTTGGTCTGTTTTGTTGTGCATTCCGGTATTAGTCGGTTCCGCTACGGCTTCCTATACGGGGTCACTACGTTTAAAGCGTATTACAAATGTATACGATCATCTTCTAATTGCGTCTTTACTCGTTCTGCTGGTCATCGATTATTTTTATTTCAGATACACGTATGCCCGACTCAATTTCAGTATCCTTGAATTGATGCGCCCCTTTCCGGTTGCATTAAAAATGATGTGGCAGTCTTATCCAGCAGGCTGGCTGATAGCGATGCTTGTATTGATTCATTTGACGTTGACCCGTGCATTTCATCAGTTGGCAGGTAATTTCCAGAAGGGCTATCATTTCAATCTGCTGCAAGGATTTATGTTGCTCTTGCTCACCTTTTATGCGGTTTGGGGTACCTGGAAAAAATATCCCCTTACCTGGAGTGATGCCTATGCCCACGGACAAAATGGAGCTCTCGCGCTCAACCCGGCTGAATCGTTGTTTTACAGTCTTTTTTATGGAGAAAATGAACATCCTGTTCCCGTCAGCAATACAGATTCCATTCGTTATCAAAGTCAGTTTGTTGCCGATACTGTTCGGGGTAAACGAATGGATGAATTCTCCGGTGATTTTAAACGCCTTGTGAACAAAGATTTTAATGTTGTGATTTTGCTGGCCGAATCGTTGGCTTCTTATAAAACAAGCTTGGGCAATCCCGCACTTACGACAACGCCTTTTTTAAAGAACCTTTCGGAACAATCGTTATGGTTTACCCATTGTTTTTCTCCGCATTACGGTACTGCAAGAGCTGTATGGAATCTATATTCAGGAACACCCGACGTCAACTGGAAAAGCCTTGCAACGCACCGCATTCCGAAACAGCCGTACCCTTCAGCCGCATCGGAGTTACCTTTTCATTCAAACTTCTACTTGCTGGGTGGCGAAGGCAATTGGGCCGATATCAAAGGCTATCTGCATCATGTTGTTCCTGATATACAGGTTTTGGATGGATCGGATTTGCCCGGCGAAAGAACCTCGGTTTGGGGCATTGATGATGATGCATTGCTGCAAGAATCGAACAACGTCTTTAGCCAACAACGGAAACCTTTTTTTGCCGTTGTTCAAACCTCCGGGAATCATCGTCCGTATACCATTCCTTCATCAGCTCAACAAAACGGATTTGTACTGGAGTCACCACCTTCTAACATCGAAAACCTGGGATTTGAAAGTGTAGCCGAATGGCAGTCGCTTCGTTATTTGGATTTTTGCCTGAATCGGTTTTTTCAATCAGCGCAAAAGGAAAACTATTACAACCAAACACTATTTATCATAGTGGGCGATCATGGTACGTATGGTAATGCGGCCGCGGCGTTTGGCACAAACTGGAATCGTTACGAATTAAGGATGTTGCATGTTCCCCTGCTCTTTTTTCAACCGCAGCTGAAGTGGAGGCAAAAAGATTCTGTTTTGTGTTCCATCATGGATTTGTTGCCCACCATTGCAGGGTTGAAAAACCAGACCATCCGTTATGGACGAGGCGGCGTGGATCTTTTGGGCGACACTTCCCGGAAGGGTTTGTTTTTCATGATACACGACACTTATAAAATGGGTTGGATTTCGAACGACGGCTATTGCATCGCCAATTTTGTAAACAGCGGCTTGAAGTACCCTGTTTATTCCCGTCCGACGATCAGAGGTGTGTCCGACAGTCTTGCACTTTCGTTCTACCGCACTTACAAAGCGATGCATCCTTAAAAGGATCAACTAAAGTTACTCTAAAATGGGTCGTAGCCATTTGGTGCCTTCTTCAACGCTGAATCCTTTGCGCTTCACATAATCTTCCAGTTGATCTTTTTCTATTTTGCCTACGCCAAAATATTTGCTTTCGGGATGGGCCAGATACCATCCGCAAACACTGGAGGCGGGATACATCGCCAGCGATTCTGTAAGCTGAATGCCGGTAGCTTCCTGACCACCCAGCAAATGAAAGAGTTTATATTTTTCGGTGTGATCCGGACAGGCAGGATAACCGGGCGCGGGTCGAATACCCTTATAGGATTCACGAATCAGATCTTCGTTGCTGAGGTGTTCGTCTTGGGCATATCCCCAGAATTCTTTGCGGGTCCGTTCGTGTAATAATTCAGCGAATGCTTCAGCCAAACGATCGGCCAGTGCCTGCAACATGATTTTGTTGTAGTCATCATGGGCTGCTTCAAATGCCTGAATATGCGTCTCGATACCTTGAATGGTGACAGCGAAGGCGCCCATGTAATCCTGTAGGTTGGATTCGGTAGGTGCAATAAAGTCGGCTAACGAAACATTGGGTTGTCCGGCCGCTTTTTTGATCTGTTGACGCAGGAATTCAAGTTGGATGACTTCTCCCTTCCCGGATTGTTCATCCAGTACGGTTACGGAATCTTTCCCGTTACTGTTGGCCGGCCAAAAACCAAGTGTGCCCTGGGCTGTAAGCCAATTTTCGGCAATGATGCGATCGAGCAGGCCGTTGGCATCTTCAAATAGTTTGGTTGCCTCCTTGCCAATGATCTCATCTTTTAAGATGGCCGGAAATTTTCCATGCAGTTCCCATGCGATGAAAAAAGGTTGCCAGTCGATGTAGTTTCTGATGTCTGCAAGACTGTAACCGTTGAAGGAACGTGTGCCTGTAAAAGAAGGCGTTGCCGGCTGGTAGGAACTCCAGTTTATTTTTGTTTTGTTTTGCTGTGCTTGTTCAAGCGACAGATATTCTTTTACGGGACGTTTGTTTTCAAAGTCTTCTTTCAGTTTTTTGTATTCTGTTTCAACGGTTTTCAGAAAATCAGACTTTTGGTCTTTGCTTAAAAGGTTTCCGGCAACCGTTACACTTCGGGAAGCATCCAGCACATGTACAACTCCGTTGTCGTATTGCGGTGCAATTTTTACAGCGGTATGCATTCTGGAAGTGGTTGCGCCCCCAATCAAAAGAGGTTGTTTCATTCCTCTGCGTTTCATTTCATGGGCCACATGCACCATTTCATCCAGAGAAGGAGTGATCAGTCCGCTCAAACCTATAATATCAGCGCCAAATTTTTCGGCTTCGTCGAGAATTTTGTCTGTGGGGACCATTACACCCAGGTCCTTGATTTCATATCCATTACAACCGAGAACAACTCCCACAATATTTTTACCGATATCGTGAACATCGCCTTTTACGGTTGCCAACAGAATCTTAGCAGCTCCCGCACTTTCTTCATTGACGGTTCCGGCAGCAAGGTGTGCGTTCTTGCGGTCTTCTTTTTCCTGTTCAATAAACGGAGTGAGAACCGCCACGCTTTTTTTCATCACGCGTGCACTTTTCACCACCTGAGGCAAGAACATTTTACCGGCTCCAAACAAATCACCAACCACATCCATTCCGGCCATCAGAGGGCCTTCAATCACTTCAAGCGGTGTGGCGTATTGCTGGCGTGCTTCCTCGGTATCGGCATCAATGTAATCGGTAATTCCATTGATCAGCGCATGCTTGAGTCGTTCTTCAACGCTTCCCTGCCGCCACACTTCGTTTTTCACTTCTACTTTTCCTTTCGCTTTTACGGTTTCTGCAAATGCGATCAGTTTTTCCGTTGCTTCGTTGTTATCGTTGTTGCGATTCAGGATCACGTCTTCGCAAAGGTTCCTTAGTTGCTCTTCGATTTGATCGTAAACCACCAGTTGGCCTGCATTTACAATACCCATATCCATTCCGGCTTTAATGGCATGAAACAGGAACACACTGTGCATTGCTTCACGTACATGTTCATTGCCGCGGAAGGAAAAGGAAAGGTTGCTCACGCCACCGCTCACTTTGGTTAGCGGCATGCGTTTTTTGATTTCTCGGGTAGCTTCAATGAAGTCGACACCATAGTTGTTGTGTTCTTCCAGTCCGGTAGCAACAGCAAAAATATTCGGGTCAAATATGATATCCTGCGGATCGAAGCCTACTTGTTCAGTAAGGATCTTATAGGCGCGACTGCAAATTTCTATTTTTCGGTTTTGAGTATCGGCTTGTCCGGTTTCATCAAAAGCCATCACCACCACAGCGGCACCAAACATTTTACAAGTAGAAGCTTGTTCGATGAACTTAGTTTCACCTTCTTTCAACGAGATTGAATTCACGATGCTTTTCCCTTGAACGCATTTCAAGCCCGCTTCTATGATTTCAAATTTGGAAGAATCGATCATCACCGGAATTTTTGCGATGTCCGGTTCGCTTTGCAACAAGTTGATGAAGGTGTTCATGGCCTGCACGCCATCCAATAAGGCATCATCCATATTGACATCGAGGATCTGCGCCCCGTTCTCAACCTGCTGACGTGCCACACTGAGTGCTTCTTCGTATTTGTTTTCTTTAATCAGTCGTGCAAACTTCTTGGAACCTGTAACATTGGTTCGTTCGCCCACATTCACAAAGTTGGTTTCGGGGCGTACGACTAACGGTTCCAGTCCACTGAATCTCGAAAAAGGTTTTATTGCTGTCATCTTGATACTATTTGATTCCGAAAGGGGCACCTGCCGGATTTCTCACGTTAAAATCTTTATATGGCTTCTATAACGGGTAGGTGTCTGGGCTTAATATTCTTTACATGTTCTGCGATATGGCGTATGTGGTCCGGTGTAGTGCCGCAGCAACCGCCAACGATGTTCACAAATCCTTCCTTGGCCCACTCTTCCAGGTAATGACCTGTATCGGACGGATGTTCGTCGTATTCGCCCATTGCATTGGGTAAGCCGGCATTGGGATAAGCCGATACATAAGCATTGGCAATTTGTGAGAGTTCTTCAATATGCGGACGCATTTCATGCGCTCCCAGCGCACAGTTCAATCCAACGCTTAAGGGTTTTGCATGCATTACCGAAATGTAAAAGGCTTCCAATGTTTGTCCGCTCAACGTTCTGCCGCTGGCATCGGTAATCGTACCACTGATCATGATCGGCAATTCCGGTCGCCCAGTATCGTGAAAATATTTTTTGATGGCGAAGATGGCGGCTTTGGCATTGAGGGTGTCAAAGATGGTTTCAATCAAAAGCACATCCACGCCGCCTTCTACCAATCCTTGTACCTGTTCATAATAGGCATTCATGGCTTCATCAAAGCTCATGGCCCGGTAGCCCGGATTGTTCACATCGGGACTCAGTGAGAGGGTTTTGTTCATAGGGCCGATTGCTCCGGCCACCCATGCTTCTTTCCCTGATTCCTGAACAGCTTGTTTTGCAATTTTCGCTGCAGCAACATTGATTTCAAAGGCAAGGTCTTCCATGTGGTAGTCGGCCATTGAAATGCGTTGTGCATTGAACGTATTGGTTTCAATGATATCGGCTCCGGCCTGGAGGTATTCCTTATGAATGCCTTTGATGATGTCGGGTTGTGTAAGACTTAACAGGTCATTATTGCCTTTTAAATCGGATGGCCAGTCTTTAAACCGCTCACCGCGGTAATCGGCTTCCGATAATTTATGACGCTGGATCATGGTACCCATGGCACCATCAATAATTAAAATTCTTTGTTCGAGAGCTTGTTTGATACCCATGGTCTTCATTCATTAATCGTAAACTGATCGGCTGAAGAGAACTGTTCGACAGGTAGCCTTTAAACGTTTTGAAAACCGGTGTGTGAGTTTTGTTGACGTTTATTAGTTCTGTATCCGGGCCGAACAATAAACAAATCCGCCTTTGGAACTGCAAAAATAACCGAATTGACTGTAAATCAACAGATGCAATACTGATAATTCCTGTTTGCTCAAAGAAATGCAGCGAAACGGCTATGTTCTATCCTTTTAAAAGGGATCGGATAGCTTTCGATCAGATGTCATAAAACAGATAGCATCGGCAAATACTTCCGTTTGCCTGATTCTTCTGAAGGTATGCTGTTACTGTTTATTTTTTTTGATGGAGAACAAACGTGAAATATTAAAGCCGAAAAGAATATCACCTTGCGGCCATGTGCCAAACGTTTCGGACACAAATGTGCGCTCGGTCATGCCCGGTGAGTTGGTAAAATGAAGTTGGAACACGTGTCCGCCCGTTTCAATATCAAATCCCAGCGAGAAGGAGTTGGATGTGCCGGCCATTTTGTAACCGGGCAGTTGATAGTAATATTCGGCATTGATGCTCACGCGTTTGGTGATTCTTTGACGTCCGCCTATTCCCAAAGCAAAGAGATCGTTTTTGTCTGTGGCATTACGTACGAGGTTGTAATGAATCATGGTGGGCATGATTTGCAGTGAGGTTCCTTCCGAAAATTTCCGGGCAGCCAGTATCTGAAATGCATAATACAGTCGGGACGTGAAATAATTCTTCCGGTTGGGATCTTCCCATTTGAGAGAATTCAACATGATGGACGACATAACGCTCAAGCTCAGGGGCATTGCATGTTCGCCTTCTGATTGACGTAATATCTTGTATTTAAAAAATGCATCGTATTGTTTTTGATACGTGCTTCTCCCCAAGCCAACCATCAGCCGGGGTGTGATTCCATAGTCCAGCCCCCAGCGCATACTGGCGTTATCCAGCCCAAACAATTGGTAAAAACCACCGTTTAGTTGTCCGAAGCGATGAGAGATTTTCATATCCAGAATGCCGGCGCCCAGATTCTCAATGGAATGACCATTGATCAAACGAGTGGTATGGAACGTGCCTTCGGTATAATTGATTTTGTTTTGAGTCTCTTTTTGTTGTTCTTCCTGTGCGATCTTGTCCAGATCAACATCCTGCGCAAAGGCCATGAACGACATGGCGCATCCGGTCAAAAGCAAACTGAGTTTTAATTGCATATGAGATTAGTATGTGATCAGGGATTGGTTTTGTATGGTTCGTAGGAACAACGAATGGTTACGTCTACAGATTCTGCAATCTTTGCTGTGACAATGGAGGGTATTTTAATTTTATAATCGGCGAGATTGATTTTAAATTTCGACTCTGATTCGATTTTTCCTTTTTTTACCCGAATGGTCCCCTCGGTTTGGATGCTATTGGTAACGCCATGAAGCGTGAGGGTTCCCTCAACCTGTACAGGATAAACGCCATCTTTTGAAAAATTGACTTTACTCAAATCTTTGATGGTTCCTTTGAACTCCGACTTGGGATAAACAGTCGAGTTCATGTATTCTACATCATTGAAATGTTGCTGCATGGAGGCATTCTTGAATTGAAAACCTTTGATGAGGACCAGAAATTGCAATGCGCCTGTTTGGGTGTTTACCGAGCTAAAAACCTGATTGTTTTCTGCCTTAATATCTTCCACTGCTGTGTGGGAGAAGAATGAGATCTTTCCGTTTCGGGTCAGGTGGATGTCTTGTGCAAAGATTGTTCCTGCACAAAAGGTTAGCACAAGTAAGAAGAGAATCTTTTTCATTTTGGGATGTTTTAATTGTTAAGGGCTCCGTTTCTGATCCAGGTTTTGATTTCCGCAATTTTACAATCCGATAGTTTAGCTGCACCTTTTGGCATTGGGGAGTAGCCGGCAGCGTGCTGAATGCTGCCTAATAGTTTGCCGTTGGTTACTTGTGCCTGAACGGAGGCGTAATCGTCTAATTTGATCCCTCCACCAGAGGAGGCCGTGCCGCCATGACAACTGTTACAGGAATTATTCAGCGTGCTTTTTACCTGTATGTTGTAGGATACATTGGAAGTGTCGCATTTGTTGATACCGTAGAGCAACTCTTCTTTGTCGTAGTAACAGGAAGTTAAAAAAAACGGGAATCCTGCAACCAGACTCAATTGTATGAGCCGGTCAATTATTCTTGAAATCTTGTTTGATTGTATCATGTTCTTGAGCGCCTTTAATTATTAAGTTTTCCTGCGTCAATCCATTTGCTGATTTGTGTGATCTGGCAATCAGATAATTTTCCTCCTGTTGGCATCGGTACGTATCCGGATTGGTGTTTGATGGACCCCAGAAGTCTTCCGTTAGATGCTACTTTTTCTACGTCTGCGTAGGTGGTAAGGTTAATACCTGCACTGGGCGACGAACCGCTATGGCAGCCCGTACACGCGGACTGCAGAATGGGGGCAACAGCTCCCGAGTAGGTGAAATTATTGGTATTACAGGCACTCGCACAATTGGTCGTATTGGGGGCACCCTGCATGATCCACTTGTAAATAGAATCTTTTTGTGCAACCGTTAAAGGCGCTGCCGGTGGTGGTGGCATACGTTCACCCGGACTTGTAGAAATAATAAGTTCCCAGTGTTTACTGTCTGCCGCATTGTTGGGTTTGATGCCTTTCATGATACCGGCATAGTTATCGAGCTGGAATCCCTCCTCTCGGGTTATTGCATCATGACAGCCGCTTTTTGCGCAATTGGATACGAAGATGGGCAAGACATCTGTTTCAAAACAGATCGTATTCGCACCGGGAGGTGGCGGTGTAATGTAAGGTGGTGCGCCATTAACCAACTCGGGCTTATGGGTACAAGATAAAAGCGCCATGGTTAAGCTAAGAAACGTCAACACAAACTTGTTCATAGAATATTAGTTTTGAGTATGACAACGTATTAATACAACATCCGTCAAATAGCCCGTACAGAGACCTTTTAACGTCACTTGATCTCCTGTCTTGATAGAGCTGTTTTTTTCTTCCATCGTACAGTTGATGCCAAACATCATATCGTCTGTTTTAAGCAAAATAACAGTTATGCCATCTGCGTTCGTTGTGATATTTGTCACTTCTCCCCGAACCTGCAGTACTTTATCAAGATAGTCGGCATTCGCTTTCTTTTCGTTCTGACTAAATGCATTGAACAAGGTTACGGCATCAATTGAGATCGCTTTTGTTTCTTCGATCGATGGAGGTGCCGGGTTCCAGATAAACAACCAAATGTATGCGGCTGCAATTGATAGAATCGTGAAGGCGATCAGATAAGGAATACTGCGTTTCATGTTGAATGTTAAACAAAGAAACTCATCACATTGTTGTGAGCGTTCTGTTTAAGATTCAAGTAATCCAAAAATGATGCCTTAAACAAACAAAAACCTGTTTTTTAATTGAAAACAAGTAATAATGACTAGGTAAAAGACTATTTAACGCCTATGTAGCTGCCAACCGGTTGGCGGTTTTGAATCGAACGGGCCAGGGTCATTTCATCGGCATACTCCAGTTCGCCACCAAAAGCGATGCCTCTGGAAATGGTGGTGATTTTTACTGATGATTCTTTGAGTTTTTTGGAGATATAATACAAGGTAGTGTCCCCCTGTATATTCGGGCTCAGCGCAAAGATCAATTCTTCCACTTCATCCGTTTTCAAACGATTCAGTAAGGAGTCGATTGTGAGTTGATCAGGTCCTACGCCATCCAACGGTGAGATGACTCCGCCCAACACATGGTACAAGCCGCTGAATTGTTGTGTGCTCTCAATTGCAATCACATCCCGTATCGTTTCAACCACACATACGAGTTCTTTTTTTCTGGAGGGGTTGTTGCAGATATTGCATATTTCCTGGTCGGAGATGTTGTGGCATTTCGAACAAAACCGGATTTCGCTTCTCATTTTCGCAATCGTTTCCGAAAACAAAGAAACTTCTTCTTTCGGTCTTTTTACGAGGTGCAATACCAAACGCAAGGCCGTTTTTTTTCCAATGCCCGGCAATTTGGAGAATTCGTTGACGGCCTGTTCCAGTAAGGTTGAAGAAAAAGACATGGTGCAAAAATAAGAAGCTTACCGATGACTCCGGTTCCATTTACTCATTCTTCTGCGAACAAAGGTCTCCGGTTATTGCAATTCAACCATCAGTTCGTTGTCCCAGTTGGCTTTGATGGAGATGGGTGTAAGGATGGTTTGAACGCGTTCGGGCTGACGACGCGGTTTGGTAAAATAATCACCGGCGTCCCATTGGCCGTTTTCATTTTCATCGTAAAGGATTCGGGCTGTATAATCACCGGGGTGGATCAAACGTTGGTACCATTCATTGGTACGTAAGGGATAAGCTCCAATGTGTGCATTGTTTTTGAATAGCAGCAACACCGGGTGTTTTGCAGTGTCTAAGTTGTTGAATCGTATCCGGATGGAGCCGTATTCTTTTTCTTCTTTGGCCCTGAACTGCAAGGTGTCGTTGTTTAAGGGTGCTCCGCCTGCAACATCTTGAGCATAAGCTTGGTTCAAAATCAATCTGTAAACTGCATTCGGTTTCCAGGTCGTAAATAAAGTGATGGCACTTTGAGCGGAGTCGTTC
>CANGQQ010000025.1 GCA_947456025.1 Chitinophagaceae bacterium | reverse complement strand
TAAAACCGGTTTTGGCGCTTAGATAGCCCTCTCCGTATACAATTTCGTTACGGGGATAGCCCAATGTAAAGATCGGTTCAGCAATATCGGTAGAAGATTTACGAATTCCATAGGGAACAGTTGCCAAGGGTTTGAAATCGGCGTCTTCAATCTTTAAAACAGCGATATCACGTGTTTTGTCGATGGTAACAATCACAGCTCTGAACTCATCACCTTTATTATTGAATACCACAATACCGCCTTTCGCATTTCTTACAACATGCGCACTGGTAAGCAAATACCCTTTACCGTCGAACAAGAAAGCGGATCCGCCACCTTTAATCTCGGTTCCGGGAGCCAGTTTGTTTTTAACTGTATTGATTTGGTTGTCTTGCTGGATCTGAATACGTTCCAATTGATCTACTTTTTTACCCAGTTCCAACAGTTGTTGTGTGTTGTTTTTGGGTGCAAGCAGCAACATCATGCCACTGATGGAGAGTGCCGTGATACCTGCAATAGAGGCAGCGATTGTGATGGTACGTTTGTAACGCTTCCACAAATTGATAACCTTGTCACCGGCAGAAAGTTGAAGTTCCTGGATGGCTCCGTCCTGCATCAATTGATTATGTACTTCATGAAGCGCATGTTTGGTTTCACGAATTCCGGAATAACGATCCAGCTCCTGTAAAAAGAACGAGTGTTCAACAACCAATTGATCGACTTCGGGATTGTTTTTCCGAAGTTGTTCAAAGAGGTTTTTTTCTTCAGACCCCATTTCTCCCTTCAGGTAACGTTCCGTAGCGTCCAGTAATAGTATTTCATCCATCTCAGTTACCGTTTTTATATTGCGCAAAAAATAGTTTCTTCAATCGCATGAGGCATTTGTACTTTTGGTTTTTGGCATTGTCTGCATTTGTGTAGCCAAAACTCTCGGCTATTTCCTGCATCTGCTTTTTATGTACGTAATAGGCCTCCAATAAACTTTTACAGGGCTCTCCGATGTGGCTCATGGCTTTTTCCATGACGCCAAATGCTTCGTTTCTACGGTCCTGTTCTTCTAATTCTTCTTCCACCGGGACAATCTCTTCAAGGCTTTCAACCGGAGTACCAAAACGTTGAAGTTGTTGTAATCGTTTGAGCCACAGTCTCCTGCATACGGAATATACATAAGTTTTGATTTTGCTGGTTAATTCGAAATTCCCTCCACGGGCTTTTTCATATAGCAAGATCATCGCTTCCTGGAAGATGTCGCGGGCGTCATCGGCAGTTCCATTATTATTAATAATAAAGGACTGTACCATTCCAAAATTCATTTGATAGAGTGTTTCTATCGCCTTTCTATCGTTGCGGGCTAGCCCGTTTATCAAATCCAGGTCTGTCGTTTCTGGTTTCACAATCTGATATTTAATACAAATTTGAGCATAAATGTAACCCAAACCGATAGTTAAAAAATTATTTTAAAAAGAGGGGTTACCTTTCTGGTTACCCCGGTATTAATGTCTGATAATTATCTTAAACTTTTAAAAAACTAAAGAATGAAAAAGGTTTTATTAGCGTTCGCTATCCTCGGATTTGTAGCTTGTAACAACGAAGGTGACAAAACAGAAGCAACAACTGATTCAGTAGCTGCTCCTGCAGTTGATACTGCTGCTGCTCCTGCAGTTGACACTACCGTTAAAACTGATTCAGCTGCTGCTACTGCTGCTGACACAACTAAGAAATAATCTTAGATCAGGACTAAGTGAAGCGTGATAACCCAGCTTGCCGGGAGAGTGTGTAGTCCGAATAAAAATTTTCATATGGCAAGCAATCGTTAACGGCCGTTCCATTCTTGGAATGGCTTTTTTTTATTCAGTTCCGGTAATTTTCTGATTTTTTACGGATTTTTTTGCGGTTTCCCTTGTTAATTACGTCCTCTATTCTATATTTGAACTTCATATGATCACATTCAAAGGATTCCGTTGGTTTTATTTTAGCTTCTTTTATTTTAAAATGAAGCCGGGAATGCTTTTGTTGAAATTCAGATAGTAAACAGTATCAACATAAAGAATCCCGGCCAAAAGGTCGGGATTCTTATTTTAAACCCTCCCGGAAAACCAGGGAGGAAAAAAATAAAAGTATGGCAACAAAAGTTTCGATTCAGGGTTACGAGGGTAGTTTTCATCAGGTAGCGGCCCGTAAATTTTTTGGGAAGGATGTAGAAGTCATCACTTGCTCTAATTTCAGGGATGTTGTTAAAATTGCTTCCAATAAAAAAGAAAGCGATGGTGGTGTGATGGCTATTGAGAATTCGATTGCCGGAAGTATCCTGCCCAACTACAACTTATTGCAGAAAAGCAATTTGACGATTGTGGGAGAGGTCTATCTCCAGATCAAACAAAATCTTATGGCTTTACCCGGAGTCAAATTGGAAGATATCAAAGAGGTTCATTCACATACAATGGCCTTACAGCAATGCTATGCATTTCTGGATAAGTACAAATGGAAACTGGTAGAAAGTGAGGACACGGCTTTCAGTGCCAAACAAATCCGGCAACACAAAAGCAAACATATTGCCGCTATCGCCAGTAAACTGGCTGCAGAATTGTACGATCTTGAAATTCTGGCTCCATCCATTCAAACCATGAAGAACAACTATACTCGTTTTTTGATTCTTCAAAAAGAGGAGTATGCCATCCAGCCTTCGATTGCGGATAAAGCGTCCGTTCATTTTGTGACCGATCATTCCAAGGGAAGTCTTTCAAAAGTCTTAACAAAAATTGCCGACGGAGGAATCAACCTCAGCAAGCTTCAGAGTTTTCCGATACCGGGCAGCGATTTCAAATACAGTTTTCATGCCGACATGGAATTTGAAAACCTCAATGGTTTTCATAAAGTGATTGAGAAAATGAAAAGCTCAACAGTAGAATTGAAAATTTACGGGGTTTATAAAAATGGAAAACTTTAATTCTAATCAGTTTAAGGATAGCATGGAAACCGCACTAACGATACCCACTTCTCGCAGACTGGAAGGCATAGGAGAATATTATTTCTCGATGAAACTGCGTGAGATCGATGCATTGAACAAGCAAGGGAAAAATATCATCAACCTTGGAATCGGTAGTCCGGATTTGCCACCACATCCTGAGGTGATACGTGTTTTGCAGGAAGAAAGTGCAAAGCCTGATGTCCATGCTTATCAATCCTACAAAGGATCTCCAGTTTTGCGCACTGCCATCAGTCATTGGTACCGGCAATGGTATCATGTTGAGTTGAATCCGGAAACCGAAATTCTGCCCTTGATGGGAAGTAAGGAAGGGATTATGCACATCTGCATGACCTACCTCAATGAAGGCGATGAGGTATTAGTCCCCAATCCCGGTTATCCTACTTACTCTAGTGCGGTGAAGCTGGCAGGAGGTACCATCCGCAGCTATGAGTTGAACGAAACACGAGACTGGGAGCCCGATTTTGATGCTCTTGCTCAATTGGATTTATCCAAAGTGAAACTCATGTTTGTGAATTACCCGCAAATGCCCACGGGTAAACTGCCCGGTGTTGCGTTGTTTGAAAAATTGGTTGAGTTTGCACTAACTTATAACATTTTGCTCGTACACGATAATCCTTACAGCTTTTTATTGCCTCACTGGGAAACCGGTGATCGGCCCATGAGTTTACTTTCCATCCCTCGGTCCGGCAACTGTGTTTTGGAATTGAATTCACTCAGTAAAAGTCTGAATATGGCCGGATGGCGTATCGGTATGTTGTGCGGGGCAAAGGAGCGTATTGACGAAGTCTTGCGTTTCAAAAGTAATATGGACAGCGGCATGTTTTTACCCTTGCAACTGGCAGCGGCTAAGGCATTGAGTTTGGAACAGGATTGGTACGATCAACTGAATCGCATTTATCGTTCCAGAAGAAAAATAGCTTTTCGATTACTGGAAGTATTGGGTTGTCGTTTTTCGGAAGATCAGGCCGGGATGTTTGCCTGGGCGCAGATTCCGGATGGTTTTTCAAACGGTTATGAATTGAGTGACCGGGTTTTGGCACAAAGCAATGTCTTTATTACGCCCGGTGGTATTTTTGGATCGGCCGGTACGAATTATCTACGGATTAGTTTGTGCAGTTCTGAAGAAAAAATGGAGGAAGCCTTGCAGCGAATTGTAAAGAAAGGATGATATGGAACGAAAAAAAGTTTGCATCATTGGAACGGGTTTAATGGGAGGGTCACTGGCCTTGCAGTTGCATGAGAAAAAAATCGCTTCTCAACTGGTGGGTGTTGATTCCGATCCCGTTCATGCACAAGAAGCATTGGATCGCGAATTGGTGGATCAGATTTTGCCTTTAAACGAGGCTATAAGCCTATCGGATGTTGTTGTTCTTGCTATTCCAGTTGATCGGATGTTAGATTTACTGCCCCGCATCTTAGATATCGTTGATCATCAAATTGTCCTGGATCTGGGATCGACCAAAGCACAACTGGTAGAAACCGTGGCACATCATCCGCGCAGAGGCCGATACGTTGCAACGCATCCCATGTGGGGCACGGAATACAGCGGCCCATCGGCAGCAGTGAAACAGGCTTACGAGAACAAAGCGGTGATTCTTTGCAACGGTACCGACTCTGACTCGGATGCTCTGGAATGGGTAAAAGCCATGTACCGCAAAATCGGAATGCATTTGATGGAAATGGATGCGGTAGCGCACGATCTGCATGCTGCCTATATCAGTCATATTTCACACATTACATCCTTTGCACTGGCCAATACAGTTCTGGGAAAAGAAAAAGAAGAAAATGCCATTTTTGAACTCGCCAGCGCCGGTTTTGAAAGTACCGTGCGGTTAGCGAAAAGCAATCCTTCCATGTGGGTGCCCATTTTTATGCAAAATCGTACCCATATTCTGGATGTTCTGGATGAACACATTGCGCAATTGAGCAAATTCAGAACCGGAATAGCGGAGGGGAATACCGAAATATTAAAAAGTCTGATTGAAGAGGCCAACAAGATCAGGCGGATTCTTAAATAATCAAAACAAAGTCTCTGCGTTTAAAAACGGGGACCTAATTTTACAACCATGCAAACAGTAGAAGCAAACATGAAACAAAAAGTTCAGGAATTATGGGGTAAGCGCCCTTTGATCATTAGTGGTCCCTGCAGTGCCGAAACGGAAGAACAACTGGTGCAAACCGCACAACAATTAGCTGCAACAGGTAAGGTGGATATGTTGCGTGCCGGTATCTGGAAACCGCGCACCAAGCCCGGCTTATTCGAGGGAATCGGAGCAAAGGGATTACCCTGGTTGCAACATGCAAAAAAGCTGACCGGTTTACCGACAGCCGTAGAAGTTGCAACAGCCAAACAAGTGGAAGACGCATTAACATTTGATGTAGATGTATTATGGGTGGGTGCCCGAACAACGGTTAATCCATTTAGTGTACAGGAGGTTGCCGATGCCCTTCGGGGAGTTGATATACCGGTTTTAATCAAAAATCCCATCAATCCTGATCTGGAATTATGGACCGGTGCTGTTGAACGCATTGCACGTGCCGGCATACAACGTATTGGTTTGATTCATCGCGGATTTTCTTCTTATGGCAACTCCGAATACCGGAATGCTCCGATGTGGCATCTCGCTATCGAAATGAAGCGTCGTAATCCTAATATGATTATTATCAACGATCCCAGTCACATTTGCGGTAAACGCGATAATTTACTGGAAACGGCACAACGGGCCATTGATCTTGATTTTGACGGATTGATGATTGAAAGTCATATCGATCCGGATCAGGCATGGAGTGATGCCAAACAGCAGGTAACACCCACTCGTTTGAAAGAAATGCTGGATGCGATTATCTGGAGAAAAGAAGATGTTGCATCAGAGTCCTATCATGAAGCGTTGGAAAAATTGCGACAACAAATCAACCATTTAGATGATGAGTTGATGCAAATACTCAGTCATCGTATGAAAGTTGCAGAGCGCATTGGTCAGTATAAGAAAGACAACAACATTACCATTTTGCAAACCAATCGCTGGAATGAAATTCTCGATCGTGTAGTTAAACAAGGAGAGAATCTTGGATTGAGTAATGAATTTATTACCAAGTATTTTGATGCGGTTCACATGGAAAGTATCAATCATCAGAAGAAAGTGCTCGATTCCTAAATTCATTTTTTATACCCGGTTTTGTTGGTCAAGACCGGGACAGATTTTTTGTATGCAGAAACGTTCCTATCAATTTTCAAATTCCGGTGTTGATTATTTTTTCAACGCTTCGTTCTCGGATCTCAAACAAATTACAGATCCGCGTTACACCTTCATCATCACCGATGAAAATGTATTTCAGGCTCATACAAAGCGATTTAAAAACTGGAATACGATTGTGTTGAAGCCGGGTGAAGCGTACAAGGTACAGGCAACCGTTGATACCATCATTCAACAATTGATTGCTATGGGGGCCGACCGCACTTCAACGTTAGTTGGAGTTGGTGGGGGCGTTGTAACCGATCTTACCGGATATGTTGCGTCTATTTATATGCGTGGTATTCGATTTGGTTTTATTCCAACTTCCATTCTTGCGATGGTGGATGCGAGTATTGGTGGAAAGAACGGAATTGATATCGGTGTCTATAAAAACATGGTTGGTGTGATCCGTCAACCTTCATTTCTCCTTTATGACCTTGCCATGCTTCAGTCGTTGCCGCAAGCCGAATGGGAAAATGGTTTTGCGGAAATCATCAAGCACGCCTGTATCAAGGATGCTTCGATGTTTCGACATCTCGAAGAGGCGACCTTCCGAACTTATCGAGCTAAAAAACAATTACTGGGAGATTTGATTAAGCGGAACGCTTTGTTGAAAACGAAAGTGGTCCAGCTGGATGAGTTTGAAAAAGGGGATCGAAAATTACTCAATTTCGGACATACACTGGGACATGCGATTGAGAACATGTATGAGTTGGCACACGGACATGCCATTTCAATTGGAATGACCTATGCCAGTCATATATCAGAATCCCGAACCGGCTTCAAGCATACGGCACGTGTAACCTCACTTCTGGATCTATACGGATTGCCGACCTATGCTTCTTTTGACCGGAAACAGGCTTTTGAAAATTTGCTGAAAGACAAGAAAAAAGTAAGAAACGAAATTGGATACGTCTTATTGGAACGGATCGGTAAAGCAGTTGTGCATTCTATTGGAATAGAAGAGTTGCGATCCATCATTACTAACATTGAAATCCGTTCGATAACATGAGTAAGTTATCAGTAATCATAAATCCTTCAACGTTGTCGGGCAGCATTCAGGCCGCTGCTTCAAAAAGCAGTATGCAACGTGCCTGTGCAGCAGCATTGGTTGCCCGTGGAAAAAGTATCATTCATAATCCGGGTTACAGCAATGATGACCGTGCTGCAATGGATATCATCAAACGGTTAGGCGCTCAACTTTCTTTTGAAGAGGGAACGCTTGTGATTGAGTCGCACGGAGTAGATCCGGTTGCCCCGGAAATTGACTGTGGTGAATCCGGATTGAGTATTCGCATGTTTACACCATTGGTGGCATTGAGTAAAGAACCAATTTCAATCACCGGAAGCGGAAGTTTACAAACGCGTCCTATGGACTTTTTTGATTCCGTTTTTCCATTATTGGGTGTGAATGTGAAGAGCAATCAGGGAAAACTTCCTTTGCAGGTACAGGGCCCTGTTGTTCCCGAGAATATTGAAATCGACGGCTCTCTGAGTTCCCAGTTTTTAACAGGTTTGTTATTGGCGTTTGCTGCTTCGGATGCAAAAAATGTTGCTATTAAGGTCAACAACTTAAAGAGCAAACCCTATATTGATCTTACGTTGAACGTGATGGAAGCATTTGGTTTAAAGTTGCCGGAAAATCGGAATTATGAATCCTTCTATTTTTCGAATCTTCCGCATCCGTCTTCCGGCAGCGTACATACCTATACCGTTGAAGGAGACTGGAGTGGGGCCGCATTTTTATTGGTTGCAGGTGCAACGGCAGGTCCTATTACCGTTAAAGGTCTGGATGTGTTTTCAACGCAAGCCGATAAGGCCATTCTACAGGCACTTACCGATTGCGGATGTGTCCTTTCCATAGAACCCGATCAGATTGAGATTGGTCCGGCTACTTTGAAACCTTTTCATTTCAATGCAACCGAATGTCCTGATCTTTTTCCTCCGCTCGTGGCACTGGCGGCCCAATGCAACGGTCAATCCGTAATCGAAGGCACCTCTCGTTTAACACACAAGGAAAGCAATCGGGCTCTTACATTACAGGACGAATTTTCGAAACTTGGAATTCGGGTCGACCTACAAGATGATTTAATGATCGTTCATGGAGGAACCGGGATCCATGGCGGAAACGTTCATTCGAGGCACGATCACCGAATTGCTATGGCGTGTGCCGTTGCAGCATTGAAAGCAAACGGACCTGTCGAAATCGAAGAAGCTGATGCCATTAATAAATCATATCCCGATTTTTATCAGCATCTATCAAAGTTGGGTGCGCTTATAACGTATCCGGAATCAGTCATTAACCATAAATAACGATACATTGAACGCATTTGGAATATTATTTCGGGTTTCTATATTTGGCGAATCACATGGCCCATGTGTGGGGATCACGATTGACGGTTGCCCTGCCGGTTTATCCTTAACGGAGGCCGATTTGTTACCTGATTTGGAACGCAGAAAAGGGGGCACTCAAAAGGGTACAACACCGAGGCAGGAAGCGGACTATCCAATTTTCAAAAGTGGTCTTTTTAATGAAAAAACGACCGGGTTTCCCATCACCATTCTTTTTGAAAACAATAATACCCGAAGCGAGGACTATCAAAAGCAACGAAGCTTTCCGCGTCCTGGGCATGCCGATATGACGGCTCATCAAAAATTTGGCGGGAATGAAGATTACAGGGGCGGAGGACATTTTAGTGCGCGTTTAACCACCGGACTGGTGGCTGCAGGTGCTATTGCCAAAAAGCTCATGCCTGCCGTTTCAATTGTTGCCACGATCACTGAAATTGCCGGTGAACAGGATCTTGAAAAAGGTTTGCAAAAAGCAATCGATGCAAAAGATTCGGTCGGTGGAATCGTGGAATGTCGGGTCAAAGGACTACCGTCCGGACTGGGAGAACCGTATTTTCAGTCTGTTGAATCGGCTCTGGCTCAGATCATTTTTGCTGTACCTGCTGTAAGAGGTATTGAATTTGGAACCGGATTTGCTGCGGCTCGCATGTTTGGAAGCGAACATAACGATGCCATCATGGACGAACGGGGAACCACAAAAACCAACCATGCCGGAGGTGTAGTTGGAGGAATTACCAACGGAAACGAATTGGTGTTTCGATTGGCAATTAAGCCAACATCTTCTACCCCCAAGGAACAAGTAAGTTTGAATTGGGATACCGGAAAAGCAGAAGCGTTTTCTATCAAAGGCCGACATGATTTGTGTGTGGCACTAAGAGCTCCGGTCATCATTGAAGCTGTTACTGCGATTGTACTGGCTGATTTTATGTTGCGGGAACAAAAAATAAAACGTGTTTTGGATTAATGCCCATTATCTACCATATAACTTCAGTTGCTGATTGGAATACGGCCTTGAAAAACGAAATGTATGAATCACCTTCGTTAGCAGAGGAAGGCTTCATCCATTGTTCGCAGGAAGAACAGGTTGACGGCGTTTTAAAGCGTTATTTTTCGGGAAAAAGCGGACTCGTTAAACTGGTAATCGATACAGATCGGCTTAAAAGTCGTTACGTTTTTGAATGGTCTCCAACAACACAGGATACGTTTCCTCATATTTACGGACCGTTGAATCTCGACGCAGTATTGGAAGTTGTTCCGGTTGATCATGTAAATCTTTGAAACAATTCAATTCGGGTTTTGAATACAACAATATAACTTGTTGAGAAAAAGCACGATTCTTTGCTTCAAAAGTGCAACACTTTTCTTAAATTAACTGTCGAAAGAAACTTCTTCGAAACGAAGTACGAAGTTTCTTTTTAAGATCAATGAACACAACGCGACAGCACGTTACAATCTTATTTTATTTTTTCATTGGAACAATTGTTTTAGGGGCATGTTCCGGTCCGGATACCAAAACCGATAAAGAATGGGTTTCTGAACCTGAAAAAATGGATGTTGTTGTTACCAAAACAATTAAAGTCTTGCTGCAAGATGCCGCCAATTCGGATGGGAAAGTAGATGATTCCATTATCTTGACAGCAATCCATCGTGTTTCAAAATTTTACAATCAGAATGGTTACGGGAATATCTGGAGTTCGGGTGAACAATGGCACCACATTGCCGATTCAATGATCCATTTTATTCAGTATGTCCATCAATACGGCTTATTCCCCGAATCTTATCATTACAAACAGATCTGTGCTATAGCAGAACGGTTCAACTCAGATACACTTTCGGCAGGAGATCGTAAAGATGCCCTGTTGTGGAGTAAAGTAGATCTGATGTTAACTGATGCTTTTTTTTCAATTGCAAAACATGTTCACAGGGGCCGTTTGAATCCCGACAGTATTTATAAACATCAAGATGCATTTTCTGACTCGATGTATTTTGGTGCACTGCAGCAAGTGCGTAACGGAGCATCCTTGTCGTCTGTTTTTCGTACACTGGAGCCCCGTCACAGAGGTTATCATGCATTGAAAGAAGCGATGCGTACCTTTTTGGATACTGCTCATTTGAAACTGGAGTATACACACCTCGTCTATCCGTATAAAGATTCTGTTTTGTTTGTACAGCAACTGACCAAGCGACTGAAAGAGGAAGGATTGGTTAAATGGCAGCAACAGCAGATTGATACCGTTCAACTGGCAACCGTTTTGCGTTTGTATCAACAGAAAAGAGGATTGAAGCAGGATGGGAGAGTGGGCTCACGCGTTGTGGAGTTGCTGAATCAGACCGATCCCGAGAAGTTTCGACGTATTGCCATCAATTTGGATCGTTATCGGATGATGTCAGCGCCAATGCCGGATCGTTACATTTGGGTGAATTTGCCCGGTTATTACTTGCAGATTTGGGATCGGGATACGCTTCGTTTGGAGTCAAAAGTCATTGTAGGTAAACCACAAACCCGTACACCGCTTCTGACCAGCAGAATCAGTGACCTGGTAACCTACCCGCAGTGGACCATTCCTAATAGCATCATCGTTAAGGAAATACTCCCTGCCTTAAAAAAGAATCCCGGATATCTGGCGCGTAAAGGTTACAGTTTGATGAAATATTCAGGTGAAGTTGTAGATCCCTATTCGGTAAACTGGTCCAGATATTCCAAAGGTATACCGTATCGTGTTGTGCAGGGAAGCGGAGATGATAATGCGTTGGGCGTTCTTAAATTCAATTTCCCGAACCCTTATTCGGTTTATATGCATGATACCAATCAACGGTATCTGTTTCGGAACGAGAGCCGTTCAATGAGTCACGGCTGTGTTCGGGTTCAGGAATGGGAGAAGATGGCCTATTATATTACGGCTCTTGATAGCTCCGGTTTTGCATCTGACACAACCCGTATTCCGTCCGATTCCATTCGTGTATGGTTGCAACGAAAAGAAAAGCACATCATTCCCGTAAAGTCTGAATTGCCCGTTTATTTTCGCTATTTTACAACAGATGTAAGAAACGGCAAGTTGCAGTTTTACGTTGATATTTATGGAGAAGACAAGCGAATTTTAGAGTCCGGTATAATATTTTAAACATGGAGTGTATGAAACAACTGTACAACGAATGCATAGTATCCATATTATTGGCCGTACTTTCTTTTGTATTAATCATGCCATCTGTTTTTGGGCAGGATTCGGTTGATGTAAAGACAGATAAGCTACGGGTTCAATATGGGACTGCGAGTTTTTATCACGATAAATTTGTAGGAAGAAAAACGGCAACGGGAGAGCTCTTTCGGCAGGATCGATTTACAGCGGCACACAATACACTTCCGTTAGGGACTTATATTCGGGTGACCAATATGCGCAACCGAAAATCAGTAGTTGTACGTATCAACGATCGCTTGCATTACCGAAATCCCCGTCTTGTTGATTTGTCCAAGGCCGCTGCACACAAACTGGGATATGTTAATTCTGGTTTAACCAGAGTTAAGGTGGAAGTTTTAGGGAAAAAGCCTGTTTCGGATTAAATCCCCAAAGCCTCTTACAGAATGTGTGTAAATAATTTCCAGAATAACGGGGCTAATTTTACATTTGTTACATTCAAAATAAACTGATTATGAAAAAATTGCTTGTTTGCATTTTAATGGTCACTTCATTAAAGGCATCGTTTGCCCAAAAGAAGGACTATAAAAAATTACCTTCTCTGGGTTTTCACATTGCGGGAATTGACTTTAAAACTGCTCAGGATTTAAGAAATAAATCGGTAGAGTCGGTACTGAAAGACAAACAATGGTATCGCTTTGATCGTATGAACCCGGCATTAACACTCAGTTATTTGCAGGGATTGACGAACCGCATTGATTTTATGGGTCGGTTAACCGGTACATTTTTGGAGTATCCGGCATTAAATCCGGCATTATTGAATCCTGCTAGTACATTGTATTCAGAGGCTGATGCCAATGTAAACTTCAAGCCTTTGACGGATCGTTATATTCTTGTTCCCTATCTGCAGGCAGGTATCGGTGCTTCTTTGGATAAGCGTTCCTTTATGGCGTACATTCCTTTGGGAGCAGGGTTACAGTTCAACTTATGGGATGATGCTTTTTTTCATATGAATACCTCATATCGTATTCCGGTAAGCCCTCGTGCCAATTACAGTCTTTATCACAGCATTGGCGTTTCGTTCTCGATTAAAGAGCGGAAGGTTATTCTTCCTCCACCGGCTCCGGAGCCTGTTAAAGACCGTGATGGTGATGGCGTTTTGGATGAAAATGATAATTGTCCGGATGTGGCCGGTCTGGCTTCGTTCAAGGGTTGTCCGGATTCCGACAAAGACGGTATTGCAGATCAGGAAGATAAATGTCCGCAGGAATCAGGTTTGGCTAAGTACCAGGGATGTCCGATTCCGGATAGCGACAAAGACGGAATCAATGATGAATCAGATAAATGTCCAACTGTTCCCGGCGTTGCCCGTTATGAAGGTTGCCCCATTCCGGATGGCGATGGTGATGGTGTTAATGATGAAGATGATAAATGTCCTGCCGTTTCCGGTACAGCTGCCAATGCAGGTTGTCCTCCAATTAAAGAAGAAGTCAAACAAAAAGTTGAAATGGCTTCCAAAAATGTGTTCTTCAAAATCTCCAGTTCTGTTCTGTTAAAGAAATCACACGCTGCTTTGGATGAAGTGGTTACCGTTTTGAAAAGCGATATGAGCTTGCAGCTGTTGGTTGAAGGTCATTCTGATAATACCGGTAATGCTGAGAATAATTTGATTCTATCGGAAGAAAGAGCCAATTCCGTAAAAGCGTACATTGTTTCCAAAGGAATTGAAGCGGGAAGAATTATTACTTCTGGATATGGTCAGGAAAGGCCGTTGGCAGACAATAATACCGAAAACGGGCGCGCTCAAAACCGTAGGGTAGAATTGAAACTTAAAAATTAATTGAAGATTGATTATAAAAAAACTCCCTCAAAAAGGGAGTTTTTTTATGTGTTGTCGTTTTTGGCGCAACAATGAAAGTTGCTTTGAATGGCTTTAAAACCGATATAAGATCAGGGTTTCTTTTTCTCGGTGCTCTTTTTTTCCTGTTCATTGATTCGAGCCGGAGTTTTATTTTCTTTTGGGAGATCCGATTTTTTCTCTTGTTGGAGAGGACCCTTTTTTGCCTCCTGCATCACTTTTTGCTCTTCAGTACTCCATTCTGATTCCGGCGATATTGGTGTGTTCGTTTCGGGGACTACTTCGCCATAATCTTCTGCTGTACCGTTACCGGCATCGGTATTTTCTGCATCCGGTTCGTTCTTGTATTTTTCGGCAAAATTTTCATAATCCATGAACGTTTCCACCTTCATACTTTCAGGTTGAACGAACTTGGCATCTTTCGAAATGCCCAAAGAAGCATCGTTCAATACGCGGTCGTAAAAATAGCCCCAGATGGGCAGAGCGGTACGGTTACCTTCACCAACCATTTTTAAAAATGGATCATCGCATCCAACCCAACCTCCGGCCAGTAATTGCGGTGTGTAACCGATGAACCAGGTGTCTGTATTGTTATTGGTCGTTCCGGTTTTGCCTGCAATTTCAGCGGTAAGTCCCATGCCGCGCAATCTTTTTCCCGTTCCAAAATCCACCACTCCTTTCATCATCTTACACATCGTATAAGCGCCGGCTTCGCTCATCACCACTTTTTGTTGGGGAGCATAGGCTTGAAGGATGTTGCCATTACGGTCTTCAATGCGTGTGATGTAGATAGGTTCTGTATTCATTCCATTGGCTGGGAACATGGTATAGCTTTGCAACATTTCAAAAACACTGATATCGGCACTGCCAAGCGCAATGGAAGGATAGGGCGGTAATGTACTTTTAATGCCGACATTTTGGGCAAATGTGATGATGCTTTTTACACCAAATTGATTCATCAGATAGGCGGCACCCGGGTTTTTGGAATAGGCCAAACAGTAAGCCATTGGACCGCCACTTCCGGTAATGATTTTGCCTCCTAAATTGATAGGACCACCGGGTAAAGATGTTTCCGGGCTGTATCCATTTTCAACCGCATAGGCATACAAAATGGGTTTGAAGGTTGAACCCACTTGTCGTTTGGTGTTGATATTCACATGGTCAAACTTAAAGGTCTTGAAATTTACACCGCCAACCCAGGCTTTTACTTCTCCCGTGAACGGATCCATGACCATAAACCCGGTTTGGATGATCATTTTCATGTAACGTATGGAGTCGTATGGGGTCATGACCGTGTCGGTTTCTCTTTTGGCGTTCCATGCGAAAACCTTCATTTTGGTTTTAGTCTTAAACGCTTTCCGCATCTCCTCTTCACTCCATCCTTCATCTTCCATGTGTTTCCAGCGATCGCTTTCTTTCATTGCTCGTTCCAGTATTTTTTCGTGTTTGTTCCAAATACTGTTGTCTTTTACCCAGGGGAGTGTCCAATAATTCTTTTGTAGAGCGCTCAGATGTTTGGCTACCGCTTCTTCTGCATACAATTGCATCCGGGGATTGATGGTTGTATAGATTTTTAATCCATCCTGATATAGATTATATGGATCGCCGTTCGCCTTTTTATGTTCCTTGCACCACTTTTTCATTTGATCCCTTAACACATCTCTGAAGTAAGGTGCAATGCCGGCACTTTCATCCATTTTTTTATAGTTCAATGGGATTGGCTGCGTTTTTATTTTTTCGGCGTCAGACGGTTCCAGGAATTTATTTTTAACCATCTGGTCGATGACCACATTTCTACGCATCTGCGATCTTCTGGGATCCCTTCTTGGATTGTAGATGGTATTTCCTTTGAGCATACCTACCAGTACTGCCGCTTCATTGATGCTTACCACTGCCGGTTCTTTTTGAAAAAAAGTTCGGGATGCATTTCGGATACCATAAACATTATCGCCAAACGGAACCGTATTCAGATAAAGGGCTATGATTTCATCTTTTGTGAAGTTGCGTTCCAGTTTTACCGCAATAATCCATTCCTTAATTTTTTGAAGAACCCTTAAGGGTGCAAAACTGGAGTAATTGGTAAACAGATTTTTGGCCAATTGTTGTGTAATGGTACTGCCTCCTCCATCTCTGCCTAAACGCGAAATGGCACGAGCCAATGCAATACCATCGATTCCGGAATGATCAAAAAAACGCTCGTCTTCTGTGGAAATCAGTGCCTGAATAATGTTTTTTGAGATGTCTTTGTATTCTACATTGCTCCGGTCCTGCAAATAGTATTTCCCCATGGTTGTTCCATCAGAAGCGATCACTTCACTGGCAAGCGAAGCGGACGGATTTTCGAGGTCTTGTAAGGAAGGCATCTTGCCAAACACTCCAAAGTTGGCCAGGAGAATAACGAGCAGTAACACACCAAACCCGATGAAAAAAAGTCTCCAGATAAAACGAACTGATTTTTGCATAGCAATTAAATGAATAAAACAGGTAAGTCCTGCAGATTGAGTCAGACAAATCTAAAACAATTCAACGAGTGCTTACGCAGTAGAATTCTTAAAATTTGTCTTTATAGTGTTCTTTGAGAAATTGCTGATATTCTTCCAGATTCTTTCTGCTTTTGAGCGTTGCCCAATTTTTTTGAGATACAAACAAGAATTTATATTTATCTGGTGTCAGCCAAGGTATAATTTGTTGTGCATTTTGTTTGAGTACTTCCAGATAGGCAAATGTGGCGGTAGTACTGGGTAGCATCCCAATGGTTACACCAATGAATTGCGGACTTTCTTCAAATACTTCGGCCTGCAACGACAAGTTGCTATGATTGGAACTATTGTATCGGTGAAATGCATTTCTGGACTCTGATACGTAAATCGGATCTACCTGATCAAACAAGATGAGTACATAATGCGGCTGATCCGGTTCGGGTTTGTAAGCAGCATTGTTTTCTATCGGAGTTGGAACTGCCGGTTGTGTTTTGACGCTATCAGTCACCGGTTTTGTTTGCGCCACAATGTTGGGCTTAACCACAACCGGAGGTTTTGCTTTCTTTACTATTGTATTTTTTTCAGGCTGTGTTGCTTTCTTTTCAATTTTTTGACCCACTTTAGGAAGGTCCACCGGAGGTTTCGTTACAACTGTATCTGCAACAACAGGAACCTGAACGGTTGGTACCACAGGTTGTTGAACTACCGGAGCCGTAATCCGAATACTGTCTTCCTGCGTTCTGACAATGGTTGTGTTTTTCAGATAGGTTTCAATTTCGTCCCGACGACTCAACACATCCTTCATAACTGCCGCTTTTTCGGCCATTGGTGTGCCTGAGAACTGGGTTTCCAGATTCGTGAGTGTTTGTAGAGCCAAACTGTCATTTCTTTGACGGATATAATACAACGCTTCGATGTACAGCAATTGGGGTGTCCAGAATGAATTTTGATAAATTGAATCCGCTTTTCGTTTTTCATGGACCGCTTCGGTAAAACGCCCTTGAATGAACAAATTGTAGATGTTTGCATAGACAAGCGTAGCCGTATCTTTTGCTGGACTCGTTTTCCCGGAAGGTTTTGTTTTTTGGATTAAGTTTCCTTCAGGGTATTTTTGATTCAACTGAGAACGGTAGTAAGCAGACTTTGAACTGTTCCCTGTTTTATAATAGCAGTAAAACAGTTCAAATAAGACCTCTTCTTCCAGATCGCTAACGGGGAAGCGTTTAAGCAACTCTTCAAAAGTGCGAATCGCCATTTCATAGTCTTCAATCTGATTTTTATAGATTTGTCCTAGAGTAAGCAAGGCCTCACGGATGATCTTATTGGATTCTTCCAGTTGTTCGGCTGTCAATGGCAATTGTACGGTTAAACCTTCTACACTCAATTCCGGTTCCTCGTTTGTTGCAGGAGGTGTTACCCGTTGTGGAGCAGGATGATCCGGATCGTTGGACATTGCAAAAGGATCGTTGTTTTGTTGCATGGTTGCATCAATGGCAGCCTGTCGTCTCCATTGATCCACATTCGGTCGTTTCCCCCATTTGCCATTGAATTCAGCTGCTCCTTTTGAACGTTGTCCCGGATTGTTGAAGTACCATTTATCGGCGGTTACACTCGTTGTAAACAGTTCGGTGGGTTGGTTTGGATTCAGTACGGGCACATAACTTGACTCTTCTTCCTTGAGTCCTTTTTGCTTTCGGAGTTTACGAACCAGTGCTTTTATATAAGTTTCCCGTTCTTTTTCGGGCATGGCAGCAATTCTTTGCAGACTGTCTTCTTTCTGTACCAGTTTGATGTTGCGGACCAGTTCATTCAGAATTTGTTGTCTTGCCTGAAGCCGAACGCTTTCCGCTCCGAGGTAAGGATCCTGATAATCAATACTGTCATAACCCGATGCCGCCAGTTCATAATCTCGTTGGTGATAGGCCAATTCGGCCAATTTGATAAAGGACTTATTTCGTAAAGCAACATTCTCGGAACTGAATTGGATACTTTTATTCAGCAAGATTCTTGCTTCGGCAGTATCGGGAATTTGTAAGGCGATATCGGACGCTGCGTAATATAAAATGGACTCAAACCCGTCAAACCGTTCTTTTTTTGAAAGCGTTTTGAGGTCTTCAAGTGTTGTTCTCAAACTGTTGGGACCTCCGCTTTTAACCAGTTGTGCTTCATAAATACGGGCATGTATGTAGAGAACCGGATCGGCAGTATGTTTTTTGGCTTTATTGTAATACACGGATGCAAGATCATTTTTTCGGACTTTGCTGTACATCTGGGCGATCAGATATTCCCATCTTGCTTGTTCCGATTTGTCTGTTGCATTAACCAAGGCCTTTTCCAGATAAAAGGCGGAACTGTCCCACATTTGTTGTCGGTAAAAAACATAAGCCTGGGTTTCATCCAGATGGGAGTGGAGTCGTTTTGGAAACAATGGATCTTTCCGCAGTAAATTGACCAGGCTGTAGGCTTCGGCAAGTAAACTGTCGGCAGCATATGTTTTTGCAAGCCAGAGCAAAGCATCATTACGACTGGGTGCTTTAGAAAAGGCTTTCTGGATCAAGCTTTTAGTTTCTTTGGTTCCAAAATTCAAAGTGCCGTTGGTGGCAGTGGTATTAGATCCTACAACAATAAAATATTCATCCTTTGCTTTGGGATAAAAATTATAATTGATGAATTGAAAAATACGATAGGCCGAGTCAAACTTTTGCCAGTAGAAAAAGGATTTCCCGATCAGCAGGTAAAGATTGTCGATGTAACTGTTCCTTAAATCGTGCAACACAATTCCTGCTGTTGCCTTGTAAATAACCGAATCCAATTCAAGTGAATCAGCTGCCGTTACTGCGGTTGAATAATTATAAAAAGGGAGTAGTTCCGTATAGTTATCCTGATGGGCCAGTTTTGCTTTTTGCAATACGGTATTCAACTTGGTATGGGCGTTGTAGTAATAATTATAATGTGTAAAAAGTCCTTGTACTAATTTTCGAGGTAATGTAAATTTTTTCTCATCCGATTTTTCGGATAACAGCAATTTTGATTTGTATTTTTCGGGTTTTTCAAGGGGCAATACAAAATCAGGCTGCGCAGCAACAGACAAGCAGAACAGAAAGAACAAAGGTATCAGCCGTAATCGTTTCGTCATGTATTCGTACTGCCTAGAACAGTAAGTAATTTTTTTTATTAAACTCAGCCGCTTCAAAAATATTTTAATTCAGGCTAAAATCCTTAAAGAATTTACTTTTGAGCCATCTTAAACAGTATTTTTAGTTACAGATCTCTTTATGGCACGCTTATTTGATGCAAATAGTACACTCAAGCGGTTGCGAAACCGTTATCGGCTGGTGATTATGAATGACGACACCTTTGAAGAAGTTGTTACATTTAAATTATCCCGTTTAAGTGTGTATATTATGTTCAGTACTGTATTCGTTTTATTGGTAGGACTTACCGTAGCTTTAATTACTTTTACAAACCTTAAATACTATTTGCCGGGCTATGGAACGCAAACGCAACGCAGGGAATTGATCTTTTACAAGACTCGGATTGATTCACTGGAGCGTTCGATGATACACAAAGACCAATACCTCGAAAACCTAAAAAAAGTACTCTCGGGCAACCTGAAGACAACTGCTCTGGATACAATAACCCTTGAAATTCAGGAACCTGAAATCAGCACACATTAAAATCGAGGTCTATGTTCAATAAACAAACCATTACAACCGGAAAAGAAGCAACTACAGGACTTGCAACCATTATTGCTGCAGGAACCGAAATTCATGGAAACATCGAAAGCAAAGGGGATTTGCGTGTAGATGGGTTGCTGGTTGGAAATCTCAAAACAGCATCACGCGTGATTGTGGGTCCTGCCGGACAAATTCGTGGTGATGTGGAGGCACAAAACGCCGAAGTTTTAGGTAAAATTACCGGCAGTATCCGGATTGCGGACTTGTTGAGTTTGAAAGGAAATTGTGAAATCAATGGCAATATATATACCGGTCAGTTACAAGTAGATGCTACGGCCTCTTTCAATGGAGAATGCCATATGGGCTCATCAGGCGCTCAGGTTGTTACGATCGGCAACGAAACCAATCATGCAGCAGCAGGAGTACAATAAAAAGAAAGGACGCAGTAATGCTTCCTATCTCATGCAATATGCAGGTCTTGGAATGCAATTGTTGGTTTCTTTGGGCCTTTCTGTTTTTTTGGGTATGAAAACAGATCAATGGCTGAAACTTTCCTTCCCATTAACCGTAATTTTGTTTCCTTTGGTAGTGTTGGCTGCCATTATGATCAAAATTTTTAAAGACACTTCCAGGCGTAATGACCAAAACTGACAGAGCTTTATTTATTCCTTTATTAGGTCTTTTTATTGCAGTGAGTTGTATATTCTCCTTGTTAAAAAGTTGGTTGACAGGAAACGGTGTAGACCATGCTTTAATTTTGTCGGGGAACTTCCTTGTATTTCTTGTTACAGCAGTTGCGTTGTTATTTCACATTCAGGGATTTCATCACAAAAACCCCAATGTCTTTCTCCGAAGTGTTTACGCCTCATTGTTGGTAAAAATGTTTGTTTTTGCGGGAGCTGTATTGTTATATGCGTTGCTATCGGATGGGGCTTATAACAAAGCCGGACTTTTTATATGTATGGCCTTGTATTTTGTTTATACCTTTTTGGAAGTAAAAATCGTATTTCGGTTGTTGAAGCAAAATAAGTCGTCTTAGTACGATCCGTTCCTGAAATCATTTGTACATGAGCAAGAAAGAAGTGCCGCTGCATGCCTTGTCGGACTATTTGCCAGAAGGCGCCCTGGAGCCTGTATTGGAATATTTACACAATTATCGTATTCACCTCACCATAACCCGCTCCAGAACATCCATTTTGGGTGATTACAGAAATGCTGTTGATCAAAAGAATCATCGGATCAGTGTCAACGGAAATTTGAACAAGTTTTCGTTTTTGGTCACTTTATTGCATGAAATGGCACATTTGCTGGCATTTGAACAGAATGGGCACCGGATTGCTGCACACGGAAAAGAATGGAAGCAGGAATACGGCAAGATCCTTGCTCAGTTTCTGGTAAAAAAAATATTTCCTCCCGATATTGAAAAAGCGTTGCATAAAACGCTGCAAAACCCATCAGCCACAAGTTGCGGAGAAGAGCATTTGATGCGTGTGTTACGGAACTACGATCAGCGCAAGTCGGGTGTGAAACTGGTAGAGGAAATTCAGGTGGGCGGATTGTTCAAACTTCGGGACGGACGTATCTTTTGCAAAGGTGAAAAATTAAGAAAGCGTCATAAAGCAACGGATATAGTAACAAAGCAAGTATACCTCTTTAGTGGTGTTTACGAAGTGGAAGAAGTTGTTTCTTAGAACCCAATAATCGCTTCAGCTTTTTTGTAAAGCCCCGGTCACCTTCCAAAGCCATGTTGTTATTCCTCCTCTTGTAAACGAGGACCGCCGCCAATGACAAATCCGATTTTTAAACCCAGATAATTGTTGTTGATATTCCCGGTTTTTCCGATAAAATTATATTCAATTGCAGTTCGAATATGCCAGATTTCAACACCGCCCCGTAACAAGAATCCAAATTTGGTTACAGATGGAATTTGAATGGTTGTTGTATTTCCCGCATTTACTTCGGCACTTACCAGATTGTACACTCCGGCTCCTGTTCCTAAAAAAGGACGGGCTAATGTTTGTGTGAAATAATAGTCAACAGTTGGCACAAACGACAGATTGAGTCCTGCTTCACCATTGAAACGAACTCCGGTAACATCAACATAACCACGGGCCATTGCCGCTCCTTCGATTCGAAGACCTGTTGTAATTTGATCTGTAATATTGTATTTAGGTTCGATATTCAGTAAGAAACCGGTTTTGGTTCCAGCACCTTGAGGCCGAGCATAGCCAATCATTCCATCGACTTTCCATTTACGGTAAACAGAAGATTCGTATTCTTCATACTGGGCTTTCAGGGAAAGCGAACAACTCAATAACAGGAACACAAAGAGGAGGGGGCGATGCAGTAATTTCATATGCTTGTTTTTTTCTCTTTATTCAAGAGCTGTGCCGAAGTGGGTTTATGGCAGTTCAATCTTGATAACAAAATCATAATATTAAAAAAGCCATACAAAGATTCGTATGGCTTTTTTACGTTTGTGCTTTGTAATCAGACGAGTGCTTTTTTAACGAGATCCGCAGCTTCGCTCAACTGAATGGCACTTTGTACTTTGAGACCACTTTCGTCAATTAATTTTTTAGCTTCTTCGGCATTTGTCCCCTGTAAGCGAACAATGATGGGGACCGTAATGTCTCCAATAGATTTGTACGCTTCAATTACACCGGCTGCAACGCGGTCGCAACGTACGATACCGCCGAAAATATTAATCAAAATGGCTTTTACGCTGGGGTCTTTTAAGATGATTTTAAAACCGGCTTCAACAGTTTGTGCATTGGCCGTACCACCTACATCCAGGAAGTTGGCAGGCATACCGCCACTCAATTGAATCATATCCATAGTAGCCATTGCTAAACCGGCTCCGTTTACCATACAGCCCACATTGCCATCCAGTTTGATGAAGTTTAGATTGTGTTTTCCGGCTTCAACTTCTGTAGGATCTTCCTCGGAAATATCGCGCATGGCTTCAATATCAGGATGACGCATCAGTGAATTATCATCAATGTTCATCTTGCAGTCTACTGCAATGATCTTATCGTCAGATGCTTTAAAAAGCGGATTGATTTCGAGCATGCTGCAGTCAAGAC
>CANGQQ010000024.1 GCA_947456025.1 Chitinophagaceae bacterium | reverse complement strand
CAGCTAAATCAAACCCTTTGTAAGTGACATTCGTGTTGAAACCACCTGTCCATGGAGCAAACGAAGTTCCAAAATCAGCAACAAAGTCGGAATCTCGTAATTGACTTGTCAATTGTCCATCGCGTGTATAATACAATGGATTCCCTGTTGATGCGTCAACACCGGCCCATTTCATTGCAAAGTGGGAGCCAAGTGGCAATCCAACTCGCACGAGGGAAGTTCCTAAATTGTATTCTTTTTCTTGGCCTAAACTAGTGATAACGTTGCGGTTGTAGGCAAAGTTCCCTCCAACAGACCATTTGAGATCGCTTTTTTGGATTATGAAATAATTCAAATTCACCTCAATACCTCTGTTACGCATTTCACCTGCATTCACATTTGCACGACTAAACGCCGCACCACCTTCAATAGGAATACGTTGTTCAATGAACAGATTTTTTGAAACCTCGTTATAAAGGTTTACTTCACCCGTTAAACGATCTTTCCAAAATCCAAACTCAAATCCTAAGTTGGCTTTTTGTTGGTATTCCCAATCTGCTCTCAAATTACCAACTGTTGCAGGAACATAAGAAATATTGCCGGCATATTGACCGGAGCTATATAATGGGTTCAAACCAAAGTCACCCCCGGGGAAATTCTCAGCATTCGCAGACTGTCCCAAACTTGCACGAACACGTAAAGTGCTAACAGCCTCCCAGTCGCGAGCGAAATCTTCTTTTAATGTATTCCACAAAAAGCCGGCTGCCCAGAAATTTTTTGATTTTTGAGTTTGAGGCAGATTAGATGCTTTATCAATACGGTAAGTAATGTCTGCCACATACTTATCCTTAAAACTATATTTAACCACTGCAAATTGCGAAACATATGCCCGCTGAGTCTTACCACCTCCAACGACAGGAATATTTAAATCGCCCGGATTGGCATTGGTAATACCCGCAGGAGTATTAGGCGTTTTTGGTTCCAGTTTGTAACCGGTGTACTGGAACGTGCCGATGTTGTAAAAAATATACTCGCTGTTGAGCTGAACATCTAATTTGTGTTCTTTCTCCTTTCCAAATACAGATTTGTATCCAACGTAACCGCGTGTATTCCCTCCTATACGCCTTTGTAAAGTGTTGCCGTAAACACCGCTTCTGGTTGGTTCTGAAGAAACCGAGGCAGTAAACGTATTCGGGAAAAGGACCAACGTACCAATCGTTTCTCTGAAATCCAGACCAAGATTCGCTCCCGCATAGAAATTCTTATTGAACTCATAATTCACAATTGCTGAAGAAGTTCCTTTCAATTGATTGTTGTAACGTTTCACATCCAAGATTCTTGAATAAGCACGTCCTCCTATTTTACCTGACCCATTGTTTACGTTTCCATTACTTAAAAATTGTGGGTCGTATGGCAAAGCCAGATAGGCCGCCAGAAATGGGTTGGAAACATCCAGATTGTTTTCCTGCTCAATTGTATTACGGGTTGTATAACCGATGGTGTTATTAAACTGGAATGTTAATTTGTCTGTAGAATGATCAAGATTAAAACGAATCGCTAAACGCTTCATATCAGAGCGCTGCGCAATCCCGTCTTCTGCGTAATAGTTCACAGACGAGAAAAAGCGCGTTCTATCACTCCCTCCGCTCAAACTGATATCATGACTTTGAAACTTTCCGGTGCGCATGAATACTTTACGCCAGTCTGTGTTCGTGTTTCGTAAACTATCTAAAATACCATCAAACGTTGTAAGCGTTGCTTCAGGCAAACCGGCATTGCTCGGATTTAAACGGGAATACCTCCATCCTGGCAAATCGGTGCTTACCATTGCTCCTAGTTTCTCCTGAAACTGCAACAATTCCGAACTGTTCATCATTTCAAATTGTTGTTGTCCGGGCTGCGTAATACCATATTGGGGTCTGTAACTGAAAGAAGTACTTCCTTTTCTACCTCTTTTGGTCGTAACAACAATCACACCGGCACCACCACGACTACCATACAACGCAGCGGCGTTAGCGTCTTTCAGGACGTCAACTGATTCGAAATCATTCGCGTTATACCCCTGAAACACACCTGCTTCTACAGGAACCCCGTCCACGATGTACAGAGGCTCAGAACCACCGCTGATCGATTTAGGTCCGCGAATTTGTATCGAAGCGCTGGCTCCGGGAGCACCGGATCCTGTTGAAACACGCAAACCGGGTGCGCGACCTTGCAACACCTGATCGAAAGAACCGGTTGGAATATTTTCAATTGCCTTTTTATCGATTCTCGACGCAGAACCAACGTATTCAGACTTTTTAACTTTCGAATAACCTGTAACAACGACACCGGAGAGTTCTCCGGCACTTGCTTTCATCTGAATGGTTTGAACCCCACCGGTGATGATGACGGTAATCGTTTCAAATCCCACACTGGAAACAACCAGTTGGCGGGCAGATGATGCAACAACAATTTTAAAACTACCATCGGAATTGGTTTTTGTACCCTTTGTTCCTCCTTTCACCAATACAGAGGCATTAGCAATAGGCGTTCCGTTTTCATCCGTTACTTTACCGGTAACAGTTCTGTCCTGAGCAAACATTTGTAAGGAAACAAATAAAAGCAAAGACAGCATCCATGCGAGTTTTCTCATTTTTTACTGGTTTTTGATAAATATGAATACTTTATTATTAACAATAACAGGCGTTTGTTAGGTTGAGCAGAGTTAATAACGTCATTATTAACTTTTTGTTGTGACCTAAGCGAAGCGAATATACCCCGTTTTGGGTATTTGTTAACTGCAAACAAGAGTTTTTTTACTGAAAAAATCTGCCTTTGTTTACTTTTCGCCTTTCGATAGTCTGCGGGTCGTTAACAAGAGCACCGGTAACAGAATCAGATTGGTAATCATCGCCATGAGCAATGTCAACGATGTAAGCCAACCCAATGCCTGGGTACCGCCAAAGCCTGAAAAACAAAAGATGATAAAGCCGGCCACCAATACCAATGAAGTATAAATGATGCTGATTCCGGTATGTTTGATGGTTGAACGAACGGTTGGCTCTACCTCATGTCCGTGATGCGGCAATTCCTGCTTGTAATTGATTAAAAACCGAATCGTTACATCAATGGCAATCCCCAAAGCCACACTAAAAACCAGAACCGTACTGGGTTTTAATGGCACACCCATCCAACCCATCACACCCGCCGTTAACAACAAGGGAATGATATTGGGAATAAGCGAACAAATAAGGATGCGCATGGATCGAAACAGGTACAACATGCAGGCCGCAATCAACAGAAACGCCCAAACGATGCTTTCTTTTAACCCGTTGATAATGAACGAGCTGCCTTCTAAAAATGTAACGCTGGTGCCGGTAACCTGTACCGAATAGTTGGATGTATCAAACAATTGAGAAGAACGTTCCCGAACGGTTGCCAAAATTTTAGGCAAACTATCACTCCCAACATCGGCCATATTGATACTGATACGGGCACGCTGACCTGTAGAATCAACAAATGATTGCACCAATCGTGAAAAACTATTCTTTTTTTCCGAAGCATCTTCTTTCATCCGCAAATAAGAACTCAAAAACACAAAATCAAAGGAGTTGGGCATTTTATAATACGTGCTATCGCCGTCATAATAAGCCTGTCCGGCAAACTTCAACCCTTCTGTTAAGGCGAGGGCACGCCCCATTTCGGGCCTGCTTTCCAAATAGGTTACCAAAGAATCGATTCGGTTCAAATTGTCCAGGTTACGGGAAACACCTCGTTTCTTGCGCGTATCAACAACAATTTCCAACGGCATGACACCGGCAAAATGTTTTTCAAAAAACTTCAAATCGGTATAAAGCACATCATTCTTAGGCAAATCATCGACAATAAACCCAACGCTTTTCAATTGTAAAATTCCGGCTATGGAAAACAAAGTCACGATTGCCGTTGCGGTATAGGTGTACTTGGGATGATGAAAGACCCAGTTTTCAATACGCATCAACCAACGATTCAATCGTTCATTTTCCAAATAACGCACATGCCGCTCTTTGGGAGCAGGTAAATAACTCAAGACAACCGGAATGAAAATAAACGATAGCACAAAAAGTACCATAATGTTGATACCGGCGACTACTCCAAACTCTTTCAACACAGCGCTTTCTGTCAATCCAAACACAGCAAAACCGATCGCCGCGGCGATGTTGCAAAAAAGTGTAACAACGCCCATTTTCCCCATCATGTTCACCAATGCAATTTCCCTGTTAGCCGTTTTCTTATACTCTGTATGAAACTTATTGAGAAAATAAATGCAATTGGGAATCCCAATGACAACGATGAGCGGGGGAATCAATGCATTGAGCAGTGTAATTTTATACCCAAACAAAACAATGGTAGCCAGACTCCAGATTACACCCATCACCACAACAGCCATACTCAGCCACATGGCGCTGAGCGAACGGAAAAACAAAAACAAAATGACCGCTGACAACAATACCGATCCCAGCAAAAACAAACGCATTTCATCGGCTATGCGTGTGCTCATAACCGTGCGCACCAAAGGAAGTCCGCTATAATGCATTTCAAGACCCCGACGTTCACCAAATGCTTTACAGTATTGAACCACACGCTCTACGGTTGCCGTACGTTTTTTGGAATTCAGGACCTCCTTATTGATCCGTACGCCAAGCATGTACACCTTTGATTGTGGATTGTACAGCAATCCTTTGTAAAAAGGCAGTTGTTCGAAAACAGCTCGATACTGATTTAATGCCTCTTGTGATGGAATTGCAGTGGGAAATACCGGAACGGCTTTTAGTTTTTCTGTGAGCGTGTCTTTGATCAGATTAACGGCTGCGCTTACACTGAGCACATCCTCTACCCCGGGCACCTTCTTGATGGAATCCTGCAATAGGACAAAATTTTGAAACTGTTCCAGCTCAAAGAGTCGTTCCGACTGAAATCCAATGACCATCAGATTGCCGTCTTCACCAAATTGCTTCTTAAACTCCTGGTATTCGACGTATTTAGGATTGTTGACCGGTATTGCTCTGGCAAACTCATAACTCAATTGCACTTTCGATGCAACCCAGGTCATCAAAGCGGTTGTAAAAAGAACCGCCAACAATAATGGAAAGCGAAACCGCAAAACCCATTTACCCAATTGAAACCACATATGGATCCTGATTATATCAAACAATAAGAAAACGTCACAAAGAAACGTTATTTGATTGGAATGCCTTTAAAAAACAAAGTGAGTTGCAAATCCAGGTCCGGACATACACTCAAAACACATGAAAAAAGAAACTGCAACTTGAACGAATTATGCTGAAATTTACAATCGAATCCGGCAACCGCATGAAGGCATTCCCTTTGTGAAATCTGCGTTTGTACTGTTCGATAAAGGGATGGATCCCAGGCACGGTTTCACAACAAAACCAATAGAGGTATCACAGGTATAAAAACGAAAGAATAATTTGGCATCCAAAACAATTAAGCATACTTACATGCAATACAAACTCATAACGCTCATTTTGCTGTTTGCCACAAACTTGTATGGTCAATTACAACCGATCGGCCGATGGAGGGAGCACCTTGATTACAAACAGGCTCGTTCCATTAGTTTGTCAGACGAAAAAATATTTGTCGGCTCTAGGCAAGGTATTTTTTCCGTTGATCGTGAAGACGGCACCATCGAACGTTGGTCAAAAATCAATGGCCTCAGTGATGTGGGCATTAAAACCATCCGATACAACAACGACAACAAGCAACTTTTAATCGCCTATAATAACAGCAATCTCGATCTGTTGTACAGAAATGACATCATCAACATTCCTTATATCCTGAAAAGCAATGTACAGGGCAATAAAACCATCAACAACATTTATTTTCTGGGGAATAAGGCGTACTTGTCAACAGGCCTGGGTATCATCGTCGTAGATCTTGTAAAATATGAAATCAGCACTACGTATTATTTAGGAAACAACGGCACGAATGTAAATGTGCATGCTGTTGTTGCCGATAACAACTTCTTTTATGCCGCTACCGATGAAGGACTGAAAAAAGCGGCAAGAGTGGGCAACAATTTAAACGACTTCCGGAACTGGGTTTCTATGAGCAATGAAAACGGTCTTCCTGCAGGCCCCATCCGGAACGTCTTTTTAATTGCAAATAAATTGTATGCGGTGTATTACAACCGCCTTTACAGTTTGGAAACAGAGGGATGGAAAGCTCTTTTTGAAGATGGAAAAGACTGGGTTAGCATTACAGAAAGTGATGGAACGATCTTGATTTGCGAACAAAAAAACGGATGGGAAGAGCGACGCATCCATGTGTTAGCTCCTGATGGAACCATTCTGCAAACCGTTGAGAACAACAATGAAATGCAATACCCTCAAATGGCCGTAAAAAGTGGCAATACTATTTATCTGGCTGATGACGAAAAGGGACTGGTCCTCATCACCGGAAACAGCTTTACCCGAATCACACCCGACGCACCCCGAGGACGACTGGACGGCGATCTGGTCGTTTACAAAAACACACTCTACGTTGCAGGAGGAAGTGTGAATGATTCGTGGAACTATCAATACAACGGAACCGGATTTTTCACCTTCAAAAACGATACCTGGAACGAATACAGTCGTTCCAATCCTAAAACACCCTGGATGGATACGATACTGGATATCATAACCATTGCCGTTGACCCGGTAACTGAACGTGTTTATGCAGGATCATACGGCGGAGGCCTTGTGGAATTTCAATCACCAACACAATATACCATTTACAAGCAAGGCTCTGCAATCAATGAAACGGAAGGCGACCCCAACAATTATCGGGTCAGCGGATTAGCGTTCGATTCCGACAACAATTTATGGGTCAGCAATTTTGGAGCCCCTGTTCCATTCCACGTTAAAAAAGCCGATAACACCTGGCAATCTTTTCGTGTTCCCTTCCTGAATTCCTATTACAATGTGGGAAGCATCCTGATTGATGATTACAACCAAAAATGGATTCAATCCCCGCAGGGTGGCGGCCTGTTTTGTTTTAACCACGGACAATCGATCGAGAATGTTTTTGAAGACCAATGGAAATGGTACAGAAAGGGAAAAGGGAATGGGAATCTGCCCGGCAATTTTGTCAATACGATGGCCAAAGACAAAGACGGGTACATTTGGCTGGGGACAGATAAAGGAATTGCGCTCATACAATGCCCCGGTGAAGTATTCACTCCTGCGGGATGTGAAGCATTTCAACCGATTGTACAACAAGATAATTTCGCAGGCTTCCTCTTTGAAAATGAAGATGTGAAAGCGATTGCGGTGGACGGCGCCAACCGGAAATGGATCGGCACACGCAATGGCGTTTGGTTGATTAGTGCCGATGGAGAAAAAGTATTGGAACGATTTACCGCCGAAAACAGTCCGCTCATAAGCAATGAAATCATTCGGATCGCTATTGACCCAACAACCGGCGAGGTTTATTTTTCAACGTTTAACGGAATTTGCAGCTACCGAAGCACTGCAACCGAGGGAAAATCAACGAAAGAGAAACTGCTTGTCTTTCCTAACCCGGTACCTTCCGGTTACAATGGCACAATCGCGATTCGTGGTCTTGTTAGCAACTCTATCGTAAAAATTACGGAATTGAATGGGCGTTTGGTTTACCAAACAAAAGCACTGGGCGGACAGGCCGTTTGGAACGGTAGAGATTACAAAGGCAATCGGGTATCCAGCGGCGTGTACTTGGTGCTGGCTACAGACGAGACCGGTGTAGAAAAAATCAGCAGTCGTATTGTCTTCATTAAATAAAGTATCGTTTGAGCAGTCCCCTTCATAAAACCAAAGCCATTGTTCTTCGAAATGTGAAATACGGAGAAACAAGTTTGATTGTTTCGGCATTCACGGAATTATTCGGACTGCAATCGTATTTGGTACAGGGCGTACGTGTATCGGGTCCTAAAACACAAGGGAAAGCACATTTTTTCCAACCGGGATCTTTATTGGAGCTTGTCGTTTATCATAACGAATTCAAACACCTGCATCGGATCAAAGAATACAAATGGAGCGCCTTGTATCACAACACGCACAGTGATGTTGTAAAAAACAGTGTGTTACTGTATATGATTGAGCTTTTGCAGAAATGCATCAAACAACCCGAACACAATCCCGAACTTTTTCACTTTGCGGAAGACGCACTCTTACAACTGGATTCTGCGAATGATGCCATTACGGCGAATTTTCCACTGTTCTTCGCGTTGCAACTCCCAACATTTTTTGGATTTCAGATGAGTAATGACCCCGGCGGACAATTGCCAATTATGGATTTACAGGAAGGCTGTTTTTGCGCCACACATCCCCAACATGCGTATTATCTTGAAGACCTTGCGGCCCGTCAACTTAATGAATTGCTGCGTGTAATGCAACCCAATGAGCTTGGCGAAATATCCATGAATCATTATCAGCGCCGTGTACTGCTGGATGCACTTGAGAAATACTATGCCCTTCACCTGCCCGATTTTGGGACCATGAAATCGCTATCGGTTCTACAACAATTGCTGGAATGATTACAACAAACGGCTCGATAGGTTAAAATCATTGCTTAACAAGACCACCCCGGGTTGTTTCCCTTTTTCAAAACTACCCAATACATCATCCCATTTTAGTGCTTTTGCTCCATTCATAGTTGCAAAACGAAGTACCTGCTCATCCTTTAAGCCTTTGTGTAATTTCAACGATGCCATTTCTTTGGCAATGCTGAGTTGCCAGTTGCTGCTGTAACTGTCGGTACCCAAAACAACAGTGCAGTTGTGTTTGAGGAACAACTCAACCGGAGGTGTTTGATTTTCGATGTACAAATTGGCGTTGATGCACAAACAATAGATCAGCTTTAATCCATTCTCACGTGCATAGGCATTGGCCCATATTATATCCTCTTCCGGCATGAAGGTATTGTGCACTAAAAAGATCGTTTGTCCGTTGTTGAAATAAGGCAATACAGAACGGATGCTGCTCATGCCGGTAACAGGAAATGGAGAGGAGTGTAAATCAAAAATACTGAAGAGTTTCAGATAGGCTCCGCCACCTGTTCGATACAACTCGTCTTCGGCGGGATGCTCCTGATTGTGGATGGAAATAACCTGTCCGGCTGTTGCCTCATTGATCATCCGGAATGTTTCGGGCGATATGGTATAGGGTGCGTGAGGGACCAGCGAAGTTCTGTGCTCGAGTGATGCAGTACTTAACGCTTGCTGCATTTGCTGTGCTACTGAACGGTAATGGTCAAAGTTCTCTGCCGCTTTCGCATCGGTAAAGCTCAACACCTCTACAAAATTTTGCCAACGGATGCCGCTTTTGCTTTTAACGGTTGCCGTATCGGCCGTATTGCCAATGTCACCCACCGCTACAATTCCGTTAGCGTACATTTCGGCGTCTGCAAGCGCAATCTCGGCCTGAATAATTTCAGGATCAAAACCACGCTTCGTTACAACGGAACAAAGAAATTCAATCAGTCCGGTATGCGGTGGAATTACATTTTTGAGATGACTCAATTCCAGATGGCAATGACAATTGATGAATCCGGGCGATAAAACACCCTCGTAAAACACCACATCATCACCTGCATCTTCAATCTGTACAAGGTCGTGAATCACACCTTTTTCATCTGTAATCAACACACGGTCCGGATCTTGAAACTGATAACCATCGAACAGCCTGTTGGCGCGGAACTTTCTGTATGCCATGCTTTGATTTCTTTTAACTTTGCCGCTCAAAAGTACTAAACAAATACCGCTTCGTCGGTTACGCGGAGGAATGCATGCTCGATAAATTAGAAGCCATACAAGCAAGATTTGAAGAAATTGGGGTTGCGCTAACCAATCCGGAGATCGTTAGCAACAACCAAAAGTTTTCACAACTGAGCAAAGAATACAGAAGTCTGGAAAAGATTGTCCGGGCACAGAAAGAATATTTACAAACGCTGTCGGATCTGGAAACCTACCGGGAGGCTTTGAATGGCGATGATGCCGAATTGCGGGATCTGGCCAAAGAAGAACTTCCGCTTCTGGAAGAAAAGAAAGATCGGGAGGAAAAGCACATCCGGCAGTTGCTGATACCGAAAGATCCACAGGACGATAAAAATGCCATTTTAGAAATTCGCGCCGGCACCGGTGGTGATGAAGCGAGTTTGTTTGCCGGCGACCTTTTACGGATGTACCTCAAATACTGCGAAAAGAAAGGCTGGAAAACCAGCATTCTCAGTGAAAGTGAAGGCACGGTAGGCGGTTATAAAGAAGTACAACTTGAAGTTACGGGCGATGATGTTTATGGTACTTTAAAATTCGAAAGTGGCGTACACCGTGTGCAACGGGTACCCGCAACAGAAACGAGTGGGCGTGTACATACCAGTGCCGCAACGGTTGCCGTTATGCCGGAAGCAGAAGAGATTGATTTTGAACTGCGGGAAAGCGATGTTAAAATGGAAACTGCCCGAAGCGGTGGTGCAGGAGGGCAGAATGTAAACAAGGTTGAAACAAAGGTTATGCTAACCCACATACCTACGGGCACTGTGGTCATTTGTCAAACCGAACGTACGCAACTTGCCAACCGGGAAAAAGCCATGCAAATGATGCGCACACGCCTGTACGAAGAACAGGTACGTAAACAGGAAGAAGAAATTGCACGTCAACGTAAAAGCCTTGTAAGTACCGGCGACCGTTCGGCGAAAATTCGAACCTACAATTATCCCCAAGGGAGAATGACCGACCACCGTATTGGGTTGACACTTTACAATCTGGATGCCGTTTTGAACGGAGAAATAGCAGAAATCATTGATGCGCTCCAATTCGCGGAAAATGCCGAAAAACTGGCGCAACAACAATAAACGAAGAAGTCAATCTACAGGGTTTCTTTGAAACAGGAATCAGGGTAACAGTTCCATAAGTTTTTGTTCCAGCGCAGCGCCTCTCAGGTCTGTTGCAAGAATTTTTCCTTGTGGATCAATCAGCACATTATAGGGAATGCCACTGAACCCGTAGAGACTTACAGCCCCGCTTTCCCAGAATTTTAAATCACTGATGTGATACCAGGTGAGCCCGTCATTTTTTATAGCCTCCAGCCATGCCTCTTTTGACTTGTCCAGTGAAACACCAAGAACGGTGAAGTTTTTATTCTTGAACTTAGTATAGGCGCTCACAACATTGGGATTCTCGGCACGACAAGGGCCACACCAACTGGCCCAAAAATCAATCAGTACATATTTCCCTTTCAGCTTACTGAGAGAAAAGGGAACTCCCTTTACATCGGGCATGGTAATGTCGGGGGCAACAGCTCCGACTCCGGGTTTACCGGCATCCGCATCCTGCTTTTGCTTTTTAGCCGTAGCGAGACTCTCACGGAACTGATTTACAACAACCTGAATGCCTGCATGTTTTGGAAAACGCTTGATCAATTGATTGAACAAAGCTTCATTTTCACTTACATCTTTCCCGGTATTTAAGGTTGTCGCAAACATACTAACCATCGGACTTTGATCCTGCAGGGCCGTCTGTTTTACATAAGAACGAAACGACTCCACCAGTTGATTCAGATTTTGCTGCTTGATGTTCTTAACACTATCGCTCATACCGGTTGCCTGTTCCAGTTCCTGATTCAACAACACAACCTTTTGTTGTGTAGCAGCCAACGAATCTACAAATGATCGCAAACGCTCCGAAGCCGCCGACTTGGTAAACCGAAGCTTTCGCATATCATTCCAATCACCTGAAAATTGAATTGTTTCTTCGTCATTGATCACAAACAACAACGGGCCGTTTTCCAAATTGGGGAACCGCAACTGTAACAGCGATTCTTCTGTTGCATTGCCCTTTAACTGAAACGAACCGTTCACGATCGTACAACTGTCAATAACCTGTGGCGGCATATTGTCGTAAGAGATTTGCTCCAGATAAATCAACGTAGCAGGTGCACTTTTTAACTGCCCCTTGATTACAAATTGCTGCGCACCCTTTTGCTTACAAGCGGTAAGCATGACAAGTACAAAAAATGCATTCAACCAATTCATCATTTTCATAAACTGAAATTTATTTCGACAAACAATCGGCCATTAATTGATTCAATAATTTAGGATCGGCTTTCCCCTTACTTTTCTTCATCACTTCGCCAACAAATAAACCAATCAATCCCTTCTTACCCTTTTTGTATTCCTGAACTTTTTGTGGCATGGCAGCCAAGACCTCTTCTATCAACAAGAGCAACGCATCTTCGTTACGTTCCTGAAACAGATTGAGCTCCTGGGCCAGTTCCGTAGCGGTCTTGTCGGCCTGTTTCAGAAGAGCGGGAAAGAGCTGTTGAGTGGCCATTGTATGGCTGATTTTACCCTCATCCACCATCCGAATGATTCCGGCAAGTTGATCGGGGCGAAGCGCAAAGTCCTCTATTTCGAGCTGTTGTGCATGCAAGGTTGCTTTTACAGGACCCAGCATCCAATTGGCTATGGTTTTGTAAGAAGATGTGTGTTGGGCTACCGTCTCAAAAAAACGGGCAAACCCATGTTCATCACTCAAATGCAGTGCATCGTATTCTGTCAAAGCATATTGCTGTATCAGCCGTTGTTTTAATTGCTCCGGCAATTCCGGCAATGATTTTCGGATATGTTCGATGTATTCCTGTGTTAAAACAAATGGAGGGAGATCCGGGTCGGTCAAATACCGGTAATCATTGGCATCTTCCTTGGTACGGATGGCAAAAGTGGTCTCGTCCTGTGCATTGAAACTGCGGGTTTCCTGCAAAATAGGTTGACCTGCTTCCTTGAGTTGTATTAAACGCATCACCTCATAATCAATAGCTTTCTTGAGAAAGCGAATCGAATTCAGGTTCTTCACCTCCACTTTCGTGCCAAGCTGTTGATCGCCTTTCAGTCGGATTGAAATATTGGCATCACAACGCATACTGCCTTCTTCCATATTGCCGTCGCACACTCCTAAAACACGAACCCGTTTACGTAATTCAGTCAGGTAGGCCGCCGCTTCATCACCATTGCGCAAAACCGGTTCCGTTACAATTTCAATCAGGGGCACCCCGGCACGGTTGTAATCCACCCCGGAATAGTCATCGTATACATCATGCAAACTTTTACCGGCATCTTCTTCCATATGAATGCGGTTCAATTCGATTGCTCGTGTACCAGCCTCGGTATGAATGATTACAAAACCGCCCTTGCAAATAGGCGTTGTGTGTTGTGAAAGCTGGTATCCTTTTGGCAGATCGGGATAGAAATAATGTTTGCGAGCAAAATAATTCGTTGTTTCAATTTCACAGTCACAGGCCAAGCCCATGCGAACAGCCAATTCGATTGCTGCGCCATTGAGCTTGGGCAAAGTGCCGGGATGTGCCAAAGTAATTGGACTGATGTGCTTGTTTGCCTGAGCACCAAAAGAAGCGTCATCGGAGCTGAACAATTTGCTTTGGGTCAGCAATTGTGCATGGACCTCCAGCCCTATGACGGCCTCGTATTTATCTGAATAATCACTCATGTTCAAGAAAGATGACAAAATTATTGATTTTCAAACAAGTAAGCATTATCAGTCCCTGCCCCATCCCCTTCCATTAGAGAAGACCTGCAAGTAAACCCGGGCCTGTTGATGCATAACCTCGTCATTGCGGCAGTAACGCTTTGACAGCAGCAATAACTTGCTCAAGGTTGCCCGCATCCTGACCTCCGGCAGTCGCCAGCGTTTTTTGACCTCCTCCCCCACCTTTGATCAGCGGCGCTACTTGTTGTTTGATGATTGCTCCTGCGTCAAGCTGACGGGCCGCAACAACAGTTTCTGAAATCCCAACTGTCACAGAAGGTTTACCTCCAATATTGGCACAAAGGACCACAACATAATCATTGAGCTTATTCTTCAGGTCCAGACAAATTTTCTTCAAAGCATCGGCACTGCCAACTTCTACGATTGTACCGATAAAAGTTACACCATTGATGATTTCATCCTGCTGTAAAATTTCATTTCTTACACCTACCAACAAACGATTTTCCAGATGCTCGGCCTTGCGTTTTAAATCGGCATTCTCCGCCTGAAGTTGCTCAATGGCTTTTGTCAGCTCTTTGGGATTCTTCAACAGCGAACGCACTGTCGTAAGATCCGATAGTTGTGCTTGCAGATACTGTTCTGCAGCAACACCGGTAACCGCTTCAATCCGGCGTACACCTGCAGCAACGGCGCTTTCGGAAATAATTTTAAAATATCCAATATCGCCGGTTGCGCCCACATGGGTTCCGCCGCAAAGTTCGATCGAATAAAAAGGGTCCATAATTACAACCCTCACCTCATCGGAATACTTTTCACCAAAGAGTGCCATCGCACCCATTGCCACCGCTTCATCCTTGGGCATGGCTTGGATCATTACAGGAATATTTTCACGGATCCTGGCATTAACCATTGCTTCAACTTGAGCCAATTCTTCATCCGTTACTTTAGCGAAATGCGAAAAATCAAACCTAAGATACTGGTCGTTTACTAGTGACCCTTTTTGAGCCACATGCGTCCCCAATACCTTGCGCAAAGCAGCATGCATAAGATGTGTAGCAGAATGATGTAACGTAGTGTTAGTACGCAATACCGGATCCACCTTCGCAACAACCGTTTCAGAAAGATCGGCAGGTAAAGACGCTGTGTAATGAACAATGAGATCGTTTTCCTTTTTGGTATCGGTAACCGCAATGCGTTCATTACCAAAAAGCAATGCGCCTTTATCTCCCACCTGACCGCCGCTTTCAGCATAAAAAGGAGTTTGCTCCAATACAATTTGATAAGATTCCTGACCCTTTGCTTTAACAGACCGATATTTCAGAACCTTTGTTGTGGTTTCGAGTGTATCATATCCTGTGAACGAGCCCGAACCTTCGTGAACGGGCATCCAGTCGCCGGCATCAATGGCCGTTGCAGCCCGACTTCTGTTTTTTTGTTGCTGCATTTCGGCTTCAAAAGCAGCTTCATCAACAGACAATTGATGCTCACTTGCAATCAAACGGGTCAAATCAATTGGAAACCCATATGTATCGTACAATTCAAATGCTTCTTTACCCGAAATCACTGCGCTTTGCTGACTTGCCTGCAGGATATCGGCAATACGTTTCAATCCCTTTTCAAGTGTGCGCAAAAAAGCCTCTTCTTCTTCTTTGATCACTTTCGAAACGAACGACTCCTGTTGATGCAACTCCGTGAAAACACCTGCAAATTGCTGTGCCAACAAAGGCACCAATTGTACCAGCAGGGGCTGTTTATAATCGAGGTAGGAATAATAGTAGCGAACCGCCCTTCTTAAAATCCGGCGAATCACATAACCTGCTCCTGTGTTAGAAGGCAACTGCCCATCAGCAATCGTGAAACAGATGGCTCTGATGTGATCGGCCAATACCCGGAAGGCAACCGCTTGCTTCGTGTCGTCGCCTGTATAAGTTTTTCCAGTAATAGTTTCCGTTGCTTTGATCGTTCCGGTAAATAAATCGGTATCGTAATTGGATGTTTTGTTCTGAATCACGCGCACCAAACGTTCCAATCCCATACCAGTATCAACATGGCGCGCCGGAAGGGGTTCCAGTGTTCCATCTTTTTTCCGGTTGTATTGAATGAACACATTGTTCCAGATTTCAATGACCTGAGGATGGTCTTTGTTGACCAGTAAATGGCCGGGCGTTTGTTGACGTTCGTTATCCGGCCTGAGGTCTACATGAATTTCGCTGCAGGGGCCGCAAGGACCGGTATCTCCCATCTCCCAGAAGTTATCTTTTTTGTTGCCCATAACGATGTGATCCACCGGCAACAATTGTTTCCATTTGGCCAACGCGATTGAGGACGGCGGAAGCCCTTCTTTCGGATCACCTTCAAAAACCGTTGCATACAACCGATCTTGTGGCAAGCTATAAATTTCCGTTAGCAGTTCCCAGCTCCAAGCGATGGCTTCGTCTTTAAAATAATCACCAAAACTCCAGTTTCCAAGCATCTCAAACATGGTATGATGATAGGTGTCCACGCCTACTTCTTCCAGGTCGTTGTGCTTTCCGCTTACACGTAAACATTTTTGTGTATCGGCAACCCGTTTCCAGGGAGCCTGCCGGTTTCCAAGAAAGAAATCCTTGAACTGATTCATCCCTGCATTTGTGAATAACAATGTGGGATCGTTTTTCACCACGATGGGTGCCGAAGGAACAATCTCATGTTTCTTGGATTCAAAAAAGTCTAAAAATTTCTGACGGATCTCGGCTGAACTCATCATACAGTTTGTGCTTTTGGTTGAATTTTGTGGGTCTACGCCTATCTTTGCCAACGCTCCGAAGGCGGGCAGCAAATTTAAGCACAAAGAAGTGCATAACAGACTCTGATTTCTGACCGGCATGAAGAAAATCAAATATTTTTACAACACCCATACGCTCCGGTACGAAAAACTGGTAACACCCCTCCGTGTTAAACTTTTACGCGTTTTTGGTTTTGTAGCTTCTGTTTTGGTCGCCGGCTTTTTGTTTACGCAACTGGCCTATCATTATTTTCCTTCGGCCAACGAAAAAAAACTCAGAAGGGAAAATGAGTTGCTGAGTGAAGATTTTACATCCATTCAAAAAGAAATCAACCGAATCAACGACCAGTTGCATGAGATCGAAAAACGCGACAATGATGTTTACCGCTCCATTTTCGAAGCCAATCCCCTTCCTGATAGCATTCGTGCTAAAACCATTGAAAAACAAAAAGAAGAACAGATTCTGGCCGGTTTAACCGACAATGAAATCAACCGCTCTATTCAAAATAAGATCACCGAACTCAAAAGCCGAGTGTTGGCTCAAACTCAATCTTTCAATGCAATCGAGGAAATGGTTCGGAAAAAAGAAGACCTTTTAGCCGCCACCCCGGCTATTCAGCCTGTAAGCAATAAAGAATTATCAAGGTTGGCCTCGGGTTTTGGTTACCGTATCGATCCGGTCTACAAAACAGTTAAAATGCATGCCGGACTGGACTTTGCAGCTCCACAGGGAACCCCGATCTATGCAACAGCTGACGGAACAGTTCGCCTCTCGGGGAATGTGGGTAATGGTTATGGCAATCATGTTATTGTCAACCACGGCTTCAGTTACGAAACACTCTACGGACATATGGTACGCACAAAAGTACGTGCAGGCCAGCGCGTAAAACGGGGCGAGGTCCTGGGCTGGGTTGGAAATACCGGAAAGAGCACAGGCCCCCACCTGCATTACGAAGTACATAAAAATGGCAGACCCGTAGATCCGATCTATTTCTTCTACAACGACCTTACACCCGAGCAGTTTGACCGTATGCTGAAAATGGCTGTGACCGGAAACCAGAGTTTCGACTGATGCACAATTGAAGGTCTTTCCTTAATTTACAGTACAATGCGCTTGAATGCATTGCTTATTTTTGCTTAAGAAAAGGAACGCTTGACAAAATTCACACAAATAGCATTCGATTTTGAGGAACCGCCTAAAAAGCCGGAACCCAAGCCGGTTGAGGTTGCAATCCTTCCCGGCCCCAAAAGCACCTTACCCTCGAAGCCAAAATCAAAACGCGGCCGCAAAAGTTTGAAGGAAATGATCAGTGACAGTAAAATGATCGAACTGCCCGATGATGCGGAACTGAATCAAAAATTGTACTACAGCATTGGAGAAGTATGTGCCCTTTTTAAAATCAATGCTTCTTCCCTTCGTTACTGGGAAACTGAATTTTCAATGATCAAACCCCGAAAAAACAAAAAAGGTGATCGGTTTTACAATGCCGAAACCATCAAACAATTACAATTGATTTATTTTTTGCTTCGGCAACGCAAATACACAATAGAAGGGGCTAAAGATTATTTGAAAAAATACAAAGACGAAGCAGCAACCCGATACGACCTGATCAAAAGACTACAACAATTGCAATCTTTTTTGCATACCGTAAAAGCAGATTTATGAATCATAAATGCCTGATGCTTTTACCTCTCTTTTTGTTATTTCATCTTGCCGGCCATACTCAAACTACATTTGAACGCATGACAGATCCTCAAACAGGAACGACCTTGTTTAAAGGTATCTTGAGTCGGGAACAGTTGGAACAAGAGAAAACATTCACCTGGATGCACAAACAACAGAAGGGATACCGTCCCGATAAGGATTGTGTGAGCTATCTGAATGAGCATAAGGACAGCATCCATTTCCTGTTATTTATGGGTACCTGGTGTGAAGATTCACAGGTATTGATTCCGCAATTTTTTCAACTGCTTGACAGCGCCGGCTTTGCTCATTCCAACATCACCATTCTGGGCGTTGATCGCAACAAACAAACCATTGGTCGGTTGAGTGCCGGATTCCTGATCGACCGGATCCCTACATTCATTGTTTTAAAAGGCGGTAAAGAAATCGGGAGGGTTGTTGAATACGGCAAATCCGGGCGGTACGACCATGATCTTGCGCTGATCCTGAAACAATATTTTACCCTGCGCAACTGACAACCCGTAAGAAATTATGATGCAGTGTTAGGCTGCTCAGGTTCTATTTTCAGTTCATGCAACAAAGACAACAATTCCAACTGAACCGTTTGTTTCAGCTCATTAAACAGTGACAATTCGATGATGTCGGTATGATATTCTGCCAGCACAATGATGGACTGAGGCCCCAGATCCTGCAACAGTACTTTGGGATCCTGCAGTTCCCGGTGCTGTAACAGGATTCCTTGCGCCTTTTCAACAAAATCGCGTAATTGTTGGGGCGTATTGGTCAAACGAAGTTCCATCCTGATTTCCGCCTTGCGGGCAGAACGTTGAGACAGGTTATCGAGAATACTATCGACCATTTTTTTATTCGGAACCGTTACCATCGTTTTCTGATCTGTTCTGATACGTGTGCTGCGAAGTCCGATCTTTTCTACCGAACCGGTATAGCCTTCCACCTTCACCACATCACCTAACGTAAACGGCTTATCGAAGAACAGGATAAAAGATGCGATCAAATTCTCCAGACTTTCCTTGGTAGCGAGAGCAATGGCCGCTGTTACAATACTCAGTCCGGTTATAAGATTGGAAACATCGAGTTGCAATACATACTTTGCAGCCATAAGCAAACCCAGCAACAAAACAATGACTTTGAAAAAGTCCCGAAAAAAAACAATCAACTGATCGTCGGAGTGATCCGGTGTTTGGCGCGCCTTGACTTCCAGAATCACTGCAACAAAGTCAATGCATCGGCGAAGCAAACGTATAAAAAACAACAACAACAATCCCCGGGCCGTTGCATCAAGCAAGTCGTGAAAAGAAATCTTATACAGAGAAAAATTGAGCTGTGAAGGAAAGCTTAGCCGGTCCAGCATTAACACCACAACAACCGTCAATAAAAACCATTGTAGCGGTTTCAACACAAGTGTCAAAAACTCATCCTTGCCGGCAAGTGACCGGACTTTGGGGAACAGACGGAACAAAAGCGTGCCGATCCCTCTTGAAATGACACGTTTTAATAACCAATACAACAGTGTAACACCCAGGATCCAGAGATAACTGCGGATGGGGTTGTCAAAAATTACCTGATCGAAAAATGAAGGCATAAATTCAAGAAGTAGTCCGTGTTTTATTCTGTTAAAAGGTGTAATGCACAATCCCGGATTCCAATAAGACATAAAGATGACCCGGTGTTACCAATGCTTTTTTGCGTTCGGCAACAAGTGCGGGCAAACGCAATTGGCTCTCCGTAAACAAGCCCATTGCAGAGGAAACAAGCCATTGCTGACGGATACCAATCAAGGTTTTACCCCATACGTTGAGATCCCTTAAATCCGGATAGATGATTTTATTTTTAAAGGCCCCGTAAATATCAAAAACATAAATCCCTTTTTCGGGATCGCACAGATAGACATAGCCATCCTGATCAAAAATCCGTTCGGGAACCGGGGCTGCATCAAAGACCATACGTAGATCTGTAGTTTCCATCAATACAGAACCGTCATCACCAATTTTCTTCAGTTTGGCATTTTGCTCATCAAAAACCCAAATATTGTTATCGTAACTGCGGGCGATCGCTTTTGCTCGAAAAACATCTTTCTTTCTGAGGTCGATCGTATTCACTACATTCAAAAAACGATCTAATACTACAACGGTAGCATAGTTGCGATAGTACAACAACACTTTGAGCGGATTACTTGCATCCATCAGAAAGAGTTTGCCATAACGACGCACATCGTTAAAGACCCCCATAGAATCTCCCTTTGCATTGAATTTCTTTAATTGATTATCTTTTGTCAGGAGGTAAAAATTACCAAGATTGTCAACCGTAAAATCTTCAAATACTCCGGGGGGAGCGTACACTTGTTTGAAACGAAGCGAGTCTTGCGCTTTCGTAACACAGATCAAGAATAGAAGGCATATGGTCCCCAGTGTTTTCATTCTGTGTATTGCTTGAGTTGGAGTTCATTCCCGTCAAACACTGCATAGCTGAAGTGCTTGATCCAATCACCCAGATTCACGTAGCGGCTGCGATCATTCAACCGAAAGTCAATGGGTAAGTGCCGATGGCCAAAAACAAAATAATCGTACGGATGTTGTTGTAAAACCTCCTTGCAATAATGGATCAGCCATTCACCCGATTCGCCTAAAAATACATCATCTGCGGCCCCTGTTGCTGCCCTGCTTTTGCTACTCGAGAAATTGGCTACACCCATTCCGATTACCGGAGGAAGCACTCCAAATAACCACTGACATACCGGATTGCGAAATACTTTTTTCAGGAATTTATACCCATGATCACCGGGGCCCAGACCATCACCATGACCAATTAAAAATTTTCGTTGATTATAAGTAAATGCCTTAGGTTCGAAGTAAACAGGAATATTGAGCTCCCGCTGAAAATAATCGTTCATCCACATGTCATGGTTGCCTACAAAAAAATGAACCGGGATGCCCGCATCGGTAAGCTCGGCCAGTTTGCCCAGAATTCGTACATAACCACGGGGAACAACTTTGCGGTATTCGTACCAAAAATCAAACAGATCGCCTACTATGAAGATCTCGGCAGCCTTTTCTTTAACAGAATCAAGAAAACGCACGATCTTTTTTTCGCGAATCAAACTTTCCTGTTCATCGGGTGCGCCAAGATGGAAATCAGATAGAAAATATATGTTTTTACCCGGAGGCAGTTGCATGTTTCAACAGATTAAACGCAAAATACAAATGTACCGGTCGTTTTTAAGATCAGCGTCTGTTTTTCAAATGAAAATATTCCAGAACATCACCACTTTCAATGACCGGTTTCCCCTGTACTGCGCCGGAATACCAATACAACCAGGCTGTAGTGGAGCCGCCATTGTGGAATATGAGGGCCTTATCACGATAGTATAAAGAGGCTTCCCCTTCTTCGGGATGGAGTCCTTCGTAATCATCCAGCTGACTGATCGCCCAGTAAAAATCATCTTCACTTTTTGCCTCGTACAATTCGCCGATGATATGACCATTTACAGTTGAAGGAACGGCCGCAGGATATTCACCCATGTCGTACAACAAACCTTTCACCTTACCATCTGCCACAAACGTGAAATGTTTTTTGATGTAATCAAACACCGGATTTTGAAAACCCTGCCTCAGTGAGCCGTAAACAAATAAATGAAAAACAGGTGCGTCCATGCTTTAAAGATACAATCAAAAAAGTAAGATTCGGTTACGCCAATAAGAATTGTACCTTATGAAAAGGGTTCTTCAACCAGTATCACAAAGACTTCTTTAGGCCCATGCACACCTACGACCAGCGTTTTTTCGATATCTGCAGTCCGGCTGGGTCCTGTAGCAAAGGAAATGAGAGAAGGAAGGCGATCTGCATAACGATCTTTGATCAGAGATAATGCATCCTTAATATCATAGACCAGCTGAGATGAGTGCGCGATGCAAATATGCACCGGAGCATACACGCTGGTTGTTCGGCCACTTGCGGGTGCAGCGCTCAATACGACGGAGCCGGTTCGGCTCACTAAGGCTTCACAACCGGTAACAGACACATCGCAGTCGTTCAATTGCGTATAAAAGGCCCCGCCCTGAACACTGCTTTGAAACGCATCTGCCAGTGATCGTTCTTTACATACTACTTTGGACCATTGTCGGACCTGAAACAATTGCTGTAATTGAACCGCCGCTTCCTGAAGGTCTGCACAAAACAAAAACTTTCCGTTCAAACGTGTAAATTCTTGTGCAAACTGCACAGCCAGATCATCTGCCGGCGGCTGAAAGACACTGTTGTTTCCCTCACTTCCGGGAAAGGGAACAGGCACCGGATGACTCAGTGCCTGACGTATACGCTTTAATATGTTTTCTTTTGAAGGAGAAACGTTCATACAATTAAACGGTTGGAGCGGTTAATTCATCCTGCTCCGTTTCTGTTGAAGGGTGAATGGTGTGAGAAACAGCAATGTTGTCCTCATCCAACAATTTTTTGTGTTCAAACGGACGTTTACCGATCAGCACTTCCACATCGCTTTGAAAGAGCACTTCCTTTTCAAGCAATTTTTTCGCCAGTTTCTCTACTTCTTCTTTTTTATCGGTGAGCAGATTTTTGGTTCGTACATACGCCATGTCGATGAGTTTACGAACCTCTTCGTCAATCAGTTTTGCCGTTTCATCACTATAGGGCTTGGTGAAAGTTTGATCCTGATTGGGATCGTAGAAACTAACATTCCCTACTTTTTCATTCATTCCATAGACGCTTACCATTGAATAAGCAATCTTTGTGATTTGTTGTAAATCGTTTTGTGCACCCGTAGAAATTTTTCCAAAGAAAATATCTTCTGCGGCTCTTCCGCCAAGCGTCATACAAATTTGATCGTTAAGCTGATCGGTATTGTACAAATACTGCTCCTTGGGCGTATATTGAGCATAGCCCAAAGCAGCCGTTCCGCGAGGAACGATCGTAACCTTCAACAACGGATAAGCATGTTCCAGAAACCATCCGCAGAT
>CANGQQ010000023.1 GCA_947456025.1 Chitinophagaceae bacterium | reverse complement strand
TAACGGGCGCGTTCGTATTTGCCCCAGGAACTATATAAAATTCCCAGATCCGAGTAACTTACTGCTATGGCGAAACTGTCTTTTAACTTTTGACGGATACCCAAAGCTCTGATGTTGAACTCTTCGGCTTGCGTATATTTTTGCTGCAGGACAAAAACGCCGGCTATGAAATTGTAACACCAGCTTTTTCCCATTTCATCATGTCGCAAGGAGGCCAATTGCAGTGAGGCATTGTATCTGTTCAACGCTTCTTTGTAATCACCGAGGTATTCATAAACCACACCGCTTTCGTTGAGAATCATTTGAATGCCTGCCGAATCTTTTAACTGTCGAAACAATGTGAGCGATCGTTCATAGATGTTTCGGGCTCGTTTCAGGTCACGGGTCTTTCGGTAAATTTTGGCGATATCGTTTAAAACAACCGCCAGTTCTCGGGTTTTTTGATGTCGTTCGTAAATGCCGGCGGCATAATAAAAGAGGGCCGCTGCTTTTTCATGATCTCCCTTAAAATAAAAAGCAACGCCCATGTTGCGATTGAGTTCTGCAATTGCAAATGAGTCTTTTTGTTGTTGGGCAAGTTCAAGTCCCTGCTCGGCAATTTTTAGAGTTTCGTTGAAACTAACCGTCGATAATTTTCCGGAGAGTAAAACGTAGGCGTAAGTTTTTTCTTTATCGGAATGGTATTCACGAATGATTTTACGCAAACTGTCAAGCGTTTCCTGCTGTGCAAACAGCGAAGATCCATAAAAGATTAGCGGGATCAGGAAAACAAAAAATAAACAGAATGTGCGCATGGAGGTTACAAGTTAAGCACTTCTTTCATTCCAAAGAATCCTGCCTTGCCTTTTAAAAATTCGGCAGCCAAAACCGCTCCATAGGCAAATCCGGTTCTGTTGTGAGCTGTATGAATGATTTCGATATCATCAATGTCGGAACTGTATTTTACATGATGTGTTCCGGGCGCGGGGTCGATCCGTTCACTCAGGATGCTGAGTTCTGATGGATTTTGTGCTATCGTATTCACCCATTTTTGTTTTCTCGGTATGGCTTCGAGTATTTGTTCTGCCAAAGAAATAGCGGTTCCACTTGGAGCATCTTTTTTTGCAGTATGATGAATTTCGGTCAGTTGTATCTCATATTCGGGTTGTGTATTCATTAACTGTGCCAGTCTTTTGTTGAGCTCAAAAAAAAGATTAACACCTACACTGAAATTACTGGCTACAATCAAGCCGGTTTGATTTTGAGCGGCCAGCATTTTGACATCCTCCAACCGATCCAGCCATCCTGTTGAGCCGCATACAACAGGAACACCCTGTTGCAAACAAAAAGAAACATTTTGATAAGCTGTATGCGGGCTCGTGAATTCAATTGCCACATCGGCTTTTTTGATGGCTTCGGCCGTTAGGTCGTGCGCATTACCCAGATCGATGATCAAATCTGCATGATGTCCTCTGGATTTGAGGATTTCATGGATGGCTTTGCCCATTTTTCCGTAACCGATCAGTGCAATATTCATAAAATAAATTTTCGATTGTTTTGTGTTATGAATGTGAGTCTCTTTGAAAGGAACTTTTATTGCTTAACAATAAGGCGCTTATCTTGATTGATTTTTTCTGCCGGAATGAAACTGAAAAACCAATCCAATTTGTGTTTGTTTTGTTTGCGGAATGTATCCCGGATGGATTTGCAGAGACAACTTTTCATTAACCTCAAAGGTTTTCAAATGGCCATCAACGGTTGCATCTACAACATTCAGTCCCCAGCAAATCAGGAATGCCAATACGGAATAATCAACGTTTTGACGAACAGCGATACGATATTGACGTATGGCTTCGGGGTCCACCGGAATGAATTTTTTATCGATCAGTCCGTCGTTGAAAGGGTCTGCGTCCATTTTGTAACGGTAAGCATCACGTGCAGCGACATATTCGCTGCGGTTGTATATAAAAAAGCCGGCACAGGTCCCTAATGCCGCATAAACAACCGGGATCTTCCAGTATTTCTTATTGTAGGCCTGGCCCCAGCCCGGAAGAATCGCTGAACGAATGGTGGCTTTACGTGGGCTGTGTGTTTTGTGTTGAAGATGAGTGCTGTCCTGTTTTTGAGTCTTTGTGGCATTGACGCTCTGAGCCACCAAAGCCGTATTCCAACAAAGACATAGGGTCAAAAAGAATAAATTCTTCATATTCATCTTACTCCACGCTAACGCCCAATTGTTTCAGAATGTGATTGAATTGTTCCAGCGAAAAATATTCAATGGTAATTGTTCCGTTTCCTTTCTTAGTGTGGTTCAATTTCACTTTCGTGCTGAACTGTGTCGCCAGATTGTCTTCAATCTTTTTAAATGCCTGATGTAAATCAGATTTCACTTCTTTTTTAGAAGTGGATGCTTTGTAAAGTTGACGAACCAGATTTTCTGTTTGGCGTACCGATAATTCCTTTTCTTTGATTTGATGAAACACATACAGTTGTTTATCGATCGTATCCACATTGATCAAAGCTCTGGCATGCCCCATACTGAGCGTCCCGTTACGAACTGCTAACTGGATATCGGGCGGTAATTTCAGTAACCGGATGTAGTTGGTGACCGTTGTTCGGTCTTTTCCCATGCGTTCTGCCACTTGCTCCTGCGTGTAAGTCAGTTCTTCCATCAAACGTTTGTAGCTCAGGGCAATTTCGATGGGGTTGAGGTTTTCTCGCTGCAGGTTTTCGAGAAGCGCCAGTTCCAGTAATTCCTGGTCATTTGCCTGACGGATGTAGGCGGGAAGGTCTTTCAGTCCTGCGATTTTACTTGCTCTCCATCTGCGTTCACCGGCAATGAGACGGTATTTGCCGGTTGCCGTTTTTGAAACCGTTATTGGCTGAATGATATCATGCATTTTGATGGATTCAGCCAACTCATTGAGGGCTTGTTCATCAAAATCTCGTCGGGGTTGTTTGGGATTGACTTCAATTTCACTAACAGGAATCCGACTGATGGAGGTAACCGTTTCTGTTACAGCCGGATTCAACTGTCCGCTCGTAGATTTTAAATCTTCATCAATGCTTTTTAAAAGCGATCTGATTCCTTTACCTAAAGCGTCATTTTTTTTGGAATTGCTCATTGTTTGCTTCTCCTTATTGTATGCGAAGTACCTTTAAAAATTGCAAAAGACAAAATCCGACCGGAATTTCAAGGTCTCAGGAGCAACTGCACGAGTGAGCAGGATTCCCGGATTAGCCTTCAGGGCGAGTGGTCGGATAAATTAAGCGCCAAGTTTGTAGCCGGCCCATGTGGCCAGTAAACCACAGAGGACACTTCCGGCAGTATAGACCAAAAACAGTGCGATTTTTTGTTGTTGCAGCAGGGAAAAGTTCTCAAGCGAGAACGCCGAAAAGGTGGTAAAGCCTCCACACAGGCCGGCGGTTATGAACAACCGCCAGTTTGTTTCAAAAACAGGATTTCTCAACGAATAAGCAAATGCCAGCCCAATAACAAAGCTGCCGATCAGATTCACAAGAAAGGTTCCGTAAGGGAACAGCGACGAACGTAGTGCCAACGTAACTGTAAAGCGAAGGATGCTGCCAATAGCACCGCCCAATCCAACCAGAACTATGTGTTTAAGCATGAGTTTTGATCCTAAAGGTTGCCGGTAAACGTGTAATTGAAATCAACCTGCCATTGTCCATCTTTCAAAAAAACTTTGACAGGCATTTGTTTTTTTCGGAACGTATTAGAGTAGTTGATGATAACAACGGAGTCCGATACATTTTCTACAGAATGAATCAAGATCGATGATTTCCGGTAATTTTCTTTTTCTGCATTACTGAGATCTTTCTTGTATTTTTTTTCAATCTGTTCCAGTTCAAATAAGTTGACACTGTCTTGATGCATTAATTCACGGGCGGCTTTATAATCGCCATCGAGCGAATATCTGATGAAAGCACGAGCGGTACCTAATGCATCAGATGGACGTTCTTTCTTTTCTTCACAGGAGCAAAAGCTGAAAACAGCAAGGGCGATGATTGTAAGTTGTCTTAACATTGAAATGGAATTGAATCCAAAAATAACGGGATCTTTGGAAAAAAACGGGTTTGCTGTCTGATTTCATTTCCTGAGACAAAAAATCCCGTTCACAAAGGAACCGGGATTTGAATCTAAGGGTTATTTGTATGTTTAATGATTTCGGCTTTCTTCCTGCTGGTGGTCGCGCTCGTAAGCTTTGATAATGGCTTTAACAAGGCGGTGACGAACAACATCCTCTTCATCCAGCTCTATGTGAGAAATTCCGTCAACATTTTTTAAGATACGGATTCCCTTGTCCAGTCCGCTTCGTTGATTCTTGGGCAAATCCACCTGTGTAAGATCACCGGTAATGATGGCCTTGGCATTGGCACCAATACGTGTAAGGAACATTTTTAATTGCAGGTCGGTGGTGTTTTGAGCTTCGTCCAAAATGATGAATGCGTTATCAAGCGTACGTCCGCGCATGTAAGCCAGTGGGGCAATTTCAATAACGCGTGTACTCATATAATATCCGAGTTTATCGGCGGGGATCATATCGTCGAGCGCATCGTATAAGGGGCGCAGATAAGGATCGATTTTTTCCTTGAGGTCTCCCGGCAAAAATCCAAGACTTTCACCTGCTTCCACGGCCGGACGAGTAAGAATGATTTTTTTGACCAATTTGTTTTTCAGAGCCCGTACCGCCAATGCAACCGCAGTGTAGGTTTTTCCCGTTCCTGCTGGACCAATGGCAAATACGATATCGTTCTTGTCGGCAGCTGCCACCATTTTCTTTTGGTTCTGTGTCCTCGCACGGACGGTGCGACCATTTGGACCAAATACAAGAACTTCACTGGGATTGCGTTCCGTAAAATGATCAATGGTTTCCTGATCATCTCCGCCTAAAATTTGTTCGAAATAATTTTCGCTGAGCTGCCCGTTCCGTTCAAGATAGGAAATCAGCAAATCAATTTTCTCTTTGGCTTGTTCTACTTGTTCCGGACTGCCGCTGAGTTTGATTTGTGTGCCTCTCGAGAGAATTTTAAGAAGTGGGAATTTCTTTTTCAGTAAGTCTAATTTGCCATTGTTAACGCCAAAAAACTCAATGGGGTTAACGGTTTCGAGGTTGATGATTGTTTCAGTCAAAGTAGTTCCATTTTAGAATTCCGATCATCTGTAGAAGCTGAATCAGAATTGAGTTCGAAAATTGGGTTTCATTTTCTTGAGGCCTTACTAATTCATCCTGTTTCAATATTACTTATTCATTTTTGAATTGAGACGCTATAGTTATTAACAAAATGTGAATTCGTGAATGAGAAAAAAAGTTTGAAAGCGATCACGAATCTGTATTTTATAGGAACGCTTTCAATGGAACGCTTGTGTTCAGGTTTGTGTATTGATTTGTATTCTTTTCGGGGTGAACGAATAACTTTACTATTTTAGACGCCACATGCAACGAAAAAAACCGGGTGTAGATATCATCAAAGATGTACTGGATTTTATGTTAAAAGCCCGGCCAGACTCTCCGTTTGTACAAAGTCTTGCACGTCAATACGAAGAACGTGGACATCTTAGCAAAAAGCAATTGGAAGGTTTGCGTCAGAAAGCATTGAACGTTCATGGGATTGCAGAACACAAACTGGCTACAATGGAAGCCATCATCATGAAGCGCCCCACCAGAGAACGCTCTAAACCGATCGTCGTTGCCCCCTTGTTTGTTAAAGATGATCAAACAGGAATTCTTCTGCAATCCATTCTGGAATTGTATCCCGGCCACAAGCGTATTTTGTTTTTAAGGGCCAAGTATGATAACAATGAAGTGATCACTGCTGCAGAGCAAAGTGAATTGAAAAAACTTGCCAAATTACTTTTGGGGTGAGTGCTTCTTTCGTCTTACCACCTTGCCACGATCTTGAAATTCAGTAATCGGGGCGTAAGTCGGTTGGGTATGGTATAGATGTTATTGGAAAAATCCTTGATCAGTAAGTACGATATGGTATTGGGGCGGTCAATTACATTAAAGATTTCCAAGCTGGCCCAAATATTTTGAAAATTCCTGAAGGGGCTGTGGCTTCTGCGATTGCTTTTCTCGGCATCCAGGAGTAATGCGCTGAATCCAAAATCAATCCGGATGTAGGGGTCAATTCTTAATGCGTTACGGTATTTGGTACTGTTGGGGATATTGTAAGGCAAATTGGTTCCATATAAAAAGTTCATGTGAAACTTGAAATTTTTATTTGTTGCCAGATAATCCTGTATAAACATGCCAACTGTAAGTAATCGGTCAGAAGGGCGACGAAGCCAGCCTCCGTTTACCAGTGTACTGTCAACCGGTCTGTTCAATGAATCCAGTTTGTAGTTATACCACTGATCGTTGTTCAGATTTTCTCGGGTGCGCATCAACCCGACACTGATCCAGCTTTCTGCATCCTTTACCAACTCCCCGAATAAACGCGTTTCAAGACCTACTGCATAAGCTTTGGCATTGTTGTTGCCGAAATAACGAATACGCACGTTGTCGATGTCGTAAGGCGCCACATCATACATGTTCTTGTAATACATTTCGGCCTGCAACTTAAATGGGCGCCCTCCCCATCCTTTAAAATTGTAATCAATACCAGTCACAAGTTGCCAGCTTTTTTGTGCTTTAACCTGTGTGTTTACATTGCCTTTATAGTCTCTCAGTTCACGATAAAATGGAGGTTGATGGTAAGCGCCGGCTGCTATTTTCAAGATCACGTCTCGTTTCCACCTGGGCTTTACGGCTAATTGTACACGCGGCTGCAACAGGAGTTCATTGTTCAACGTGTTGTAATTGTAACGTGCTCCAATTTGCAATGTCATATTCAGTGAATCGTTCAATACAATATTATCCTGTACATAGCCTTGTGCTCTGAAGAAGGTGAGATTGGCAGTTGATTTGATCACTTTACTCAAAGTGAGCACAGAAGGCGTGTAGGGTAGCGTGTAACCGGCACTGTCTTGCAGTTCCCATTCATTCAGTTTGTCATTGATCGTTTGGCGTTCCAGACTGTTACCCCATTGCAGAAAATGATTTTTCTTTTCAAGACTTCCTTTGTGTGAAAAGTTCGTGATTTGAATGGTGAGTCTGTTGCGGGCAAAATTTTGGAAAAGGCCTGCGCCCAGCGGATTTACAATGAGCCCGAAGGTAGATTTGCTTCGGTCGAAATCTCGTTCTCCAAAAAGATAGGCGCCTTGTATATCAAACGATTCCTGTTCATTGTTACTGAAATGACTGACCATCCATTTTAGTTTCAAAGCTTTGGTGGGCATATAGGTGGCTGCAAGTCCGGCCATATTCGTCTTGTATCGGTCTACTTCACCGCCGGCGAAATAAACATCCAGTCCCAGATTGGCCGTAAAAAAAGGAGAGAACACAGACGATGTTTGGTTGCTGAACTGGGGATTGAGCGTGAATTTTGTGCCGGAGAAATTGGTCATTCCCTCCAGCAGCCATTTTCGTGTTGGCTGCCAGGTTACATAACCTTGAAAATCATTACTGGAAGGGACGTAATTTCCTTTAACCTGCTGACTGCTTAAAAGGTTTTGATTGCTTCTGTTACGCCCACCCAGTATAAAAGTCGCTTTCCCATCTTTGGTGGAGCCTTCGAGGTGGAGCCCCTGTTCCAGTAATGAAACATAAGCAGATCCTCCAAATCCTTTTGGACGTTTGTATTGGATATCCAATACCGAACTCATTTTGTCGCCAAACCTTGATTGAAATCCTCCGTTGTAAAAGTTGACATTTCGTACCATTTCGGGGTTGATGAAACTCAACCCTTCCTGTTGGCCCTGACGAACAAGATAAGGACGAAAGACCTCGAAGTCGTTGACGTAAATTAAATTTTCATCGTAATTACCACCTCGTACGGAGTATTGAGAGGTCAGCTCGTTGTTGCTTCCTACAAAGATTTTGATGAGTGCTTCAATACCTCCTGTTGCAGAGGGTAGTTGCAACGCGTTTTTAGGATTGATTCGGAAGGCTGAAGGTTCGAAGCGAATACGATCATCTTTTACGGTCACCTCCTGCAATTCTTTTGCGCTTCGCTCAAGACGCAGCACGATGCGTTCGGTTTCGTTTTCGTTTAAGAAAAAATTCCGTTGTTGCGGCACGTAACCGGTAAATGAAAAGTATAATGCAAATGCCTTTTCTGTTGGAACCTTAATTGTGAAATAGCCGGAGTCGTTGGAAAGCACACCGACCGTCCTGCCCAAAATGGCAACGGATACACCTTGGAGTGGGTTCTCATTTTCATCAAGAACCCTTCCGTTGACCGTTGCATTTTTTTTCTGTGCTAGCGTGTTTAAAGAAACGACCAGCAGGAAGAGTAAGCTTGTAATGGTTGATGCCTTCATCCGGATAAATCAAAATTTGTGTTTGCGATGGAGCGTTTTACTGGATGTTTTTTAATTGCAAAATGGTCTCCGTTGGATGCTGTGATTTAAAGACCGTATTGCCTGCTACTAAAACATCGGCGCCGGCATCAACAATGCTTTTGGCGTTTTGAAGCGTTACACCTCCGTCGATTTCAATCATTACATTCAATCCCTTTTCCTGAATGCGAAGTTTGAGTTCCTGTATTTTTTGAAGTGTATGCGGAATGAACGCTTGGCCACCAAAACCAGGATTCACACTCATCAAACAAACCAGATCGATGTCCTGTAAAATATCATAAAGCAAGGAAACCGGCGTATGAGGATTTAGTGCCACGCCTGCTTTCATGCCCAGTGCTTTGATTTGCTGAATGTTTCTGTGCAGGTGTGTACAGGCCTCATAATGTACCGTTAAAATATCGGCTCCGGCTTTCTGGAACGCTTCCGCATACTTTTCCGGTTCTTCGATCATCAGATGTACATCACATACTTTGGTAGTTGCTTTACGGAAGAATTCGATGAGCATGGGACCGAAACTGATGTTAGGGACAAAGCGTCCATCCATTACATCCAGATGGTACCAATCGGCAGCACTCTCGTTGAGCATTTTGCAATCGGCATCCAGATTTAGAAAATTGGCAGAAAGTAAAGACGGAGCGATTAACGGCATATATGATTGTTTTAAAAATTTTGAATTTACTATAAGACACCCAAACGTTTTAATCCTTCTCTTGCTTCACTAATAGAGGGGTCAAGCGCCAAAGCTCTTTTGTAATTGTTGATGGCAGCTTCTTTTTGCAACAATTTTTCTTCAGTCTTCGCCATCCAGAAATAGCCTTCCGCAAAACTGTTCTTGATGGTGGTGCTCAATTTAAAAACGTTGAGCGCTTCCTGATATTTTTTTTGGTCGTAGTAAATCAGACCTTTTTCGAGGTAAGCATCCATATAGGAATAATCTTCCCGAATGATCTGATCATACACACGAACAGCTTGTTCTGTATTTCCAATACGTCCGAAGTACAAGCCTTTGATGAGTAAGATATCACTTCTCATTTTCAAAGCCTCTTCTTGCTTCAGCAAGTTATCACAAATTACAAGCGTCTTTTGATTGGATGTTTCGGCATATAAAAAAGCCAGTCTTAATTCCGCCTCCGAAAATACGCCCGCCGATTCAATCGCTTGTTCAAAATAGTGGATGGACTGTGTTGTGTCACCTTTTTTTTCCAGCGCATCAGCCATCATGAATAGATACGCAGGGTTTTCCGGCTGCTTTTGGAGCAGGTGTTGAATGTGAAAAAGTGCTTTTCCGGTATTGCCGGCTTCCATGTAACGTTCGATCAAGAATTCGCGCACGCTATCGGATGCCGGACTGTCTGTTTGAAGCTTTTGTTCCAGATCATTGATCGAAGGGGGGGGGGCTGTAGTTGCCGCTTCATGACCGGTTGTATTGTTTCGGTCTTTACAGGCATGTAAAAACAAAACAAATACGAGCAGTATGACAGACCAGCGGGTGTACATGGCGCAAAAGTACCTGAATTTTCATTTTTTCAGGAATCAATTACCGTGTTGTTGGCAGACTGTTCATAAGTAGTTTCGGTTAGTACGGGGGGCTCCTTAAATCATTTCCCCTTTGCAGCTTATTGATAGAATCGGATTCAAAACAGTCTTGCCAGCCGACTAAAGAACCACTTGGTGGTTTGCCCTTTCTGTTCTTTCTTTGCCATCGATTAAACCAACGATTATGTACGAAGGTCTTCTACATTTACACAATGCACTGCGCTGGATTATTTTAATTTTATTGCTTGTCGCATTGATACAAGCGTTTACAAAGAAAGAGGGATTACTCAAAACCAGTCTTTGGTTGCTTATTACGGCGCATATCACCTTGTTATTAGGGTTGTTTCAATATTTTAATAGTACAACTGTTGGTTTCCAAATGATCGAACGTATGGGTGGAATGGCCAACGTAATGAAAGACGGTATGGCTCGTTTTTGGGTAGTAGAACACATATCGGCGATGATTCTGGCGATCGTTTTGATAACGGTAGCAAGAGGAAAATCGAAAAAGAAACTGTATAAGAATGCAGCTCTTTTGTATGTCATTGCTTTGATTTTGATTTTGGCAGCTGTTCCATGGCCATTTCGCGAAGCAGTGGCTCGCCCCTTGTTTCCGGGAATGAGCTAAGTTCAGCCCCGCGGCCCCAATTCAATCACTTCACAATTTTTGATATCGGAACCATCAATCGCAAAGCGAATGATGGTTCTTGTTTTATGCCACCCTTGTTTGCCTGCTGCACCGGGATTCATATGCAAACATTGAATCTTGGGGTCATACATCACTTTTAAAATATGGCTGTGGCCGGCAATGAACAATTGAGGCTGATGCAGGGCAAGCTCTTTTCTTGTTTCGGGATTGTAATTGGGAGGGTAGCCGCCAATGTGACGAATCAGTACCTTAATCTTTTCGCAGGTAAATACAAGTTGTTCCGGGAATACGGTACGGATCCTGTTGTCGTCGATATTGCCGTATACACCACGTACAGTTCCTTTTGTCGTTAATAGTTCGAGGCCGGGGCCCCAGTCACCGGCATGCCATATTTCATCGCAGGAGTCAAAATGCTTCCAAATGGTTTCATCCAAAAAACCATGTGTGTCTGATAGGAGTCCGATTCGTGTCAATTGCTGAAAGTTTATTAAATTTGAAACGTTCAAAATGAGCATTATGCCATTCCATCGCAATTTCACATATTGGATCGACAAACGGAAATGGAAGTATGTCTTTTTGCTGGCCACGCTCGAACTCTCCCGAAGTCACATTGAAAAAGCACATTTCTTGTTGTTTTAAAACGGGATTTCAGTCCTGGGTTACACAAGTGCTTTTAGCTTCTTAAAGAACCTTGTTTTTCAAATACAAACTCATAAAACTCAATTATGCCGCATTATTATAAATTGGGGTCTATTCCTCATAAACGCCATACTCAGTTTCGTAAACCCGATGGAGGACTCTATAGTGAACAACTCTTTTCTACTGAAGGGTTCAGTGATGATTATTCTTTGCTTTATCATTGTCATCCACCTACACTTATCATAAAGACAGAGCCGCATATTGACGTAAGTCCGCAGGTGGCAGAGGAAAAAATGCTGAAACATCGTTGTTTTGAGGGGTTTCACATTCAGCCTAAGAACGATTATCTCGAGAGCAGAATTCCGGTATTGGTCAACAATGATTGTCATATTGTTCTCGCAGCTCCCCGAGAAAGTATGACCGATTATTTTTACAAAAATGCGGATGCCGATGAAATGATTTTTGTTCACGAAGGGAGCGGTAAAGTGAAAACACAGTATGGCGAACTGCCTTTCAGCTATGGTGATTATATCGTACTTCCACGGGGTACAATCTATCAGATTGAATTCAATGATTCATCGAACCGTTTGTTCATTGTGGAGTCATTTTCGCCCTTGAGATTTCCCAAAAGGTACCTTAGTCACAACGGTCAGTTGATGGAGCACGCTCCCTTCTGTGAACGCGACATCCGTGCCCCCCAGGACCTGAAAACGTATGACGAAAAAGGAGATTTTCTGATTAAAGCCAAAAAGAAAGGGTTTATGTATGGTCTGCATTACGGAACCCATCCGTTTGATGTTATTGGCTGGGATGGATATTGCTACCCCTACATCTTCTCCATTCACGACTTTGAACCTATTACCGGAAGGGTGCATTTGCCGCCACCGATTCATCAGACCTTTGAAACCAATTCGTTTGTGGTATGCTCCTTTGTGCCCCGGTTGTATGATTACCACCCACAGGCAATACCGGCCCCTTACAACCACAGCAATATTGATAGTGATGAGGTGTTGTATTATGTTGATGGAGACTTTATGAGTCGTAAACATGTAACCAAGGGTATGATTACGCTTCATCCGGCCGGCATACCACATGGACCTCACCCCGGAGCGGTGGAGCGGAGCATTGGTGCAAAAGAGACCAAAGAGTTGGCCGTCATGGTAGATACATTCCGACCATTGATGATCACCAAGCAAGCTCTTGGAATTGAAAATGAACAATACACGATGAGTTGGGCTGAGTAAGATCAGTTGGTTTATCCGTAAAGCGTCCGGAAGATGCAGTCTAGGAAATGCCTGGTTTTTAATGTATCTTAGGGTTACACTAAACGATATGCCATGATAAAAATCTCAGAATTACAATCCGGCGACTATGTTTGGGTCAATAATATGGGCGCCACCATGGAGGGGGAAGTGTTGGAAGTCAATTCCATGCAGAAAAAGGCGCTGGTTCGTACAAACGGACAACAGGATTTTTGGTACGAGGAAGCAGATTTAAATCCCGTTACGCTGAATGATGACGCACTCCAGAAATTGAATTTTTCCAAAGTAGAGGAGCCGGATGGAGGGGTCAAGTACATGAAAGGCGCTTTTCGGATTCATTTGGATCAAAAAAATGATTTCAGCAATCTTCATTTTTGGTATCGAGAAGACCGCCGTCATGTACCGGGCGTTATTGCCCTGCATCAGTTACAGAACTACTACAACAGCATGACCAAGGTGCATTTAACCGATTTGCCGATCTAAAAAGCCTGAATTGGCTAGTGAAAAGAGGTTCTCCGGATGCTTTTTTGCAAAAAAAAGGATTCGGAGAACTTTTTTTATAAAATTTATGGAAATTCCTCCTATCTTTGCGACCCCAAAAAGTATGGCCAAACAGGATTTAATTAAACAGGATGGAGTTATTATAGAAGCACTCAGTAACGCAATGTTCCGTGTGCGGTTGGAGAACGGGCATGAAATTCTGGCTACCATTTCCGGTAAAATGAGGATGCACTACATCCGTATTTTGCCCGGCGATAAGGTGGGAGTGGAAATGAGTCCATACGATTTGAGCAGGGGTCGAATCATTTTCAGGTATAAATAAGCTGCAGGCAGATAAGGGCAGCATCAAAACATATATTTATGAAAGTAAGAGCATCCATTAAAAAGCGCAGTGCCGATTGCAAAATCGTTCGTCGCAAAGGCAAGCTTTATGTGATTAACAAAAAGAATCCCCGTTACAAACAACGTCAGGGATAATCAATCTGGCCGATTCCGAAACACATGTTTTCGAGCGTGCTGTTGATCGAAGAATCAGTCACTGAAAATTCAAAAAGACAAAAAATCATAATTAACTATGGCTCGTATTGCCGGTGTAGATTTACCCAAAAACAAAAGAGGCGAAATTGGATTGACCTATATCTACGGAATTGGTCCTTCAACTGCTCGTTATATTCTTGAAAAAGCAGGAATTGATGTGAACAAGAAAGTTCATTTGTGGAACGATGACGAATTGAATGCGATTCGTAACATCATTACCAATGAATTGAAAGTAGAAGGTCAACTGCGTAGTGAAGTTCAGATGAGCATCAAGCGTTTGTTGGATATTGCTTGTTACCGTGGTCTTCGTCATCGTAAAGGATTGCCTGTACGCGGACAGCGGACTAAAACAAACAGTCGCACACGTAAGGGTAAACGTAAAACAGTTGCCGGTAAGAAAAAAGCAGCTAAAAAATAATCACTTTGAAACAGTGACAATGAGCTTCAGGAACCACCTGAGGCTCGTTGCATAAAATCAGGGTTGAACATATTGCACCATTTTTCTGACCAATTGCGGATGTTGGGTGCAAACGGAGGGTTGGTCGGGGTTCCTTTAAAGGGATTTATTTTTAAACGTTGATTACCTTATTAAAAAAGTTATGGCGAAAGCACAACAAAACAGCGCAAAAGCCGCTGCCAAAAAAAGAGTAGTGAAAGTAGACGCTTACGGCGATGCTCACATCACTGCAAGTTTTAACAACATCATCATCAGTTTGACCAACAAGCAAGGACAGGTTATTTCCTGGAGCAGTGCGGGTAAAATGGGATTCCGTGGTTCCAAGAAAAACACGCCATATGCTGCACAGGTAGCTGCTGCCGAAGCTGCGAAAGTGGCATTTGAAGCAGGCGTAAAACGTGTAGATGTTTATGTAAAAGGACCCGGTTCAGGACGTGAGGGCGCTATTCGTTCGATTGCACAATCCGGCATTGAAGTGTCAATGATCAAGGATGTAACTCCATTGCCACACAATGGTTGTCGTCCTCCTAAAAAACGTAGAGTTTAATGATAAAAAAAACATACCGAGTTTATACATCGGTATGTTTTTTCAACAACATATTGAATCGCCATTGATTCATTTTAAAAAGGGTGTTTGATTAATTTTTAACGCTTTTACTGATCAAAGCACCGGTTTCTAAAAAGCGTAAATGAATAAAAACTATGGCACGTTACACTGGTCCAAAGACCAAAATCTCCCGTATTTTCGGGGAGCCCATTCTTGGAAATGGAAAATGGCTGGGAAAAAACAGCAACCCTCCCGGTCAGCATGGCGCTCAGCGCAAACGCAAAACTTTAGGCGAATACGCCCTTCAGTTGCGTGAAAAACAAAAGGCCAAATACACGTACGGTGTTTTGGAAAAACAATTCCGCAGAACATTTGAGGAAGCAGCCCGCTTAAAAGGGGTAACCGGTGAAAACCTGATGCGCTTACTGGAAGCACGTCTTGATAATACGGTTTTCCGTTTGGGTATTGCACCCAGTCGTCCTGCTGCTCGTCAACTTGTGAGTCACAAGCACGTGACTGTAAATGATGTAGTGGTGAATGTTCCTTCATACAGCGTGAAACCCGGTGATGTAATTGGTTTGAAAGATAAAAGCAAAGGCAACACTGCAGTTACAAGTCAGATCAAAGGTAAAAATCCGAAATTCAGCTGGATTGATTGGAATGAAACTGAAATGAAAGGTACTTTTATTGCTTACCCTGAAAGAGAAAGTGTTCCTGAAAACATCAAGGAACAATTGATCGTAGAGTTGTACAGCAAGTAATCGTTTTCCATCATTCGGTATCATCAGAATTGTTGGATTCAAACACAAATCAGGGCTTAATGCCCGCAAACAAACAAAAAACAAAAATTCAATATGGCCATTTTGAATTTCGTAAAACCCGACAAAATTGTACTTCAAAAAGCTAGTGATTTTGATGCTCAATTTGAATTCCGTCCGCTTGAACCCGGATTTGGAGTAACTATTGGTAATGCACTTCGTCGTGTCTTATTGAGTTCGCTCGAAGGATATGCAATTGTGGGCATTAAAATTGAAGGCGCAGATCATGAATTCGCTACCATCAAAGGGATCTCTGAAGATGTAGTGGAACTGATTCTGAACCTGAAGCAAGTTCGCTTTAAGAAAAAAGTGGAACATGAAGTAAGCCAGGAAAAAATCAATCTCAGCATCAAAGGCAAAACTGAGTTTACCGCTTCTTTAATTGGAGAGGCTACACAAAGTTTTGAAGTGATGAATCCTGAGTTGTTGATTTGCACCATGGATCCCAGCGCGAAACTTGAAATTGAAATCAATATTGCAAAAGGTCGTGGTTATGTTCCTGCTGAGGAAAATAAGCCCAAAGATGCACCATTCGGATACATTGCAACCGATTCGATCTTTACGCCCATCAAAAACGTGAAGTATGCAATCGAGAACACACGTGTGGAGCAAAGAACCGATTTCGAAAAGCTGGTAATGGATGTTTCTACAGACGGAACCATTCATCCCGAAGAGGCTGTAAAACAAGCCAGTCGTATCTTGATCCAGCATTTGATGATCATCACAGACGAGAACATCACTTTTGATAACAAAGAAGAGAAAAAAGAAGATGTGGTGGATGAACAAATGCTTCAGTTGCGTAAAGTTTTGAAAACACCATTGGAAGATCTGGATCTTTCTGTACGTGCATTCAACTGTCTGAAAGCTGCGAAAATCAACTCCTTAAGCGAACTGGTTCAGTACGAACAGGAAGATTTAATGAAGTTCCGCAACTTCGGACAAAAGTCTCTTTCCGAAATCGAGCAAGTTCTTGGTGAACGTGGCTTGCATTTTGGTATGGATTTAAGCAAACTGGGTGTAGACAATCTGGATTAATTCATTCCGGAAATCAATAGTAAAGGCTATAATTCCTGACACGGTATAGCTTATTTTTAAACGTAGTTGAATGATTCATAATTGAGGGTTCAACTTTAAATCAAAAAATGTCATGCGTCACGGAGACAAAATCAACAATCTTAGCCGCACCGCTTCGCATCGCAAAGCGTTGCTCAACAATCTGGCTTGTGAGCTCATTCAGCACAAACGTATTGTAACAACTTTAGCAAAAGCAAAAGCACTGCGTACATGGATTGAACCTTTAATCACAAAGGCTAAAAGCAATACGACGCATTCTCGTCGTGTTGTGTTTAGTTATCTTCAGGATAAAGAAGCAGTAACTGAATTGTTTTCAACCATATCCGATAAAGTAGCCGGTCGTCCGGGAGGTTATACCCGGATCATCAAATTAGGCATCCGCGTAGGTGATAATGCTGAAAAAGCGATGATTGAACTGGTTGATTTCAATGAAATCTACGGAAAAGGTAAAGGTGAAACTGCTGCTCCTGCCAAGAAAACACGTCGTGCAGGTGGTGCAAAAAAAGCAGCCACTAAAACTGAAGCAAAAGTTGAAGAAACGCCTGCCTCAGAAGAAACAACTTCAGAAGAGAAGTCAGCTGACTAATTTGAATGTTGAAAATTTTATCATAAAGAGGCAGGCCATTTGGTTCTGCCTCTTTTATTTTGCAATTGATTATGAACACACAACCACATAAAACTACAGGAATGCAAACTGCCGTTTTATTACTCGAAGACGGCAATGTCTTTTGGGGTAAGGCATTTGGGAAAAAAGGAACCACAACCGGAGAGATCTGCTTTAATACCGGGATGACCGGTTATCAGGAAGTATTTACCGATCCAAGTTATACCGGACAGATTGTGATCATGAACAATGTGCATACCGGTAATTACGGTACGTTCGCAAAAGATGTTGAGAGCGATAGCGTAAAAATCAGGGGTTTAATTGGTCGCAATCTGGAGGATCGTTATTCCCGTTATTTTGCGGATCATTCATTACAGCAGTACCTCGAAGCACAGCAAATCGTAGCAATCGAAGATGTTGATACAAGAGCCCTGGTAACGCATGTACGTACCAAGGGTGCGATGAACTGCATCATTTCTTCAGAAATACTTGACGTGGAAGCATTAAAAGCGCAATTGGGTAAAGTGCCTTCCATGGCCGGCCTGGAACTTGCCAGTACAGTTAGTACGAATGAAAGCTATACAATGGGCAATCCCGAATCGGACATTCGCATTGCAGTTATGGATTTTGGCGTTAAGCAAAACATTCTGACCTGTATGGTTGAACGTGGCGCTTATCTCAAAGTCTTTCCCGCAAAAACGGATGTAAGTGAATTGGTCGAATTCAGTCCCAATGGATTTTTTATTTCCAACGGTCCCGGAGATCCGGCAAGTATGGATTACGCCATTCAAACTGTAAAAGCGATCCTAAGCCAAAACAAGCCTACGTTTGGCATTTGTCTGGGTCATCAGCTGATTGCATTGGCAAATGGCATTTCCACCTTTAAAATGCATCATGGCCATAGAGGATTGAATCATCCGGTTAAAAACCTGAAAACAGGTTTGTGTGAAATCACAACACAAAATCATGGTTTTGGTGTGGACCCTTCATCTGTTCAAAAAGCAACGAATGTTGAGGTTACACATATCAATCTGAACGACGATTCAATTGAAGGAATACGCTTAAAAGATCGTCCGGCTTTTTCGGTGCAGTACCATCCCGAAAGTACACCCGGGCCTCATGATTCAAGATATCTTTTTGACGATTTCATTCAGATGATTAAAGCACAACAAAATTAGAAAAACAGGGAAGCCTTCGGAAACGGAGGCTTTTCTTAAATTTACAGCATGAAGATTGCAATTATCAATGGTCCCAATTTAAATCTGCTTGGAACACGCGAGCCGGGCATTTATGGTAGTCAGTCCTTTGAGCAATACTTTTCTGACTTGCACAAAAAATTTCCTTCAGTGGAATTCAGTTACTTTCAAAGTAATGTTGAAGGCGAACTCATCAATGAATTGCAACGTGTTGGATTTGATTATTCCGGTATCGTTCTCAATCCCGGAGGCTACACACATACTTCTGTTGCTATTGGTGACGCGATTGCTTCCATTACAGCGCCTGTAATTGAAGTTCACATATCCAACGTGCATGCACGGGAGGACTTCAGAAAAATATCTCATGTGTCCTCAAAATGTAAAGGAACGATCAGTGGTCTTGGTTTGAAAGGCTATGAGCTGGCAGTATCTTTTTTGTTGGGTTGATACTTTCGTCATCTGCCGAAACCGGCGTGTGTAAATTCTCCAATATGGGGAAACCGGCATTAAAGTATTTGTTTAATACAATCCTGAACGTATTGACCGGCGAAAGGGTATCGTTTAACATGCGGTAATCCTGATCCGGGAAATAAAGACTGTTTAAGTTTTCAAAAGAGGTAAAATTGTTTTTCTTCCCTGTGAAGGATTGGTAACCGTGATCGCCTTCTACAATAATCACCGTATTTCTTTTGTTGTTGGTTTTTATGTGCGTAATCAGGTTCGATAAAATGGAATTTGCATACAACAGTTGCTCAAAGTAAAAATCGGGTGACTTTTGATTGCTGTAATTCCGGGTTTGAATTCGACCGTTTCGATCAAATACGTAGGGTTCATGGGGCAACATAAAATGTCCGTATACGAACTTTGGTGGCCCAACCTTTGAGCATGTGTTTTCAATGGCCTGTTTGGTGAACAGGAGGCGCTTTTCAATAGCCTCATTTCGTTTATCAATTAATGTGTGTTGGATTTTTTTGATCAGTCCAATTTCTATCTGATTGTAATTCCAGAAAATGTCACGATAAATCCTTCCCGGAAAGGTTTTAAAGAAAAAATGACGTTCTTTTAAATCGTTGAAATAGGGATCTAAAGGCCAATCGGGATTGTTAAATGATATCGGTTGCAGGTTGTGGATCCGATACTGTTCTTTTTTCAGAATTGAAAATAAAGAGTTGTCCAAAATGGAGGCTGTTCCCCAGAAATAGGCTTTGGGGTCTTTCATCACCGGCAAAATAAATTCCGGCAAGTACTCCATATTGAATGTTGTACTGATCGAATGGATGGTGAAATTGTAGTTGGCTGCCGATTTTTCAATGGTATAAAATCCTTGTTGTTTCAGGAAGTTTTCGAAAACTGAATTGTCTTTTTGCAATTCATCATTCAGACTTTTAGAAGAAGCATAGGCGTCAAAAACCAGAAAATAAATATCGGGCTTCAGTGAGTCCGGTGTAGCTACGGATGGTTTGTATGCATTCCATGCTTTAAACCGAAAATCTAGCAGGTTGTGTACGCTTTGATCCAACTGATAGCGTTTTACACTATGTGGGATTTCGGATAAAATCAGTGCAGTGAACAACAGGTTGATGTAAAGAAATAGTTGGTGAAAATTTGAATTTGAGCGATACAAGATTCTATAGATGACGATCGTTATCAATAAGGCGACCGGCAAAAGAAATGAGTAAGCATAAAGAAGGGGATGCACCGGCAATGATTTTAGTGCGTCGTGAAGGAAACCGAAGGATAAATAGAAGAGCAGAATGAAAAATGTTGCTACTGATGCTTTGGTTATGTTTCTTAATAACAAATGTGAAATCCCAAACATAACAGCAGTCACCAATAAGACCTGAAATGTGTTATTCAAAACAAAGGCAAACGTTAAAAATCCAAATAATTCATTATAGCCGTTGTAAATAAAAAACAATGGAACCAACACCAGAAACAGAGGCTTGCGTTTTAAAAGTTCTTTCAGTTTGCTTGTGCGAAACATGCTGTTTGGAATTAGGAATAAAAATAAAGTGATTAATGCAAATCCGGGTCTTGTTTCCCCTGTTGTGTTGTTTCTGTTGTGAATGCCTGATAGGGGAGCAAGTTATAGCTGCAATGAAAATAGCGGTTTAGAATGATTCTGAAATAGTTGACCGGATTGAGGTCTTGTTGTAAATGCGTATAACCTTGATCCGGAAAATAGAGAGCGCAAAATATTTCAAAATTTTCAGGGGTGCCCGGTTTCGTTTGATATCGGTAACCATGATCACCCGCAATCAGCATGATGGTGTTTTTTTTGTTTTGGACTTTGATTGTACGGCAGATGTCTGTAATGATGGTGTTGGCATACAAAACTTGTTCTTGATACTGTTCGTATTCGGTTTTCTTTTTCCGTTCCCCGGGGGACATCCAGGAACCATCCTTCTTAAAAAAATTAGGTGCGTGTGGCACCATAAAATGCGCATAAACGAATTTTGGCTTTCCTGATTTGCTGCATAATTTTTTTATTTGTTTCCACGGCGTTTCTATCGATTGTTTCTTCCGCAGGTAGGCGTTGTATTCAATAGACTGCAGCAGCTTTGGCATTCGGGCATAAAAATGCCAGCTGAGATCACGTATGATTCTTCCGGGAAGAGTTTTGTAAAAAATGTGTTTGTTGCGCCGTTCATCAAAAATTGAAGTCTCGGGCCAGTCGTTGTTGCGCGAAGAAATAGGCTGGAACTGATAGGTTGCATAACCTTCTGATTTTAAAATCTGAATCAGCGAGTTATTGAGCATCGAATTTCCTGCCTTGAATAAGGCATCGAGTTGGTCTTTGGGCTTTACGGGAAGGTATTCCATATTCATTGTACTGGAAATGGAGAAAAAAGTGCGATCATAATTGGATCGGGCATCTGATGCCATGTAAAATCCTTCTTTTTGGAGCAAATGTTCAATTTCTGAATTGTTGATGTTGCATTTGCGCATTAAAGAACCTGTAGAAGCCATTTCGTCAAAAATGATGAAAAAGATATCCGGTTTTTCGTGTTCCGGGACAGTGGATTTCTGATAGTTTTTGAACACGTTGAAACGAGGGTCGATCAGATTCCTGGTTTTCTGATAGTCCCGGAAATGCATGACACTTTTAACGATCTCTGTTGCAAGAAGCAGCATGACGAGTGTATTGCAATACAAAAGTAGTTGGGTAAAGCCGGAATGGTTTTTTCTGATTCGGATTGTTACTGCCAATGCGATCACAGCTAAAAACGGAATAAAGAAACTGTATGATGAGAAAAAAGAATCAGGCAGCCATTTTTTTACTGTATCATGCAGATAGCCGTAGAGCAAAATGACTGTAAGAATAAAAGCCGTTGAAAGTACACGTTTGGATCTTGTATCCAGAAATTTGCTGAGTGAAAAATAGAAGATGCCGAGCAACAGGTAGATCAACAGCCCCGTAAGAAACAATGAGGAGCCGGTGATCCAGCCAAAGAGATCGTTGTAACCATTCCATAAAAAAACAAGAGGCACCAGAAATAAAAAGTAGTGACCTTGAAAAAAACGTTTATAAAACGGTTCAGCCTGTTTTATATTTTGGCGATGAGAAGATTCGTTATGGGCTGTTGTATTCATTCAAACTATTGCTTCTTTCGTTGAGATGGATTGTCCGTAAGAATCAGGTTGTTTGTTTTGATTTCTGAAAATGGTATAAAATACGATCGGATCCTTCAACGGATGCTGATTTGATCAGGTTAAAATACTTCAGCATTGCGTTTTCAAATGCTTCCTGATTGTAATGATCAAAAATATCTTTTCGGGTTGCGAGCATTGCCCGGACTTTGGGATCCGATTTTGGAACATATTCAATAATCAATTCCGAGCAGATGTCGCTCAAAACAGATGCAGCTTTTTCAAAGGGCAAGTTTTTGCCAATGCATAAATGATGAATTACAGCCAGTGCCAAACAAAGATCCGATTTGCAGCGGTTTAGAAACGATGCTTGTTCCTTGTTTTCCCATCCCATTGCCGGAGAAGGTTGCATCCAGTCAAGAATCACGGGATGAATATGATAGATTTTTGATTTTTTCAGTTGCATATAAAGTCGATCGATGCAACTGTTGTCAAAATCTGAAGCGATTACTTGCGACTGCGACTTGCAGAGTAACGAAAAAGCACCTTCGTTAGCTCCGAGATCCAGTACTTTATGATATTCGATCGATTGGATCCAGTCTGTAACTTTTACTTTTTTGTCATCCAGATAGGTCTTGCTTAAAATCGTCTCCTCGTAGTAATTGTTCCAGGTGGTTCGCGTCTCTTTTGGATTCAGATGTTCTATGATGCTTTCAAGATTTTCGAGGATCTGTCTTAAGCTTTTGAGTGAAACAATTGCTTTTTTCGAAGTAGTGGATGGGGCTGTATGGCCGCTCATTTTTGCCTGCAAGTGTACGTGCAAGTATAAAACCGGATTGAGTTTGGTTTTGTAGGGTAATAGCGAGGCCGTTACGGCAGCGGGAACTCCTTCCGGATAAGCCTTCAGTAAACGACTTACATCCAGTTGCTTGTAAGCCGACAATAACAGTGGGTTCAAGAAACATTCACAAAACTGTCTGTAAGCAATCCAGGGCGTTCCTTCTTCGTATTTTTCAAGCGACAAATGATCAATGAGCAGCGGCTTGTTCTCTACAAACTGGATGTTCAAATGCGTGGCATCTTTTAACACGAATCCATGATCCAAAGCTTGTTTACAAATACGTAAAGTACAGAGTGCTGCATCTTTGAGTTGATGAAAACTCCATTCCCAGGCATAACTTAGAAACGGTAAATATTGAGGACGGAGTGTTGTAAACCAATTCGATTGGTTGAAATGATTTTCCGTAAGTACTTCATAGCGAAGAAGCTGCCCTTGTTGAATAAGTTGCTGCGCTAGTCCGCTGGTTACAAGTAATTCAAAATTCTCTTTGTAAGTATTTGCGACAAAGCGATAGAGGTTGCCGTCCCGTACATATAAAAATCCTGCGGGGTCTCTGTAGGAGGCCGGATGCGGATTATTCTGAAGGTTCATGTTCTTCCTCTTTCGTTTTGTCCTTCGGTTTTGTGAAAAAACTCT
>CANGQQ010000022.1 GCA_947456025.1 Chitinophagaceae bacterium | reverse complement strand
TCTTCAACGAGACAATCGAACCATTTTCAACATCAGCCCGATCGGAGATCTGTGCTTCGTATGGAAGAAGGTGCAGCAATAACCAAACATCATCATTTGGATTGTACGAGTCCCATTTCAATTGGGAAGTTTACGACCATTGCCGGGTATAGATCACAATTTTTAACACACGCTATAGACATTCTTGAATCTCGTCAGAACAGTAAGCCAATAACAATTGGGGCATACTGTTTTGTAAGCACGGGAGTACTGGTTTTAGGCGGAGCTGTTCTTCCTGATTGTTCTGTGTTGGGGGCCGGGTCTTTGTTGAATAAAAAATTTAATGACTCTTATAAGTTATACGCAGGAACACCGGCTAAAGCATTGAAGTCAATCAATAAAGAAGCGAAATATTTTTCCAGGCCCGAACCCTTTGTGTATTGATACAATGTTTTATCTAAAAGTGATTGAATCGTCTTCATGCAAAACGGTAATTAATTGGCATCTGGTATATGCTCAAATGATCAAATCAATTTAAACTAAAAAGATATGTTCAAAGAAGTTGTGAAAATAATATTGGGAAAATCCAATTTCAAGGATAACAGCAATGATCCGGAAGCTGTGCGATATCGTAATAGTGAAGTGAAACGATACGATGTCATTAATTATCTCATTTCAAAGTATCATGTACAACGATATCTGGAAATTGGGGTATTAAAAGGTGAAAATATCAGAAAGGTGAACGCGCCTCATAAGGATGGAGTAGATCCGGGAGCGGAAAGGCATATTGCTCCCGAAGTCAATTATCGCATGACTTCCGATGCATATTTCGAATTGATTAAAGACCGGAGTGACATACAATATGATATGATCTTCATCGATGGTCTTCATCATGCAGATCAGGTTCAAAAAGACATTCAAAACTCTTTGAATCATATAACACCCGGAGGCTTTATCTTATTACACGATTGTAATCCTGTGAGTTTCGAATCTCAATTGGTGCCCAGAAAAACAGTTGTTTGGAACGGTGATCCTTGGAAAGCGTTTGTAGCGTTCAGAGGACACTATCCGGGAATGCAATCCTGTGTTGTTGATACGGATTATGGTATAGGAGTGATTCGTGTATCTGATTTATCAGGAAAAAAAGACTTCAATGTTCCAACATGGGAAATGTTTCATTCCAACAGAAGAAATTATTTGAACTTGGTCTCCTGGAATCAATTTAAGGCTTTGTATTAATAATCGGTTCAGTAGCTATTGATTAAAAAGAACCTTGAATTTGCGCGTATTAAATATCATTAACAGTATGGATCCCGCTACGGGCGGACCTTGTCAGGGAATTCGCAATATGATTCCCGAGTTAAACAAATATGGAATAGTAAGCGAAGTGCTTTGTCTTGATGCTGCCAATGCACCCTTTCTTACTAATGAGCATTTTACCGTTCATGCATTGGGATCTTCCCGTGGATTTTGGAAGTACCATCCATCCCTTTATTCCTGGCTTATCAGCAATTTGGTGCATTATGATGTAATCCTTGTCAGGGGGCTGTGGCTTTATCACAGTTTCGCACTCACGATGGCGATACAGTCTTTAAAGCGCAAAAAAGCAGAATCTCTACCAAAAGTTTATGTGGTGCCACATGGGATGCTTGATCCCTGGTTTCAGCGTGCAGAAGGAAGAAAATGGAAGGCGCTTCGGAATCTTGTCTATTGGCATCTGATAGAAAAAAAGGTTGTCAATAGTGCAGATGGATTGTTGTTTACTTGTGCTTCGGAATTGTTGCTGGCACGACAAACCTTCTCGGGTTACAAGCCAAAATCAGAATTGAACATCGGTTATGGAATTCAGGAGCCACCTGCTTATGACGAACGGATGCTGCAGTTGTTACATGAAAAGGTTCCTGCACCTTACACCAATCGTTATTTGCTTTTTTTGGGTCGTTTGCATGAGAAAAAGGGAATTGACTTATTGCTGGAGGCTTATCGGCAGTTATTGAGGGATTCAGTTGATTTACCGGTATTAGTTATAGCCGGTCCTGGTTTAAATACGCCTTACGGTGATAAAATTCGTTCAGTTGTAGATGAAGATTCCAATTTGCGGGAGAGAGTGATTTTTACGGGCATGTTGACAGGAGTCTTAAAATGGAGCGCCATTTATCATGCAGGAGCCTTTGTATTACCAAGTCATCAGGAGAATTTTGGAATTGCTGTTGTAGAAGCATTGGCATGCGGTAAACCGGTGCTTATTACCAATCAAATTAATATTTATACTGAAATTGAAAAAGGCGAAGCAGGATTGGTTGCTCCGGACACACTAGCGGGTGTTATAACAATGTTGAGAGCTTGGATGCAGCTTCCGGAAGTGGAAAAAAAGCAGCTTTCGCAAAAGGCAAAGGATCTTTACCGTAAAGAATTTACCGTGGAATCGGCAGCACAAAAAATGATTCAGATGCTACGGCTCAAACACCTCTAACTCTATAATTTTGAATTCCGGTACGCCTACATTTACGCTGCTTCTTACAGCTTGTATTCAACCAACGGTTGAAAAGCTGTCGGGTAACAGTCGGTTCAGGATGGATGCAATGGTTCGACTAAAAGATTACGAAAACGCATTACGCTATTGGTTAAACTATGAGGATCTCAGAATCATCAATCTTGTGTTTATCGAAAATTCAGGGTATGATTTAAGTACATTACGGGAACTGGTCCGGCAGGAAAATAAATTTAATCGTAGGGTCGAATTCATTGAAGTTGTTCCCGAACCCATTCCGGAAGGTTTGCACTATGGTTATTCCGAATTGGAAATGATCGATACTGCTATAGAAAGAAGCAGAATCATAAGCGACACGACATTTTTTATCAAAGTTACCGGTCGCTTATACTTTCCCGAACTTTCAAAATTGTTATCTACAGTAACCAATGCGACTAAGTTCCTTGCGGATTCGAGAGATTACCAATTGGGAAAGCGGAAAAAGCAATATGTAATCACAACCTTACTCGTGATCAACCGTGCGTTTTATAAACAGGCGTTAATATATGCCCGAAGAACCATGCAGCCTTCTGTCTCCGGACATTTTGAAACGTTGTATTATCAAGTCTTAAAGCCGTTGGAGTTGAAAAACAAACAAGTGGTTTTACGTTTTCTCTTTAACGTTGATCCGGTAGGATATGGAGCGCATTGGAATGTCAATTACAACTCCTTTTCAAAACGAATTGAATCGGTAATCAGAGGAATGGCAAGATATTGTATTCCTCGTTTTAGAATTTAACGATGCGCCAGATGAATACCAATACACACGTGGGACCTTCCTTTTCAAGATCAAATCGGTTTGCCCGTTTGCTATGGGGACTCACCTATCTGATGTTATTTCGTTACTCGCCAATACCGCTTCACGAATGGCGCTCATTCATTCTTCGGTTGTTTGGAGCTAAAATTGGGAAAGGGGTTCATGTATATCCGGCTGTACGAATTTGGGCACCATGGAATCTGGAAATAAAAGATCATGCAGGAATTGCAAGCGGAGTCAATTTGTATGCGCAAGGAAAAATTCTGATCGGTCGAAAAACGGTAATCTCGCAGGGATCACATTTATGCGCCGGAACACATGATTATACCCGTGAGGGATTTCCGTTGTATACAAAACCTATTGTAATTGGCGATGAGGTTTGGATCGCAGCAGATGTTTTTGTACATCCGGGTGTTTCCATTGGAAATGGAACTGTTGTGGGTGCCCGATCGGTAGTAACCAGATCGTTACCGGAATGGAAGGTGTGTTCGGGCCATCCATGCATACCGGTGAAAAACAGAGTATTGCATCGGAATGAATTGTAATACATTTACACATTAACAGTAGTTATGCTTCTTGATCTTACGATAGTGATTCCTGTTCGCAATGAAGCCCTCAATTTGTCGCATTGTCTTGAGGCAATTGGAAAAAATTGGGTAAAAAAAATAGTGGTTGTTGACTCCTCCAGTACCGATGCTACACAGGAGATAGCGAAAACATTTGGTGCCGAGGTGCTTAATTTTAATTGGGATGGGAAGTATCCAAAGAAGCGAAACTGGTTTTTGTTGGAACATACCCCGAGAACCGAATGGGTTTTGTTTTTGGATGCGGATGAGTTTTTGACACCTGCTTTTAAAAATGAACTCGCATCCTGTATTTCATCGAATTCATCTTTTGATGCGTACTGGTTGCGCTATTCGATCTATTTCATGGGAAGACCATTGAAAGGAGGGTATCCTCTGGATAAATTGGCTTTGTTTAAAGTGGGTAAAGGGCTTTATGAAAAAATTGATGAAAATCAATGGAGCAACCTGGATATGGAAATCCATGAGCATCCGGTGATCGACGGAAAGGTTGGGCGTATAACAAGTAAGATCGAACACAAAGATTTTAAGGGTATTGAACACTATGTTGCCAAGCACAATGAATATGCCTGGTGGGAGGCCGCCCGTTTTCTCAAATCTCAAAAAGATCCTGCGATCCGTAAAGCTTGGACCTGGAAGCAAAAATTGAAATACAAATTGATGGAAACGCCGTTCACAGGCATTGCGTATTTTATAGGTAGTTATATTTTTTTGGGGGGCTTTCGGGATGGATTACGCGGACTGGCATTTGCCCTATTAAAAATGGCTTACTTTACGCAGGTTTATTGTAAAATAAGAGAACTCGGCAAGTCTGCTTCTTAGGAAACTTCTTTTCTATATTGATGTTGAAGAGGGTAAGATAGCTTCATTTCGATGCCCCTTTTCTGCTACAAATCTTTATTAAATATTTCAACTATGACTTCATTTCGAATGAAGATCTGGCGTCGTTTTGTAAACATGCTGGAAATGTATCAGGTTTTGTCCGACTTGAAACAACCTGAACGAAGATTAATTCGTCAGATAAGAAGCAAAAAATTAACTTACTTGTCTGTAAAGAAGCTCGCACAAATCGCGAAAACCTGTAGTGCAATAGAGCAGCAAAAATTAACAGGATTATTTCTGGAGGCCGGTTGTGCTTTGGGAGGATCTACCATTTTAATTGCATCCATTAAGCGAAAAGATCGTCTATTGAGGGTTTATGACGTTTTTGGAATGATACCGGCACCAACCCATGAAGATACCATCGATGTTCATGAGCGGTATAAAAATATTGCTCAAGGCAAGTCGGTCGGTATCGGAGGCGACTTGTATTATGGATATCAGGAAAATCTTTATGAAAAAGTACAACACAATCTGGCATCATTTGGAATCAATACCGATCGAATGGGAGTGAAGCTCATTAAGGGGCTTTTACAGGATACGATGCAGTTGGAGCAGCCGGTTGTATTTGCTCATATAGACGTTGACTGGTATGATCCGGTCAAAACATCACTGGAGCGCATATTCCCAAATTTAGTTGTCAATGGCAGTATTATTTTGGATGATTATTTTGACTGGGGAGGATGTAGAAAAGCTACGGATGAGTTTTTGGCTGATAAAAATGAACAGGTTGTTTTGGATACAACGTACGGCGCTTTAAAAATTACCAAAATCAGATAAGGAAGGTAAACGTTGCAGATGCACTGAATTGGCACAAATTAATGTTGTTCAATTTTACGAACGAGATTCTGCTCCAGCTTGTAAACGATCCCACTTTTAGGACAAACTGCGGTTCGGGTTTTATTCAGAAAATTCATTTTACAACCGTGTTCACTCATCCATCCGATTTGTTTTGCAGGATTTCCTGTAATCAGCGCATAGGCTTTTACATCGGTTGTAATTAAGCTTCCTGCACTTACAAAAGCGAATTGACCAATAGTTACACCACAAATAATTGTTGCGTTCGCTCCTATCGTAACACCTCTTTCAATAACTGTTTTTTCTGAACCTCTTTTCTGATTAACATTGCTGTGCAGGTGTGCATAGAAAATGTTTGTAAAAACTACAGAAGGTCCGATGTACACATTGTCATGGCAAATAACACCTGTGTAAAAAGAAACATTGTTTTGGATTTGACAATTTCTGCCGATTGTGACACCGTTGGGGATGTAAACATTTTGACCGAGAAGACTTCCTTCACCAATGGAACAATCGTCCATGATACTGGAAAACTGTCGAATGGTAACATTGTTGCCCAGAAAACAGGATGCATCCACAAGGGCGAGCGAATGAATATTCGGCTGGCTTAACTCCGGTTCGTTTGCCTCTTTGCTATTTGATTTTTTCTTCTTCATTTTAGTATGAAACAGATCCATGTGCATCTACAAGGATTGTTTAGCGAAAGGAACGGTTATGTGCATCGAATAAATTCCTTGCTTCAAAGTTCAATCCTTGAAATTTATTTTGTGTTACCTCAGCATTAACGAATCGTTAATTGAATTGCATTGGTGTCGAAAAAATTCTTTTAAAGGACCGCTTCTAATAATTAATGATTAGGTGGTGTCGAATTGGCAAGTAGTAATTTGAAATTTGAGCATCTAATTCTCTGTTATAACATTATAATATGTCTGTTATAATTCACAACAAAGACTTCGTTTCAGACTCATTCAACACAATAACTCAAAGATGAAAATTGCATTGTTTTCTGATGTTCATGCAAATCTTCCTGCGTTGGAAGCCTGTTTAAAAAGTATTGATCAGCACAAGCCCGATGCTATATATTGTCTGGGCGATCTGGTAGGGTATAACGTATGGCCCAATGAGGTCATTCAACTTATCAGGATGCGTGGAATACCTGTAATTGCGGGTAATTATGACCAGGCAATCGGGTTAGATAAAACGGAATGCGGATTCTCATTTCAAACAGGCATGGAAATGGATAAAGGGAAGGTTTCATTTTATTATACGAGTTCGATCATGAAGTCTCAAGAAAGAGGATATCTGCGAATGCTTCCTTTACACTTGAACATTCTGTTTGAACTGAATTCGGTACGATTCAATCTGCTTCTGGTTCATGGAAGTCCAAGAAGAATAGATGAATATGTACATCATGATTTTAATGAGTTGGAATTGTATCAAATGATGGAAGATGCCGGTGCCGATATCATGTGTTATGGACATACACATATTCCCTATTACAAGTGCTTATCGAAAAGCTATTCTTATGGAAAGCGCTATCGGCATGCAATCAATACCGGATCTGTAGGGAAGCCCAAAGATGGTACTTCTCAAGGTTGCTATGTTTTACTCAATATCAAAGAAGGGGCTGTAGGTGTAATTCCTGAATCCATTCAGGTTGTATTTGTTCGGTTTGATTATGATGTGGAAAAAGCTGCAAAAGCAGTAGAGGATAGTCCTTTGTCGAATGAGTTTGCCGACATGTTGCGAAAGGGGTACTGATCGTCTTCTGTCGGTATCTGTTTTTCGTTCGGGTATAAGATTGTACTAAATAAAAAATGCGCTAAGACAGTTGCTCTTTGCGCATTTTTTGTTTGCGGAGACGGCGAGATTCGAACTCGCGATACAGTTTCCCGTATACACACTTTCCAGGCGTGCTCCTTCAACCACTCGGACACGTCTCCCTGAGGGCGGCAAAAATAATCTTTTCAGTTTGAATGCCCGAATAATTTCATTGCGTTTTCCGTAGTTTGACGAGCCACCTCTTCGGGGGGCCTGTTCTGGGCCTGTGCTACGGCTTCATTAATCGTGTGCAGATAGCACGGCTCGTTTCGTTTTCCTCTATAAGGTACGGGTGCCAGATAAGGCGCATCGGTTTCCAGAACAATCGATTGCAAGGGAATCCCGCTGAGCAGTTCGGCTAACCCTGATTTTTTATAAGTAACCACTCCTCCAATGCCTAATAAAAAGCCCAGATCCATGATTTGTTGGGCTTCTTCGATGCTCCCTCCAAAACAATGAAAGATTCCTTTCAGGGATCCATCCTGATTTTTGCGAACCAGATCAATACATTCCTGCATCGCATTACGGCTGTGAATGACAATTGGCATATGAAGGTCTTTGGCCCAGTCGATTTGAAGCTGGAAGGCTTCTTTTTGCGCAACTGCATGGGTTTGATCCCAATAAAAATCAAGACCAATTTCTCCAATGGCCACAAAAGACCGCTCCGAAAGTTGCCGTTCCATAATCCTTAATTCCTGTTGAACTTGTTCGTTTACCGAACAGGGGTGTAATCCCATCATCGGAAGGAAACGGGATGGGTCTTTGGCTTCCAATTCCAACATGTCCGGCAGGCTCTCGCTGTCGATATTGGGCAAATAAAAAGCCCGGACGCCGGCGGCTTCTGCCCGCTGGATGACAGCTTCCCGGTCGGCATCAAATTCCTTGAGATACAAATGGCAATGTGTATCAATGAAGTGCATAAGGTTCAAAAATAACGACTTCCGGGTTCTCAACTGAGGGCACTTGTTTCGGTAAACGTAAAAAAAAGTTACATACTTTTAAACCTGTCCTTTCTGCGCAAGTCATAGAACCGTTCAACCAATCGCTAAAACTTAAAAATGATGAATATGAAAAAAGGAACATTCTTCGGAAAAGGGGCCGTTGCCCTCCTGCTTACGGGAACACTCTTCTTCACAGCTTGTAAAAAAGAACTCTCCGGTAAGCTGGATGAGTTAAATGCAGTTGAAACCACAGTAAATGATCTTGAAACCGATGCGGTTTATGATGATGTTAATGACATCGCAATGGGCATCAGCTCCGATGGCGGAGAAGAGCTTGGATTTACACCGGGTTCAGGCGTATTTGATAATGCAAGTGGTAGCCCGGCTGCCCGTATTTCCGAAGGCCGTTGCTTTACCTTAACCGTAGTGCCGCAGGAACGTGGCGTATTTCCTAAAACCGTAACCATTGATTTTGGATCCGGTTGTCTGGGGCGTGATGGCAAAACACGCAAAGGAAAAATCATTACCGTGTTTACCGGACCTATGCGCCAGCCCGGAAGCAAGGCCACGACGACTTTTGATGGCTACAAAGTGGATAGTATTGCCGTAACCGGAACGCATGAAGTGATCAACAACAGTGTTGCTGAAACCAAAATTTTAACCAAAAGGGTTCTGGAAGGTAAATTAACCTGGGACAGTGGTCGCTGGGTAAAATGGAATGCAACCCGCACGTTTACGTTCCTGGCAGGTGCGGATACGCCCGAACCAATGGATAATGTGATCCAAATTACCGGCGCCGGACGCGGTGAAAACAGCAAGGGAAAAAGCTGGTCGCATGAAGTGATTGAACCTTTGATTAAAAAGTTCACATGTCGTTGGATTACAAAGGGTGTGGTGAAGTTTCGCCACAATGAAGTCGTAGGCTTGCTGAATTTCGGAAACGGGGATTGCGACAACAAGGCCACCATCTTAATTAACGGAGTTTTAAGAGAAATTTCACTGCGTTAAAAAAAAGCATTTGGAAATATCATAAAAGTTCTTGTATCTTTACGACAGTTTTCATAGGGTACGGATTAAAAACGGGCCAGGGTATCTACCCCGGCCCTTCTTTTTTGCCTTTATTTTGCAATACTGCTGAATCGGTATCCTTTCCCCGTAAAATATTGAAGTGTTTTTTTCAAGGATTCTTCCATTCTGGGTAAGGCTTTTTCGCTATCGTGAAATACCACAATCGACCCGTTGCGGGCATGTTTGCGTACGTTTTGAAAACACTGATCATCCGTTTTAGATAAGTCAAAATCAGCGCTCAATACATCCCACATGATAATCTTAAAGGGGCGGTTGCTTTGTTGTAAAACTTTAGCAGGGAATCGTTTCAGTCGTCCGTAGGGAGGGCGAAAAAGATCGGAATCGATGGATGCTGCAGCTTGTTGGATGCTGTTCAGCCACAGTTGATCGGGTGTTTTCCATCCATTGCAATGGTCCTGTGTGTGATTGCCCACCCGATGGCCTTCCATCAGGATACGTTTGTATATTTCGGGGTGCTTGAGGACGTTGTTCCCAATACAGAAAAAAGTAGCTTTGGCGTCAAACGCTTTCAACAGATCCAATACGATGGGTGTTGCTACAGGGTGAGGACCATCGTCAAAGGTCAGATAAAGGACCTTTTCCCGAGATGGCAGATCCCAGATTAAACCGGAAGGATAAAGCATGCGCATCCATCCGGGGCTCGTTACCAAATAAAACATAAATGAAGTTACAACGAAAGGCGAACATCCTCATCCGTTCAAAATCCGGTGATCTGGATCAGCACGCCTTTGTAGTAAAAATGTTTGCCTTTCTTTCGTAAAAATTCGGGTTGACGCTCCGGCGACAGCAGTTCGTTGGCATAATGTATTTCGCGTTGAAGATCTTCCGTTGCTTCTGTGCCGGTTAACACGGCCTCTGTACAATATTTACTCAACAATGAGGGAAGGGCCTGATAAAACAAGGAGGTGCTGATTAAAATTTCCGCACCCAGGATTTTGTTGCCGCTTGAAGCGATGAACCCCACAATGCTGCTGTCTTTGCTTCGGAATTGCTTTAAAAAATAGCGAATGTAGACTTGGGTGGAATCTGCAATTTTTCGGTTGTTTAATAAGGCCGCATACGAGGACGAGGATGTTTGATTGTGCTGCTTCAAAAGTGTTCGTATTTCATCCCACACTTTGGTTTGGTTGTGAACGGTATCAATGATCGTCTGCAAGCCTGCACCGGTTGTGCCTCCGTAAGTAAACTTTTTTTCGTGCGTACTCCAGCGGTTTTCTTCGATGCAGTAAACCGGAACGGTATAGGGTTTCGAACCTGGTGGAAGGATGGTGTCGCGTGCAAAAACCCGGTCTTGATATCCGCCCATAACGATTTCGCCACTCTTGATGATCAGGTCCGCATTGCTTTTGTTTTCAATGAGCAGAACATGAATATTGTCAACCATGTAATTGCCGCGTTCCCTAATTTGAACGAGGCCTTTTTGCATGCCCTGACGCAATCTTAACGTTTTGCCGGTGGTTTGAACGGTGTCGGTATTGGCAGCTTCGATTCGCTTGACCGGAATGAGTTTCAAATGGTGAAAAACGAGCGTACTGTCGTATTCCACCTTTAAAGATGGGAACGTAAAGGGCGATTGTGCCAACAAGCCCGATCCGGTAATGCAAAAAAGAAACAATAAAAAACCGCGCATGATTAAAGAAAGATACATCAATTCATGAAGAACCGTTCATTCACGGGGTTTTCAATTGTGAACGTATGCAAAGCAAGGTATTTCTGCTTTGAAATTTAGTTTACAAGCCCTCGTCTGTGTTATTATCTTTGCCGCATGAGTGTAAGAGTACGATTTGCGCCAAGCCCAACAGGAGGATTGCACCTGGGAGGTGTAAGAACCGTTTTATACAATTACTTGTTTGCCCGTCACCATGGTGGGGAATTCATTCTGCGTATTGAGGATACCGACCAAAGTCGGTTTGTTCCCGGCGCGGAAGAGTATATCTTCCGTTGTTTGAAGTGGTGTGGTCTGGAACCGGATGAAAGTCCGCTGCATGGAGGCGATTACGGTCCGTACCGCCAAAGTGAACGTAAAGAACAATACCGCCAATATGCCGAAAAACTGGTAGCGGATGGATTTGCGTATTATGCGTTCGACACGCCGGAAGAGTTGGAACAGATGCGCGAGCACTATAAAACAGAAAGCAATCCTGCTCCGCAATACGATCACAGCATTCGGAAAAAAATGCGCAACTCTCTTACGCTTACCCGTGATGAAGTGATTGCATTACTCGAAAAAAACACACCTCATGTCATTCGCATTCGGATGCCCGAAAATGAACTGGTTTCTTTTCAGGATATGATTCGCGGAACGGTTGAATTCCAAACGTCTCTCGTGGATGATAAAGTACTGTTGAAAGCCGACGGGATGCCTACCTATCATCTGGCCGTAGTGGTTGATGATTATCTGATGAAAATTACGCATGCTTTCCGTGGAGAAGAATGGCTGCCCAGTGCTCCGGTTCATGTCTTGTTATGGAAGTATCTTTTTGGGTTGGATCAAATGCCGCAATGGGCACACTTGCCTTTGATCCTGGGTCCCGGTGGTAAATTAAGCAAACGCGATGGCGCAAAATACGGTTTCCCGGTCTATGCCATGAACTGGACCGATCTCAAAACGAATGAGTTGACGGAGGGGTTTTATGAGCGTGGTTTTTTACCGGAAGCATTTGTCAATCTGCTGGCTTTATTGGGATGGAACGATGGTACCGAAAAGGAACTGTACACGATGGATGAACTGATTGCTTCTTTTGATATTGAACGTGTGCACAAAGGAGGAGCGAAGTTCGATTTTGAAAAAGCGAAATGGTTCAATCAGGAATGGATCAAGCTCAAACAACCCTCAGAGTTGCGCGATGTGGTGTACGCACGTCTTTTAGCCGCCGACTTGAAGGTTACAGATCAGGCTTTACTCGAAACGGTGATTGGATTGGTGAAAGACCGTTGTGCGTTGTTGTCCGATTTTGTACAACAGGCCGGTTTCTTTTTTAAAGCGCCCGTAGTATTGGATACTGCGGCTGTACTGCCGAAATGGACAGAGGCGAAAGCTGTTTTTTTTGAAGCCTGTATGCAACGTTTGAAGGAATTGCAATCCTGGGATCATGCTGCAATCGAAGAGACCTTTAAAAATCTGGCGGCCGATCATCAATTGAAACCCGGTGATTTACAATTGCCCATGCGCATCATGTTAGTAGGCGGTAAATTTGGTCCGGCGGTTTTTCAAATTGCCGAGATCATCGGGAAAGCAGCAACACTGGAACGTATGGAATATGCGCTACGGCAGTTGCGGGATCAGGCTTCTGCATAGATGCCATAAGGCCGACAATTCGTTTCGGTATAGTTGAACAAAGTACTGTATTTTTGAAAAAAATCAAGGTTATGGGGGAAAGACCCATTCGAGTTTTAGTTGCAAAGGTTGGCCTGGATGGTCACGACAGAGGTGCGAAAGTCATTGCCACTGCGTTGCGTGATGCCGGCATGGAAGTGATTTACACCGGTTTAAGACAAACCCCCGAAATGGTTGTGAATGCGGCACTGCAGGAAGATGTGGATGCTATCGGTATCAGCATTCTCAGCGGAGCACATATGACGGTTTTCCCCAAAGTGATGCAACTCCTGAAAGACAATGGAATGCATGATGTACTGCTCACAGGCGGAGGCATCATTCCGGAGGCAGATATGCAGCAATTGTCCGAACTGGGCGTTGGCAAGTTGTTTCATCCCGGAACCAGTACGCAGGAAATTGCCGGCTATATTTCGGATTGGGTCAAAGAGCATCGTTCTTTTTGAGGTTCAACGCCACTGAACCCCTGCGGTTCTTCGAAATCATACACGGTCTGTTTCAAGCCATTCCCATTATTGTCGCAACTGCTTCTGTTGCAGGCTGTGCATTTTTTAGTTCCAACCAGTTGTTTTGTAAGTCGCAATTTTCTTTTCTTCATTCAGTGAAAAAAGAAGAATAACGTCCGTTATTTTAACGTCCCAGAGCGTACTTTTGCCAAAAAAATATGTCGTTCGAAACCTTACTCACCTCGCTCGAGAACGGGATCTTCACCATTGTCATCAATCGTCCCGATAAACTGAATGCTCTCAACAAAACGGTCATCAGCGAATTAGGAACTGCGTTGGATGAAGTATATGCCAATCCTTCCATCCATGCTGCTATTCTTACCGGTGCGGGAACAAAAGCCTTTGTTGCGGGAGCTGATATCAGCGAGTTTTTATCGCTGGACGCAAACGGTGGCGCTGCTTTGGCTGCCAAAGGACAGGAACTGGTGTTCTCGAAAATCGAGCATTGTCCCAAGCCAATCATTGCTGCCGTAAATGGCTTTGCGTTGGGAGGAGGGTGTGAACTGGCAATGGCATGTCATTTCCGTCTGGCTTCGGAAAATGCAAAGTTCGGTCAGCCGGAAGTCAATCTCGGACTTATTCCCGGATACGGTGGTACACAACGCCTGGTTCAACTGGTGGGTAAAGGAAAAGCATTGGAGTTGTTGTTAACGGCCAATCTGATCGACGCAAACGAAGCCAAACAACTGGGTCTGGTCAACCATGTAACAAGTTCCGAAGCACTTCTGGAACAAACCCGTAAAATCCTGGAACAGATCCTCACGAAGGGGCCTGTGGCTGTCGCACGTTGTATTGAAGCGGTCAATGCCGGATTTGACAAAACCAAGAATGGCTATGAAGAAGAAATTCGTTTGTTCGGTGCCTGTTTCGGAACCGAAGAAATGAAAGAAGGGGTTTCGGCTTTCTTGGAAAAAAGAAAAGCGGCTTTTCGTCAATAAGTACTTGAACTATTCCTCATCATCGTTTTCTGAGTGAAACGATCTAAAGTTTGAACATATATGAGCTACAGAATCGAAAAAGACACAATGGGTGAAGTGAAGGTCCCCGTTGATGCCTACTACGGTGCGCAAACACAACGCAGCATCGACAACTTCAAAATTGCACAGGACATCAACCGGATGCCCAAAGAAATCATCCGCGCTTTTGCTTACCTTAAACATGCTGCAGCACTTACCAATCAGGATGCCGGCGTACTACCCAAAAAGAAAGCGGCGCTCATCGGAAAAGTTTGTAAAGAAATCCTCGATGGAAAACTGGATGATTATTTCCCTTTGGTCGTTTGGCAAACCGGAAGCGGCACACAAAGTAACATGAATGTGAATGAGGTGATTGCCTACAGAGGGCACGTGCTCAATGGCGGGAAACTCAGTGATAAAGACAAATACCTGCATCCCAACGATGATGTCAATAAATCGCAAAGCAGTAACGATACCTTTCCTACGGCCATGCACATTGCGGCCTACAAAATTCTGCTCGAAACAACCATTCCGGGTATTTTGAAATTGCGTACTACGCTGGATAAAAAGGCAAAGGCTTTCAAAAAAGTAGTGAAAATCGGACGTACCCATTTCATGGATGCAACGCCTTTAACACTGGGTCAGGAATTCAGTGGCTATGTTTCGCAACTGGATCATGGATTGAAAGCCATCAAAAATACATTGGCGCATTTGAGTGAACTGGCACTGGGTGGTACCGCGGTGGGAACCGGCATCAACACACCTCCGGGCTATGATGTGAATGTGGCCAAGCATATTGCGAAATTGACAGGACTTCCATTTAAAACGGCAGAAAATAAATTTGAAGCACTGGCAGCACACGATGCCATCGTAGAAGCGCACGGCGCGTTGAAAACTGTGGCGGTGAGTTTGATGAAAATCGCGAATGATATCCGCATGTTGTCTTCAGGACCACGGAGCGGTATTGGCGAAATTTTCATTCCCGATAACGAACCCGGTTCTTCGATCATGCCCGGTAAAGTGAATCCTACACAATGCGAGGCGCTTACCATGATTGTTGCACAGGTTTTAGGAAATGATGTGGCGATCAATATTGGCGGTGCAACCGGACATTTTGAACTGAATGTCTTCAAGCCGGTGATGATCTACAATTTCCTGCACAGTGCCCGTTTGATTGGAGACGGATGCGTGAGTTTCAATGATAAATGTGCGGTAGGCATCGAGCCCATCCATGCCAATATCAAAAAGCACGTTGACAATTCATTGATGCTGGTTACGGCATTGAATACCAAAATTGGTTATTACAAAGCCGCTGAAATTGCACAAAAAGCGCATAAGGAAGGAACAACGCTGAAAGAAATGGCCATCAAATTGGGCTATCTTACCGCTAAGGAATTTGACGAGTGGGTGATTCCCGAAAAAATGGTCGGTAAAATCAACTGATCGTCGATTAAAAAATAGCGTAGGCTGCCGCAATAAGAACGTTACCGGTCAGGGAATAGTTGTTCCTGCCGGGTGTACCAACTGTTGCGGCAGTTTTGTTGTGCAACGCAGTTATTCATAACTGCTGAAATAAGACGGGTCTGTAACCTGCTGGTCATTCTGCTCGATGGGTTTGGGTTGAAAGGTTCCAAACAGCAATCGGTACAAAGAAGACATGCCTGCTCTAACGGAAGCTGTTTGTTCACGAAATACGAGCATGAAGTTTTCTTCGGCAAAAAAAGCGGATGCTTCGGGCAATGCAAGCGATAGCAGTGATGTGGCAATCATGGACTTTTTCATAAGAACGGATTTTGGGTTATCAGTTACCATTTCTGTTTCGGTTTTACATGAAATCCTGAAATGAGTGAACCGGGTTCATGATCTAAAAGTAACCAACTTCTTTTCCAATTCCAATAGAAGAAAACCCCTAAAATGGGTTCGGTCTTTTTACAGGGCAGAGTTAGCCTGATCGGATTCTTGCGTTGTTGGAGAGTCGTTCTTTTCTGCTTCCGTAGAAGGAGCCGGTTCTGATTTGAAGAACTGCTTTTGAAACAACAGCATGGCAATGACACCGGTTGAGATCGATGCATCGGCAATATTAAAAATGGGTTGGAAAAACGTGAAAGGTTTGCCGCCAATAAAGGGGATCCATTCGGGCGGGACCTTGTTCTCAACGAGCGGGAAGTAGAGCATGTCAACGACGTGGCCGTGTAAAAAACCCGCATACCCTTTTTCGGGAAGCAGGGTTGCCAACGGACCACCGATTTCGCTGCCGGAAAAAAGGATACCGTAAAACATACTATCAATCAGATTGCCTACGGCTCCGGCATAGATCAGGGCCGCACAGATGATGAATCCTTTTTTATATTCCTGCTCCACGATGCGTTTGATGTACCAGGTTCCAAAGACAACGGCACCCAAACGAAACAGCGTCAACATCAATTTCCCCCATTGACCACCAAAGGACCACCCATAGGCCATTCCTTCATTCTCGATGAAATAGAGTCGGAACCAGGACCCCAGCACAAAACGCTCTTCATGGTAAAACATCGAAGTTTTAACCCAAAATTTCAACGCCTGATCGGCAATCAGTATCAGCAGGATGATGAAGACAACGTTTCTGAGTTTCACAAATCGGTTTTTAAGGTGCAAATATAATAGATTCAAGTGTGGTTATCGGCTCAACGATGTACGGCTCATTTGTACAACTGCTTATTCCTCGTAATAAACCCGTTTTACCCGCTGACTGATACCGGTCATGATTTCATACGGAATGGTACCGGCAGCAGCGGCGATTTCCCGAATGCTCAGTTCTTTGCCAAACACCAGTACTTCGTCGCCTTCTTTTACATCGGGCAGATCGGTTACATCGAGCATGGTCATGTCCATGCACACATTACCAATCACAGGTGCCGATTGCCCGTTGACCAGCATCCGTCCTTTGCCGTTACTGAGTCGCCTTGGATAGCCATCGGCATAACCGATACGCACGGTTGCAATTTTCGAGGGTCGGTGCAGGACGCCGCTTCGGTTATAGCCTACCGTATCACCGGGCTCCAGTTGTTTCAACTGGGCTACGGTGGTGCGAAGGGTAAGGGCTTCTTCCAGTGAAAAATCGATGCCGGGGGCTGTGATCCCGTACAATCCGATACCCAGACGTACCATATCGTATTGCAATTCCGGATGGCGGATGATGCCCGACGAATTGTTGAGATGCATTAAAAACGAATGACCGGTCTGTTCTTTCAATTGGTTACAGGCGGTCTCAAACAACCGGGCCTGTTGTTGCGTATAGGGGTCTTCGTTGGGGTCTTCGCTGGCGGCAAGATGACTGAACACGGTTTGGAGCGCAAATGCATCCGTACTGTTGAATTGCCTGCACAAACTTTCCATTTCATTGTTTAAAAAACCAAGGCGGTGCATACCGGTATCCAGTTTTAAATGGATCGGATAGTGTACAATGCCTTCTTTTTCAAGGTGATTTTGAAATGCTTTGAGTATGTCAAACGAATAGAGCTCCGGCTCCAGATTGTGTTCCACTAAAAGATCAAACGAAACCGGTTCGGGATTCATGACCATAATGGGCAGACTGATACCGGAACGTCTTAATTCCACTCCTTCATCCGTAAAGGCGACAGCCAGATAGGCGGTGCCGTGGTATTGCAACAAATTGGCAATTTCATAGCTGCCGCTACCGTAGGAAAACGCTTTGACCATCGCCATCAACTTTACGCCGGGGTTCAATTGTTCCCGTATCCGGTGCAGATTGCCGGCAATAGCACTCATGTTGATTTCAAGAACGGTTTGATGTACTTTTTCTTCAAGCAGCGGGATCAGTCGTTCCAATTCAAAAACACGGGCGCCCTTTAACAGGACCGCTTCGTTTTCGAATGAAAGGGTATGCAGTTGCTGAATCAGTGTTTCAACATTTAAAAATGCTTCCTGACGGATGTCGGCTGACAGGAATTTTTTCAGATGCACGGCCGCTTTGGTGCCAACCGTTACAATGCGTTGTATGCCGTGTGCCCTGATCTGTTGCGCCAGCGCCGCATAGGTTTCCTCCTCTTTCTGTTCCGGTACCGGAAAATCGGAGAGGATGATGGTTTTGTTCGGGTGCTGCCGTTGTTGCTGCAATAAATTCAAGGCCATTTCAAAGGAACTGAGATCGGCACTGTAGCTGTCGTTGATGAGTGTGCAGCGTCGTATGCCTTTTTTTAATTCCAGGCGCAGACTGATGGGCAGCAGCTGTTGCATTTTTTGACACAATTCGGCAACGGGCATTTCTAAATGCAGACAAACAGTTGCACAAGTGAGTGCATTGTGTACCGATGCCTGATCGCTAAACGGGATTTTCAATTCAAACGTCTGCTTCTTCCAGGAGAGTTGCATCCTCGCTCCGGCAATTCCTTTTTCAATCGAAAGGAGTTCCAGTTGGGTATCCTTTGCAGTGCCCCAGGTGAGCAGGGTGCGGTTTTGTTGGGGCAGTAACCGTCCGCCGGTTTGCTCCGGAGCATAAACAACGGTGGCGGCATGATCGAACAGTTTGGCTTTTTCAAGAAACTTTTCATCTCTGTCCCTGAATCCTTCTTCGTGTGCTGCGCCCAAATTTGTAAAAACGCCTATGGTGGGTCGTATGATTTGTTCAAGCAGTTCCATTTCTCCGGGTTCCGATATGCCGGCTTCAAACAATCCCAATGTATGTTCATCTTCCATTTGCCAAACGCTTAGGGGAACACCCACCTGCGAGTTGTAGCTTTTGGGACTTCGTACGATGCGGTAGCGGTCGTTGAGCAATTGAAACAGCCATTCTTTTACGATGGTTTTGCCATTGCTTCCGGTGATGCCGATCACGGGGAAGTGAAATTGTTTCCGGTGATACGCTGTTAACTGATGCAGAGCCTTGAGCGTATCGGCAACATGTATGATCTGCGCTTCAGGAAACAAGGTGGTATCTACATCTTGCTGTACTATGAAATGGCGAACACCCTTTTCATAGCATGTTTGCATAAAGTCATGTCCGTTGCGCCGTTCGGTTTTCAGCGCAAAAAAAAGGGTCGTTGCGGGATGCACCAATCTGCGGCTATCAATGCTCAAATGTTCGATAGGCGAAACCGTTCCTGAACGGTGCAGAAAACGGCCATCGAGCAAGGTCGCTATATTGAGAATCGTATAATCGTGCATATCCTGTTCGTGAATTTAGGAATAATATTGCTTGACTTGCAAGGACGATCCTACTCTTCAAGGTCTTTCGGTACGCCTTTTTTCTGATTGTAGATGGAATACAGAATGGAACCGGTGATACAGCCAACGATCACAAACAAGGAAATCACCACCTGCGAAGATTTGTCAACCGCCGTTGCAATGAGGTGTTCGCCCAACATTTTGATTCCAATAAATACCAGTACAATGGCAATGCCCTGTTGCAGGTAGTCGAATTTGCTCACCGCACCGCGCAGCAGAAAGAACAATGAACGCAGTCCCAATACAGCAAAAATGTTGGAGGTGTAAATCACCAATACGTTTCTGCTGATGCCCATCACGGCCGGGATGCTGTCCAATGCAAAGACGATATCGGTTGTAGCCAACATAACAACCACCACAAAAAGGGCCGTATAAACGGGTTTGCCGTTGATCACTTTACGATAGCGGCCTTCACCGTCTTCCAATGTAACGGGGAGGTATTTTTTCAGAAACAGATACACGCTGCTTTGCGAAGGATCAAACTCTTCTTCCTGGTTGCTGGTAAACATTTTGAATCCCGTATAAATCAGGAAGGCGCCAAAGATGTAAAGCATCCAGTGAAAGCGCTCCACCAGTTCTACACCTACGGTAATAAAAACAACACGGAATACAATAGCCAGGATGATTCCAATCAACAAGGCACGCGGGATGTAAGCTTCTTTCACTTTAAAGAAGCTGAAGATGAGTACAAAAACAAAGATGTTGTCAATGCTCAAACTCCATTCCATCAGATAGGCGCTGATGTATTCCAGTCCGGTTGCTCTTCCTTCTTCATACCAGACAAATCCACCAAATCCTATTCCAAGCAAAACCCAGAACAAGGTTTGATACAAGGCCTGTTTGATGGTTAACTCTTTCGATTTTTTACTCAGCAGCCCCAGGTCCAGCAGGATGGCTAAAAACAATACAATGCCAAAAGCGAGATAGGTAATTTGTGTATGTGTCATAATCTTGTTTGTAGGGTTGAGCCGCGGGGCTTCAAAATTGTTTTTTTAAGACAGTTTATGAAATGATTTCCATAACTCGTATGGATTGACGCACTTTAAAGGATCTTTTTCCCGTATTTCTGTTTTCTCCGGTATTGAAACACCACGGCGGCCAAAACCACCAGTACGACCGGACCTGCCAGATTGAGGAGTTGCCAAAACAGGCGATCCTCTTCCAGTTTGCTTTTGTTGAGCAGGCGTACGGCTACTTCTTTATTCCGCAATGCTACAATGCCGGCATTCCCGGTCATGTATTCCAGGGTATTACTCAAAAAATTTCGGTTGGCATAGGTGTGTTCCTGAGTACGGCTGAAGCCCATGGCAAACGGTTCTTTTTGGGTGTAACCGTTGAGTACCACATCGCCATCGGCTACCACCAGTTGCTGTGTGGGTTGAATACATTCGGCAGCAAAACTTCCGTAATGTTTTTGGAAATAAGCACGCATATCGCCGGAAGCACGGTTGCCGTACATACTTGTAAACACGCCTTCCAGCAATACGCCAACGGGCAGATGCTTTTGTTTGTACAGATCCGGATTCTCAATAGTTTTTAATTCTTCCAGACTGATGATGGCAGGTGTGCTCACTGTTTTGGCGTTTTCAGAAGAAAACAACAGGAACTGTTTGCGTATGCCGGGTGCCTTAACGGTATCAAGTGTGTTAACAAATTGTCCCAGTACCGGTTCCTGATTTTTGGTGATGGGATGATAGGAAGAGGGGGTCAACAAGGGGTAATAGTTGAATGGCACATCGGCTAATTGCGGTTGGTCTCCGGCGGATCCTACCACCATTTTACTGAGATCGCATTGCTGATCCTGTAACAGGTCGCGGTTGATCCGTACTCCGTAGCGAAACAGCAGGTCATCCAGATTGAGTCCGCGGTCGTAAGCCAGGGTTTGAGCCACCAGGGCCAGACTGTCTTTTTCGGCATACAGCATATCAACAAACCACAGCACTTTTCCGCCCTGCATCACATACTGGTCGATTTTCATTTTCACCGAATCGGAGAATGGAACAGAAGGTTTAACGATCATCACGGCAGCAAACAATTTGGGGATGACCGGATTTTTATTGGGGTCCAGTATTTGAAACTGAAAGTCTTTTTCTACGGTTTGTACCAGGTCATAGGTTTCGGGTCCCATGGGTTGACCGTTTCCTACCAGGTAACCGATATACGGTTTCTGTTTACGTTGCATTTTTTCAATGGCATTGGCCATTTTGAATTCGAGCAACGCTTCGGCATTGGCGATGCTTCCGGCTTCATCCAGTTCCAGTCTTCCGGAAAGCGCATCACGACGGTATTCGGTTTTGCCGCTTAACAAGTCTATTGCCAGTACTCGATTTCCGGTTTTGAGGATTGCAGCCGGCAGGAGGGAACGATGGGTTTCTTCTTCCCCTTCTTTTTGTTGTACCTGCAAATTGTAGGGTTGAATGCCCAATGCTTTGACACTATCGTTCAGAATCTGATCTTCCAGATTTTTTACAAAACCGGGGACCTGCTGCATACTGTCGACGTTGTAACCCATCAGGCGCATCTGGTTCATATATTCTGCGGCAAGGCGGGTACGTTCAGCTGCCGGAAGAAATTCTTCTACATCAATGAAACGGAACTGCAATTGCGTACCTGCATACTCTTTCATTTCTTTGAGCAAGTCCTCTGTGCTGAGTTGCAGTTTGCGGAATACGGCCGGAAAATCACCTTTGAGTAACACCTCAATGGTAACCGGTTCTTCCAGGTTTTTGAGTAGCGATTTGGTGGCCGCCGAAAGCGAATATTTTTTTTCGGAAGTGGCATCGTACCGCAAGCGGAATTGTCCGGCTAGCAGATTGATGACCACTACAGCCAGTAACACCATCACCCAGTCGTATTTTGAAGCGAACAATTTTTTCATTCTTGTTGAGATCGTTGTTGTTTAAGTCACATGTTGAATTCGAAGCGCATTCCGTATGAGGTTCGTCTGTTTATCGGGAAACCATCAGGCCGGTTGACGGGTCCGTTTGGCCGTGAGAAAAAGAAAAAAGAAAATCAGGCTGCCGAAATAGACCAGATCACGACTGTCGATCACCCCTTTGGAAAGCCCGCGGTAATGAAACTGCATCCCGATCTGCTCCAGATAGTAGTCCGCACCGGATTGAAAGACCGATAGACCCGCCACTGCATTGAAACCCGCGTACAGGACAAAGCAAAGAGCTGCACTTATCAAAAAAGCCACTACCGGATTGGTGGTGTAATTACTGAGACAGAGACCGATGGCCGTAAAGGCGGCACCCAAAAAAAACAGTCCGATGTAGGAACCTGCAATACCACCCGCATCCAGTACCGTTCCATCAGCGGCCAGCATCGAAATCGTGAGCAGGTAGCTGAGCGTGGGGAGGAGTGCCATCACCACCACCAGCAAGGCAGCGAGGTATTTTCCAAGGACCAGCTGAAGGTTGGAAATGGGTTTTGTTTTCAGGATCTCAAGCGTGCCCGCCCGGCGTTCGTCTGGGAAACTGCGCATCGTAACCGCCGGAATGAGCAGCAGCAGGACAAACGGAGCGAGTGTAAAAAAATTATCCAATGTTGCATACCCGTAATCCAGGATGTTGAAACTCGAAAACACAAACAGAAACAAACCGTTGAGGAGCAGAAACAGAAGGATCGTTAAATAGCCGGTGAGGTTGCTGAAAAACTGCCGGAATTCTTTTTTGCAAATGGCCCACATAGGCTGCAAAAATAGTATAAAAAGAGTGGGCTTTGCATCAACCTGTTGACCGGTTCCAGGCACTGACCGGGAACGAACAAAGGCGCTGTAAAAAGCGTTATAACAAACATTTGTTCGCCGTATTTGGACGGTTTGCAGCACAGAAGTAACAAAAAACACGTATAACGACCTGTGAATCAATCATTGTAACTGGAATGATTTTTGCAAAAAAAAGAAGGCAAACAAGTCGTAAATGCAAGACTGTCAGTAACTTTAGCG
>CANGQQ010000021.1 GCA_947456025.1 Chitinophagaceae bacterium | reverse complement strand
CAACGGTAATTGATACCGTGGGAGTTATTCTTGTATCATTGCTAACAGTAATTCGATTGCTTGAACGGAAATAAGTTGTGTTGATAAAGGTTGCTCCTGATCCGGTATTTCCCCATGTGCCGTTTGCAGTTCCTAACCCGCCTAATGTTAAGTTCCCAACCGTAACATTGGCGCCTATATTAACCAACGTGCCACTTGAAACCGATAGCGCTCCTGAAACGGCGCCCAAAGCATTTGTATGACTGATGGTTAAAGCACCTCCATTGAGCGTGGTTCCTCCTGAATAGGAATTATTACCAGATAATACAAGTGTTCCACTTCCGGATTTTACCAAAGCTCCGCTGGTACTGATGGTTCCACTGATTGTTAAATCGTTTGCACTTGTTGTTTCATCGGGAACAGTGAATGTTCTTGTACTTCCGTTGTTTAGTGCAACCGGACAACTGATGATAGCTCCTACTCCTGAACCTGAAATTTTTGTAATTGTTACGTCTCCACCAAGAGTTAATAGTCCGGAACCGGTGATAGATGAAGCGGATGATCCAATTTGTAACTCCATACTTGCTGGAGCATTCAAAGAAAATGTACTGAGTGCGAGTGTTGTGCCGGCATTGATGGTAAGCGTCCCATTCATTGTGGTATTTGCAGCCAAAGTCTTTGTCCCGCTACCTGATGTTTTTAAGTTGTTGTAACTGTAATTGCCAATTGTTTGGTTTGAGCTTGTACCACCTGTTCCATCACCATAATATTCAATGGTGCCCGTTGAGGCAACAAGAGTTCCTCCGCTCATGGTTCCACCAATTTTCAAGGTGCCGGTGTTAGTGAAGACAAAGTCATTATTAAGATTCATGGTAACATTTCCGGATACTGTAATAGTGCCTGTTGAAAGCGTAACCTGTGAAGTTCTGTTGCTATTGCCGGTAGGAGCAATTGAAATGGAACTACAGGTAAGTGATCCGGATCCAACTGCCAGCGTTTTATTATCGCCGCTTCCGGTTCCGGCTCCTATTGAAACGGTGCCGGAAACTGTAATCGAATTCGATCCGCTGATTGTTACTGTATTGGAATTGCTCCCTCCGCTTATGGTCAGGGATTTACATACCGCTGCTGTGTTGACGGTGACATTAAAATTATTGGGAATTACAACATCATGCGCTGTTGTTGGTACTTGATTTAAGGACCAGTTAGCTGCTGTATTCCAGTTGGCGCTTGAAGATCCATCCCAGGTGTTTGTTTGTGCCTTTAGATTTAATTGGAAGAGTATGAATACCAAAACAAGTCCGCTAAGGACCCAATACCGAAACAAGGTTTCCTTATTGAGTTGTTTTCGACTCGTGCGACTTTCAGTTTCGGATCTACCTTCACATGTAAGATTCTTTGTGCTCATACGATAGCAGTTTTGTGGTTTCAAATCAATGTCGTTTGGAGCAAGCATCATTATGAGTTGATTCTTACACTGGTTAGCCGGTGATGAAGAATCAAGTTCTTGTAAGAGGTAACGGGATCTGTTACAATCTTCGTTTCTTTTACGTATTGAAGGTTCTATTAGGCGGTAAATGACACGCAAAAAAGTATCGTGTACTTGTTTCATAAGGGTACATTTTTTGAATAAAATGTGGAATTGCTGGGATACGGGACGAAGCGGTTATTAACAGGAATTGGTACGTATTACACTTGTAATTTCTTTCGAAGTGGGTTCATAATCAGGTTTTAGGATTATCGGAGGATGATGGATACGGATACAAAGTAATAAATAAAAGTTAATAAAAAAGTATAAATGCTTAATAATTAACAAAAAGGAAATATGAAATCGTAAAACTACTTATAGATTACGTTATTATACTGCTTCGGACTGAAGCAAGCTATCCCCTTTCAAATAACGTTTAGAGGGGTTTCTATTTCATGCATGGCGATTGGGTCTAAAAATCGAACGGTGCTTGGTTTAACTACAGAGTCACGGACATTCAGTTAAGGATATCATCTGGACTTTAGGGAAAACAGTCGTTGGTATTTCTTAATTTTCTACACGAACCTTGGGTCGTATAAGACATCTTGCAATTACAAGTTTTTCTGCTGAGGTAATTTGTCTATAATTTGAAAATAAATAAATCTGATTTGTAGAGTGAATGTCGGCTTTACTATCCTGATTTCGAACCTTTTGAAGGTGGATTTGTTGGCGGTTTTGGTGTTTTAACGCTTCCCGTTCAATACTTTTTGGGCATTGCAAACGAATACGATCTCTTTTTTGATAGAGTGTTTGGAAAAGTAATTACAATGTAATAACTTTGAAATATGAAAGTGAAAGTAATCGATATCGGAAACTCCAAAGGTATTCGGCTGCCACAGACCATATTACGCCAATATCATATTTTAAATGATTTGGAGATTGAGTTAAAAAAGGACGGCATTCTGTTAAAGCCCTTCAGCAAAGCGAGAGACGGATGGGAAGAGCAATTTAAAAAAGGAATCAAGAAATTAACGTCAGCGGAAAAGGAATTGATGCAACTTAGAAATAAGTTTGATGAGGAGGAATGGACATGGTAATAAGACGTGCGGAAGTATGGATGGTATCGCTGGATCCCACTATTGGACGGGAAATAAAAAAAATGCGTCCCTGTATGATTATCTCACCGGACGAGGCCAATAAATACCTGGATACCGTTATTATCGCTCCGCTTACTTCTACTGTACGACATTACCCATCCAGGGTAAATTGTACGTTCAATAACAAAAAAGGGCAAATTGTTATTGACCAGATTCGAGCCGTTGATAAAGCAAGACTCGCTAAAAAACTGGGTATGATTGATGAAAAAACAGCCTTTGAGGTATTCAACCTTTTACAGGCATATTTTGACTATTAAAGCTTCCTTCAATAAGATTCAGTCAGTATGGAAACTGATTTTTAGGCTCCGTTAATAGTGTAAGTACCCCCTTTCACAGACAAATTTAATAGAGATCAATAGTTCAGATGATGTACACCTAACTTTTTGGGGTTCCAACGCACAAATGGGATCAATTTCCGTAACGATTAGACGGAGCAAGCACCTCTTAAGCTCAAAGCGCACGTATGGCTACGGGTGCTCTTTTTAACCAATTAAACGGAAAATCGAAGTATTATTTTAAAAGACCATTATTATTCTTTAAAATAACACAGTCGGGATGACTGGATTCGAACCAGCGGCCTCTTCGTCCCGAACGAAGCGCGCTACCGGGCTGCGCTACATCCCGAATGGAGAACGATGTTAAGAAGGATTACAAGTTAAAACGAAATTTGGAAAAGAGGAACGGACTTTGCTACTTAAGAGACGGTCATCGCTTTTTCTTTTTCCCATTGTGCCTTCCCGTAACCCGGGATGATATGATTCTGGCTTCTGTAGGAAGAACGAACCAACGGTCCGCTTTCAACATAATCCAGTCCCAAATCGTATCCGATTTCACGATAGGATGCAAATTCATCGGGATGCACAAATCGTTGAACCGGTAAATGTTTTTTGGTGGGTTGTAAGTACTGACCAATCGTTACCACATCTACCCCATTATTTGTCAGGTCTTTTAATGTTTGAATCACTTCTTCTTTGGTTTCTCCCAAACCAAGCATGATCCCGCTTTTTACACGCATCCCTTTATCTTTAAGGTACCTCAATACTTCCATACTTCTCCAGTAACGTGCCTGTATACGGACTTGTCGTGTTAATCGTTCAACTGTTTCAATGTTATGCGAAACGACTTCCGGATGCGCTTCAACAATGCGTTGCACGTTTTCCATTTGTCCTTTAAAATCAGGTATTAAGGTCTCCAGTGTTGTATCCGGATTTAAGGCTTTTACGGCGCGGATGGTATTGTTCCAGATGATGCTTCCACCATCGGCCACTTCATCGCGATCTACGGAAGTGATGACCGCATGTTTGACTTTCATCAAATGAATCGCTTCGGCTACACGTTGCGGCTCATCCCAATCGATAGGCTCCGGACGACCCGTTGCAACGGCACAAAATCCGCAGCTACGGGTACAGATGTTACCCAAAATCATGAAAGTGGCCGTGCCTTCTCCCCAACATTCACCCATATTCGGACAATTACCGCTTTCACAAATGGTATGTAATTTATGTTCGGTTACCAGCCCTCTTACATGACGGTAATTCTCGCCTACCGGTAAGCGAACCCTTAACCAATCAGGCTTTTTGGGTTGTTGCTGTGTGCCACTTGTTTGATCATTCAATTCCATGCTCAAAAAACGATTGAAGGACAAATTTAGTTCACTTTCTCATACCAAAAAGGAAGGAAATGTAGGAATTGAAGAAGATTTGGCGGTTGTCGGTTAAGAGCATGATGTTAATCTTTCGGCTGTAAGCTTCGAGGTTCACGCCTACTTCCAATGCGGTAACAACTTCATTGAATCGACCGTAATCGAAACGGATGGCTGATTTTGCGTGTATTCCGGGAATAATCTTTAATTGATTCCACCCATACCGCAAGCCTGTTCCCTGTGTTTCATTGTTGATTTCATTTAAAGCGTCTTCATTCTTAACCTGAACGAGTTTGAATCCTTCCAGACTGTTATCCGGAATTCGCAAATAATAAGGCCGCTCCATTCCAAGCGAAAGACCACCGGCATATAACCATTGAACCACTACCCCGTTTTTGTTGGTTTTTCCACCAATAACACGTTGTTGCCCAACAGTTGGTTTGAGCTGATAAAAAATATTCGATTTTCCGAAAACATACGGATTTCCAAATTGGATCAATCCACCGTTTTGAAAGGTGCTGTTCAACTTCTTTTCCTTGGGATGTTTTTTTTCGCCGATTTCAAGACTGAAAAGATTGGTTAAATTGATGTTCTTGAAAATACCTTTTTCATAAAACATCCCCCAACCATCTGTATTGATGCGCAAACCTGCTGCTATTTGCTGATCGTAAATCAAAGCGCCTTCTTCCTGCTGTCGGATCATGGTTTCGATCTTTGCTTTCCGTTCTTGCTTTTTTTCAGCTCGGCTTTTTGCTGCCTGATTGCCTTGTGCAAAGGAGAACATGGAAACGATAAGAGACAGGATGACTAGAAATACTTTCACGAGTTGTTGATCTGATGTTTGAAAAGTAAATTTACAGAATTAATACGATCAATGATCGAATCACTTTGGGGTTCGGTCAACTAATAAAAACATCATATGACATCAAAAATAGAATATGAAGGTTCGTTGCGAACCATTGCAACCCATTTGCAAAGCGGTACAACGATTGAAACAGACGCACCTGTCGATAATCAGGGAAAAGGAGAACGGTTTTCTCCAACCGATTTAGTGGCAACAGCACTCGGATCTTGTATGCTCACCATTATGGGAATCAAAGCCCGTGATATGGACATAGATTTAAAAGGTGTTACAATTGAAGTACAAAAGAATATGAAAACGGATCCGCGTAGAATTGGAAGCGTTGATCTGGTTTTTCATTTCCCCCAAAACATTCAATTGGATGAAAAACAAAAAACGATTTTAAGAAACGCTGCGCTTACCTGTCCGGTTGCCAAAAGTTTACATCCCGATCTTGAACAAAATGTTGCTTTCAGTTGGTAGCCCGGTTGTTTTTCAACAGATTGTTGCCTATTGAACAGGAAAGGCAATTTTTGATTGCACAATAATGTTTTTGTAACTGCAGTAATGCTTGTGTGTCCAACGCATTTTTTACCTTCAAGCCAATTTTTTCCCATTCACGGGTGATGCTGTGATTTTCCTTTTGAAGACCAACGAGCCATTGGAGTACGTTATCCTGTGTTCGTTCAATTTCAGGTTGGTTGGTGTTTGCCAGTATCAATGGGATAAACGTATTGATAATTATGTTATCAATCATGCTGCGCCCCACCCTTTTTATTTTGAATGGCGCCGGCTCTTCGGGGATGTAATGTGTATGCCAAAAGTCATTGGCTTCAACATGTAATAATTGCTGCAATTCTGTAAGTTCAGTTGCATGCAGGATTTGTTGTATCCAATTGGGGTGTTGATGGATCAACATGGACAGCTGTGCCAATCGTATAGTTGGGAATCCTGATGGTCTCATCCGCAAAAAACGAAGTAAGTGACCCGGTGCTTTCAATCCATATTTTGTTCGTAAGAAGATGTATTCTTTTTGAAGCATTAACGGATAGGAATCATTAAAGGAGGATTCCAATAAACCAGCCTGACCCAGTAACAATGCTTCTGTCTGATGAATTTGATGACGATGGCGCAACAAGATTTTATAAGGAATGGATCTGGCAATAGCTTCGAATGCTTCCGTATTGTAAGGCATACCAAAACCGGATGCCAGTATTTGCCAACAGGTTTCCTCACGATTGTGTTGGTTGCGTTGAAGCTGTTGTATCATTCGCTCAACTTTTGATCCGATTCGTTCCACGGCTAAGCGTTCTTTCCAGCTTTTCCAAATCAATTCGGGCACATTGGCAGCTTGTGATGCACAGGGAATTTTTTGCTCCTGATTCATCCATTTATCGTATTGCTCCAGCATACTTACAGCTACCCTCCCCTTTAATTCAAGGATTGGGATGTCTGAAACCGTATTGGTATTGTGTTCCCAAACTACATGCAAAATGACATTATTATAATGCGGATCCTGATGATGCTTGTGCAGAGTCCAGTCGCTTGTCTTTACGTGCAGTTCAATTGTTCCAACAAGCAAAATCCCATCTATCCAAACGCGGGCATTCTGAAAATCGGGGCCTTGGTGGTTGTTAAGTGAACCGGCGGTTTGGATCTCTAGTTTTGATCCGGTTATGGAGCGTAGTGTCTGGTTTGAAAAATACTGATGTTGCCAGATAAACTGAAGCAGACGTTCATTCATGGTTAGGTGTCAGGTTGGTTAGCCCTGTAAAAATAAATAAATTTTCAGGACATCATAACGTGTAATTCCTGAACCACCCTGCTAACGGGTAAACCCATTACATTGTAAAAATCGCCGGATACTTCTTTAATTCCAATTACACCAATCCATTCCTGAATGGCATAGGAACCGGCTTTATCGTAGGGCTTGTAACGGTCAACATAATATTCAATTTGTGCTGTTGTGAGTTTGTGAAAAGAAACATGGGTTATGTCTTCAAAGCAACGTTCCATGTTCCCTTTCCCAATATAAACACCTGTAATGACTCTGTGTGTTTGACCGGATAAGTCATGAAGTGTTGCAATGGCAGAGGCCCTGTTGGCCGGTTTGCCGATGATTTGATTGTTGAGAACTACGATTGTATCAGCCGCAACAATAATGCGGTCGTGACTGAGATCGCCTCTTACGGCCAAAGCCTTATTGCGTGCAATATGAACAGGCACTTCTTCTGCCGAAAGATGTTCCGGATAATCTTCAGGTGTTTCTTTTACGAGTACATCAAAAGGAATTTCGGCCCATTCCAGCAATTGTTTTCTGCGTGGTGAGGCGGAAGCTAATATGATACGTTCCATTTAGTAAAATTTAAAAAAGAGCATGGAAAGGATGCCGGTTAAAATAAAAATTTTAATCCAGAAACTGATCTTAGCAAAGGCAGGTGTCGTTTCTGCTTTGATCAATAATTTAAGGGTGTAAGCGGCAGGAAGGATGATGAGCACCATTTCATAGAAGGCGGGTATCCACATCCGTAGCTGTAAGATGTAATAAAAAACAATCAAGAGTAATACAAGTAAGATGACCATCCAGATTCCGGCAAAGATTTTGGTAAAATCAATTCCCCATACAATAGGCATCGTTTTACATCCGTATTTTAAGTCGCCTTGAAGATCTTCCATGTCTTTTACAACTTCGCGTATCAGTGTTGCGATAAAAGCAAATGCAGCATACAGAATGGAAAGACGAAGTAGTTTGGCCTGTGAACTGGTATAAGCCTGATGTGACAGATTGACTTCTCGCTGAAGAATATAGACATAAACGACCAAAACGGTCCAGGCGGTTAAAAGAGAAATAAGAATGTTACCCGTAAGTAATTTCTTTTTGAACGTGGTGCTGTAAAACCATAATACGAAAACGCAGATGCTGTTAGCGATGCCAATGGTCCAGGATCCATTTTGCAATCCGATATAAAAACCGAGGAGAATGCCCGTCATCGAAAACAGCATGTGAAAGAAGATCGCCCATCTGCGGCTCACCAAACGATCAACAACGAGCCGCTCGGGTTTGTTGATAAGGTCGATGTTTAAATCAAAATAGTCGTTGATGATATAGCCGGCGGCTGCTATCAAGACAGAGGAAATACACAAAATCCAAAAAAGCGATCTTACTTCCGTTGGAACATAAAGATCCTGATACAATACGGGCATAACCACTCCATAAAAAAAGACAGCCTGGGTTAACGCAATAAAAACAAGATTGGGCCAGCGAATCAGCTTTAAAAATGCGACAAATGCTTTCATGTTTCTTTGAATGTGTAAAGATAAGCAGACACAGTTGTTTTTACAGAGCGGCAATCTGCGAGCCCGCCTCATTCCAGTGCCTGTTCAGTTTTAAAACCTTTTCTATAACTTCTCTTGCACATCCTTTCCCGCCAGCGGATTCAGAAATATAGGCTGAAATTTGCTGAATTTCAGGAACTGCATCGGCCGGGCAACAAGGTAACCCCGTATGTTTCATCACTTCAAAATCCGGTAAATCATCTCCCATATATAAGGTCTGCTCCCATTTAAGGTCGTGGGCTTTTAAAAATTCAGTCAATACCGCTGTTTTGTCTTTAATGCCCATGTAAATATGTTTGATGCCCAGATATTCCAATCGTTCCTTACAAGGACCGGAATTGCTTCCCGAAATGATTACAATCTCATATCCTTTTTTTACGGCAAGTTGCAATGCATACCCATCTTTGATGTTCATGGTTCGGATAAATTGCTGATCAGGCATGATGAGTAACGATCCATCTGTCAACACTCCATCAAGGTCAAAGACAAAGGTTTTAATCTGTTTAAAATGTTCCAATAAATCCATTCGAAAGAATTTAAAATGAGTTGTGAAGTTCTTGATTTTTAGATTGAAACTCACGGATGCTATCCGACATGATCCTGTATATCTTTTGTAATCCGGGTTCCTTTTCCAATAAAGTCAAGTGATGTTCAATGGTAGCAATGTCTCCTCTTGCGGCCGGACCAGTTTGTGATAAAACCGGCGAACGGGTGTTCAGACGTTCTGCTATTTCCTGAATAAGCGGCAATAGTTGTAAAAAATTCAAATCGTGTGTTTTACAAAATTGTTCCGTCAAAGAATACAGATGGTTGGTGAAATTTCCGGAAACGACTGCAGCCAGGTGGTAATGTAATCGTTGTTCATCATTCGCAAGTTGAACGTCATCCGACAAGATGCGGGCCAATTTTTCAATCAGTTGTAAGGACGTATCTGTATTGCCATCGATAAGAAACGGGATTTTGGGTATTCGTGTTTGTTCTTTTCTCAACGATTGCAATGGATATAAAACACCAAATTCGGAACTGATCGTTTGCAGAACGTTTCTGCTTACGGAGCCTGCCGTATGAAATACCGGTTTGTTGTGGAAAAAAGCGGGATGAACGACCGATTCGATGGCGGTATCGGGAACAGCTATCAAAAATAGATCTGCTTCATCCGATAAGGAATGTAATTGTTGAATGGGCCGACCGTCCACTTTTGAAGCCAGTTCTTCGGCATGAAGCGGGTTTCTGCTCCATAAATCAACCAGTTTCAAACCTTTATTATGTATTAACCTTGCCAGTACCGTTCCGGTATTGCCTGCACCTATAAGCGATAGTTTCATATTCAAATTAAAAGTATTGAATGTTTTTGTTGAATTAATTTGCAGACTTATATATTTATTAAAATCACGCATGAACCTCATTCAACATATAGTTTTATTTTATTTCAGAAACTGCATTCGGCTGTATGCATTATTTTCTGTAAAAAAAGCTGCCGCCTATGCTTTTCGGTTGTTTTGCACACCCATGAGCCGTTCATCTAAAAGAAACGCACCCATTTTTGAACAAGCGGAACAACTTCAATTTCAAATGGATGATAATCTTTTGAAGGGTTATCGATGGAATTCAGGAAAGACAAAAAAAGCATTGATTCTGCATGGTTTTTCTTCCTCTGTACACAAGTTTGAACATTTTGTACAACCTCTGATAGACCAAGGATACGAGGTGCTGGCTTTTGATGCGCCTGCTCACGGATTTAGCAGCGGTTCATCCATAAATGTATTGCAGTACAAAAAGATGATTGCAATGATTCATGCACAATGGGGGCCGGTACAAGCGTTTATTGCACATTCATTTGGAGGCTTGGCCTTAAGCTTATTTGCCGAAGAGTCTGTGCAGAACGCCACTGACAAGATGGTATTGATAGCACCTGCTACCGAAACAAGTACTGCATTGAACGGTTTTTGCTCGTTGTTAAAAATCTCAAAAAAGGTAAAAACAGCGATGCGTGAAGTAATCCATGATGCAGGCGGACAATGGCCCGAATATTATTCAATTGGCAGAGCGTCCAAAACCATTAAGGCGCAAGTCCTTTGGATTCACGACCGGGATGATTCCGTTACACCCTGGTCTGATGCTCAGAAAATACAAGAACATCGGTTTCCGAATTTTCAATTTGTAATCACTCAGGGACTTGGTCATCGAAGAATTTATAAAGACGCGGGTGTTTTGAAGACCGTTATTGAATTTTTGTCATGAGAAAATGCTCCATTGCGATAAAATGAATCTGTTGTTTTTTTATGGGTTCATGTCCTCGTTCTGCTAAAATTTATTTCATTTATCAATCATTTTATAATATTGTGACGCCGAACGAATACCTAAAACGGTAATTTATTTTAAATTATGCCCAAGAATCTACTGATAGTTGAGAGCCCTGCGAAAGCAAAAACCATTGAAAAAATCCTGGGAAAAGATTTCGAGGTCAAGAGTTGTTATGGTCATATCCGTGATCTGGAAAAGGATGAAATGGGAATTGATGTGCAGAATAATTTTCAACCACGATATATCGTTCCGGACGAAAAAGAACGTGTCGTTAAGGATTTAAAAACACTCGCCAAGAAAAGTGATGAAGTGTGGTTGGCAACGGATGAGGACCGTGAAGGTGAAGCCATCAGCTGGCATTTGTGTGAAGTGTTGGGCTTGAATCCTGAAACAACGAAACGTATTGTCTTTCATGAAATTACAAAGCCTGCTATCCAGAAAGCTGTGGCCAACCCAAGAACCGTTAATATGGATCTTGTTAATGCACAACAAGCCCGTAGAATTCTGGATCGTATTGTTGGTTTTGAATTGAGTCCTGTTTTGTGGCGTAAAATGAGCATGCGTAACAATTTGAGCGCAGGGCGTGTTCAAAGTGTAGCTGTGCGGTTGATCGCAGAACGAGAAAGGGAAATCAATGCATTCTCCACTGTATCATCTTATAAACTTGAAGCGTTTTTCACTGCTGAGGATCATAATAAACGGAATGTAACATTCAAAGCCGAAGGAAAAAAAATAAATGACGTAAAAGGTGCCGAAACATTCCTGAATAGTTGTAAGGGCGCCTCCTACCAAGTTAAAGATATACAGGTACGACCCGGCAAAAAATCTCCGGCGCCTCCCTTTACGACCTCAACACTGCAACAGGAAGCGAGTCGTAAAATCGGATACTCAGTGAGCCGTACCATGCAGTTGGCACAACGGCTTTATGAAAGTGGTAAAATCACCTACATGCGTACCGACAGTGTTAATTTGAGCGATACGGCTTTGGGAGATCTGACTCGTACCATTAAAGGTATGTATGGCGACCAATACCATCAGTTCCGAAAATTCAAGAATAAAAACGAAAGTGCACAGGAAGCACATGAGGCGATTCGGCCAACCTACATGGAACAAACCACGGTAGATGATCCCGAGCTGAAACGTTTGTATGAGTTGATCTGGAAACGTACCATGGCATCACAAATGGCGGATGCGGAACTGGAACGTACGACTGCAACCATTTCCATTTCCACTAACAATGATGAATTAAAAGCTGAAGGTGAAGTTTTAAAATTTGATGGATTTTTGAAAGTTTACATGGAAGGTAGAGACGATGATGATGTTTCTGAGGATGAATCTCAGGAAGGAATGTTGCCTCCATTGAAAGTAGGTCAAACGCTTCCGTTACAGGAAATGAAAGCAACAGAGAAGTTTTCCCGACCGGCTCCACGTTACACGGAAGCATCGCTGGTAAAAAAACTTGAAGAATTGGGAATTGGACGTCCATCGACCTACGCTCCCACCATTTCAACAATACTTAAACGCGGTTATGTTGAGAAGAAGGATAAGGAAGGCACAATTCGTGGTTTCAACATACTGGTGTTAAAGAATGAAACAGTCAGTAAACGAAATGAGCAAGAGGTTACCGGAGCCGAAAAAGCAAAACTGTTTCCATCTGATTTGGGCTTAGTCGTAACGGATTTCCTGAAGCAGTATTTCGAGAACATCATGGACTATGGCTTCACGGCTAAAATCGAAGGTGATTTCGACGAAGTTGCCCTAGGCAAATTGAAGTGGAACAACATGCTCGCTGCTTTTTATACACCCTTCAAGAAAGAAGTCGAAAAGACTATTGAAACTGCAGAACGCATTAAAGGTGAACGTGAACTGGGTGTGGATCAAAAGACAGGTAAAAAAATCGTTGCCCGTATGGGACGTTTCGGTCCTATGGTGCAGATTGGCGATGTGAGTGAAGAAGAAAAACCGCGATTTGCCGCTTTGCGTAAAAACCAGAGCATCGAAACGATAACACTTGAAGAGGCATTGAATCTGTTTGAATTGCCTCGTACGCTTGGCGAATGGGAAGGTCATGAAGTAAGTGTGAATGCCGGTCGCTTTGGTCCTTATGTCAAGTACGGCGATCAGTTCGTTTCTCTGGCCAAAGGAGAAGAACCATTGGATGTAACAATGGAACGAGCCCTTGAGTTGATACGTGAGAAGCAAACGGCTGATGCTCCTGTTGCTTTTTATGAACAAAAACCTGTTACCAAGGGAAAAGGAAGATTTGGTCCCTACATCAAATGGGATGGATTTTTCATTAATGTCCCAAAGCGATACAATTTTGATGCGCTTTCTCAGTCAGATATTGATGAACTCATTTCAGCAAAAATTGAAAAAGAGTCGAACCGTTTTATTACTCGCTGGCCCGAAGAGAACATTGCTATAGAAAATGGAAGATGGGGCGCTTTTGTCCGTTTTGGCAAAAAAATGCTCAAACTGGATAAGAAAAAAGATGGAACGAAATATACAAATGAGGAGGCTGCAACACTTACGCTGGATGAAATAAAGAAAATGATTGAAGCTCAGGTTCCTAATGCTTTTTCCAAAAAAGCGGGTGCTAAAAAAGCAGCTGTTAAGAAAACAGCAACCAAAAAGGCATCTGCTAAAAAGTCTGCATCCAAAAAAGCGCCGACTAAAAAAGCAGCTGTTAAAAAAGCAGCCAAATAGTTTTACTGAAACGTCAAATTTTAAGACGACGCAATGTAGTAAATAAAAAAAGCAGTCCATTAGGACTGCTTTTTTAGTGGTCGTTGTCGATTATTTCAGTTTATTGAGCGCATCTTTAATGCGTTGATATGCTGTTTCTATTTTTTCCATGCTGTTTGCAAAGGAAAGGCGTATGCATTCAGGAGAACCAAAGGCACGTCCTGTAACGGTAGAAACATGGGCTGTATTCAATAAGTACATACAAAGGTCGTCTGCATTTTCAATGACTAGCTGGCCGTTCGTTTTACCGAAGTAGGCATCTACTTTTGGAAAAACGTAGAACGCGCCGTCCGGTTCAGCTACGCTCCAACCGGGTACTTCACTTATAAGTTGCATGACTCTTTTTTTCCTGCGTTCAAATTCCTCGGTCATGGCTTTTGTTGGTTGCTGATCTCCGATTAAGGCATCAATGGCAGCTCTTTGTGTAACAGCATTGGTACCGCTTGTGAATTGACCCTGTAATTTTTCACATGCTTTCGCAACAGCAGTGTTTGCAGCTATGTAACCCAATCGGTAGCCGGTCATGGCATATCCTTTACTGAGTCCGTTCACGATGATGACTTGCTCCTTGATGGATTCAAACTGTGCAATGCTTTCGTGTTTACCAACAAAATTGATGTATTCATAAATTTCATCGGAAATGATAAAGATTTCGGGATGTTTTTCAAATACATCCGCAAGTGCTTTCAATTCATCTTTTGAGTAAACAGAACCGGAAGGGTTACAAGGAGAAGAAAATAAGAAAACTTTCGTTTTAGGCGTAATGGCTTTTTCCAATTCACTACCGGTAATTTTGTATTTGTTTTCCATTGTGGTAGTTAAAATAACAGGAACGCCACCTGCAATTTTTACCAATTCGGAATAAGTGACCCAAAATGGAGCCGGTATGATGACTTCGTCTCCCTTGTCAACAGTTGCGAGAATAATATTCGCCAGGCTTTGTTTCGCCCCTGTAGAAACTACAATGTTTTCCGGTTTGTAGTCCAAATTGTTATCCCGTTTCAGTTTGGTACATACTGCTTCCCTCAGATCCAGATATCCGGCAACAGGTGTGTAATGGCTGTAATTGTCATCAACCGCCTTTTTTGCAGATTCCTTAATGTGGGTGGGTGTGTCAAAATCGGGTTCTCCAAGGCTTAAATCAATGACGTCAACACCTTGAGACCTTAATTCACGGCCTAATTTGGCCATTTTAAGCGTTTCCGGTTCACTAAACCGATCTAATAAAGAGGATAATTTCATGGGCGCAAATTAAAGCAACTTAAACTATTGAATGTTAGTCCCATTAAGGTTTCACCTCTCGAAATTTAAAGCATTGCAGAACGGGATTCCGGATGTTGTTCTTCGAAAAAAAAGTACAAAATGAGAAAAAGTAACAATGAATTAAAACCGGAATTCGGGACTTCCCAAACACAGGATTTAAGGGCCGAAAGAGAAAGTTGCATCCTGTTCAGTTTCAGCACGAAACCCCTATCTTTGCCGTCCTTAAAAAACCTAATTTAATACTCTATTTATGGCAATGAAAGGTTTGGTAAAGTTTTTTGCGATTGCATTAATAATCATTTCGCTTTACCAGTTGAGTTTCACTTGGATTGTAAACAGTTTCGAAAGTAAACAGAGAGCTAAAGCGGAACGTTTTGTAAAAAACAACTACGGTGGCGCGTCCAAGGAGTTCAAGGATTCTGTATTGAACGTAACCTATCGCAGGTATATTGATAGCTTGAAAGAGAAGCAAATCTTCCATATTCCAATACTTTACAACAAATTAACCTACCAAAAGGCAACCGAGCAAGAACTGAATCTGGGACTTGATCTTCAAGGCGGAATGAATGTTACGCTGGAAGTTGGTTTGGATGGGTTGATCCGTTCGATGAGTAACAATCCCAAAGATCCGTTTTTGAATCAGGCACTCCAAAAAGCGGTTCAGAAGAAGGCCAACAGTGATGCCGATTTTGTTACCTTATTTCATGAGGCCTTTCAGGAAGTGAACCCCGGAGGAAAATTGGCCGGTTTGTTTGCAGGATCATCACAAAGCAGCCGTATCAAAGTTACCTCTTCCGATAATGAAGTTTTAGGGGTTATTCGTACAGAAGCAGAGTTGGCGGTTAAACGCACCTTTGATCGTTTGAGTGCACGTATCGATCAGTTTGGTGTTGCACAACCCAATTTAAACCTCGATCAAAACAAAGGAATCATTACGGTTGAATTGGCCGGAATCGATAATCCGGAGCGTGTACGCAAGTATTTACAAGCAACGGCCAATCTGGAATTCTGGGAAACCTTTGCTGTGGATCAAAATTTCTTTGTTCAATACATTCAGCCGATTGACGCTAAATTGAAAGATTTTCTGAATGGTGTTACACCAATTGACACTGTTAAGAAAGACTCAGGTTCTGTTGTTAAAACCGATTCCGGTAAACCCGCTACCCTTCCTTCTGTTGCGAAAGGAAATGACAATGCCTTTACCCGCTTATTGCAACAGCCGGGCACGAATGTTCAACCCAGTTCAATGGCAACTTTGGGTTTTGTTGCTGTAAATGATACCAACACGTTCACAAACTATGTGAATCTTGAAATCGTTAAATCAATCCTGCCTTCCAATTTGCGTTTTTATTACGGAGCGAAACCCGTTAAGAATAAATCCGGTGAGAGTTTGCTGGAGGTATTTGCCATTCGCACTGTACCGGGTAGCGAGAAACCGAAATTGAGTGGCGAATCTGTTATAATTGCAGGTCAGGATGTTGACAGTCGCAATGGCGAAGTGCAGGTAACAATGGGTATGGATAACAAAGGTGCAAAAGCCTGGGAAAAATTAACGGGTGATAATGTTGGTAAAGCTGTTGCGATCGTTTTGGATAATTATGTTTATTCTGCACCGCGTGTTAATCAGGCTATATCCGGTGGAAATTCAGTTATCAGCGGCAACTTTTCAATTCAGGAAGCTCAGGATTTAGCCAGCATTTTAAAAACAGGTAAACTTCCTGCACCGGCAAAAATTGTACAGGAACAAGTTGTTGGTCCTACCTTAGGTGCCGAAGCCATCAAAGGGGGAACCATGGCATTTGTGATTTCTTTTGTGGTGATCTTTCTCCTGATGCTTGTGTATTATAATACAGGTGGATGGGTGGCTAATTTGGCCTTAATTCTTAATTTATTGTTTACGGTTGGCGTTTTGAGTTCTTTGGGGGCTACCTTAACTGCTCCTGGTATTGCCGGTTTGGTTTTGACCATTGGTATGGCAGTAGATACCAACGTAATCATTTTTGAACGTATTAAAGAAGAATTAACGAAAGGAAAAAGTTATCAATTAGCGGTCATTGATGGCTACAAGCGTTCGCTCGCGCCAGTTTTGGATGCGCATGTAACGACCTTATTAACAGCCATCATACTTTTCTATTTTGGTTTGGGGCCTGTGCTTGGATTTGCCACAACACAAATCATCGGTATCTTACTCAGTTTGTTCTGCGGTATTTTGGTTTCACGTTTGATTACAGATTTCTGGACCATCAAAAAGCGTCATTTTGAATATTTTACTTCTGTTTCCAGAAATGTATTCAAACATGCGGCTTACAAATTCATTGAATACCGTAAGGTTGCTTATTCCATCTCAATTGTAGTTTTTGGTTTAGGAATTGCTTCCGTTTTCAACGGGTTCGATTATGGTGTGGAATTTAAAGGCGGTCGCAGTTACACTGTTGTGTTTGACCGGGATATGAATAATGATGATGTTCGGGACGCTCTACACAAAGTTCTCGGAAAATACCCCGTCATTAAAACAGTTGGTAATGCGAAGCAGTTAAATATCACAACCGATTATTTAATTGACCAGCCGGGCCAGTCTGTCGACTCAATTGTTGAAAGCAAACTCTTTGACGGGTTACGTCCTTTCCTGCCTGCCGGGCTCTCTTATCAACAATTCCACACGCAGTACAAACAAAGTTCACAAACCGTATTGCCTACCATTTCGGATGACTTGAAAAAAGGTGCGATTTGGGCAACAATTGTTTCATTATTGGTTATCACCGCCTATATCTTCCTGCGTTTCCGTGATTGGCGTTATTCTGTAGGAACAATTGTCGCATTGTTGCACGACGTACTCGTAACACTTGCGGTGTTCTCCTTTTTGAAAAATGTGGTTCCCTTCCCGCTCGAAATTGATCAGCATTTTATTGCTGCTGTTCTTACCGTAATTGGATTTTCAATGAACGATACGGTTATTGTTTTTGACCGGATTCGTGAATACAGTCAAAAGATGTTCGGCTCCGATAAAAAAGTCATTATCAATAAAGCGATCAACGACACTTTATCGCGTACGATCATGACTTCATTGACCGTGTTTTTAACGTTATTGATCCTGTTTGTATTTGGAGGTGAAGTAACACGCGGCTTTGCATTTGCTATGTTGATTGGGGTAATAACAGGTACCTACTCCTCTATTTTTGTGGCGGCTCCAATTCTTGTGGATTTCGCTAAAGACAAACCATTGGGAGAACCGGAGAAAGATAATACACTTGCAAAGGCAAGACATTCCATAAGCTAATGCTACTAAAAAAGCCCCTGCAAAGGGGCTTTTTTAATGATGCTATTTGAACCGGAAATCATATAAGAACAGAATACACTGTTTATTCAGTCTCTTTAAATCCATGCCATTTGCGTGTTTCTTTATTGAAAATCCAATAAACGCCATTTGCATACGAAAAATTAAAAAAAGTTTCCGGTGTAAATGAAAGCGGTAAGTCCACCACACCGGTCATGTATCCTGTTTTGATGTTGTAGAGTTCAACTTGCTTCCGGGTAACATGTAGCAATCCAATTTCAGCTCCTTCTTTTCCCGTATAAATGATGGAACGAGTATTGTAATGCTCTTCGAAATAGGAATCAGAAACAGCATTTTCCTCTGCATTCCGGGCACCGATATGGAGTTGTATTGTCTTGTTTTTATTGTTTCCGTTGGTTGAATAACAGGAAATATTCAATCCCGATAGAAACAAGACTTCATCCTCTTTTGTATTGAGGACACCCGGACTGTGATCATCAGGCTGATTTCTTCCTTCACGGATGATTTTTATGGACTCAACAATTCCATTGCGGTTTAAAGAATAGGTAAACCATCCAAATTCCTGGTAGCCATTCCCTCCGATTTCCTGTGTTCTTGGATTGTACCACAAACCTCTGATGTCAATCAAAGTGGCTTGTCCTTGTTCGGATACAATAGATCCGTCTGCGTTAAAAATAACTAATGGAAATTCCTTGTTCCCTGCCTGTGCAGCATAATAAAGTTTTTCCTTGGGATGATAGATTACAGATGCGCCATTGGCTCCACCTTCAGGTATTGAAATGGTAAGAAATCTTTCAACTTTAATTTGTCGAAACCCTTTTTCGCCCGTGTTGTTGTCTGAACTGTTTTTTGCAGTCGCGATTCCGTTAAGCGCCATGGGCCGGTTTTGTGCAGCTGCATCCTTGGTATACAAAACGATCGCAAAACATGCCAGTAAGTACTTTGATGTTCTCATTGAATTGATATTAGAATTGAATAATCGAAAAATCAGGATCAATTTCTGATACTTCGGTTGAATGACCACCTAATATACTATTTTAATAGTTGTGAGAACGCAATAGAAGTCCCGTTTAAAAGGGTTACGGTGTAAATTCGAATATTGTAAGGGGGCTGTGTGAGTTTAAACCGCAAAACTGGTTCCGCAACCGCAGGTTTTGGAGGCATTAGGATTGATAAATGTGAAGCCTCTGTTATTCAATCCGTTATCCCAGTGAATTTCCATTCCGCTTAGATAAAGTGCATGTGCTTTATCCATGATGCAACTTACTTCTTGAATGCGAAAGTGATCGTCGTTCTCCTTGGGTTCATCGAATTCTAAAACATAACTCAATCCGGAACATCCGCCTCCCTTTACGCCAATGCGCAGCAACTTGCCTTCAGGTTCGTTTTGATAGAGACGCTTTAATTCATGTATTGCACTCGCAGTAAATTGAACAGGTGTTGAATTCAGAATTTCCATAAACAAACTTTCTGGTTACAAATTTACAAACATGACAGCATATTGTTCAATTGGACTTTTGATTTGAACAGAAACACCGACAATCGTGTATTTTTGCCCGAATTATTTAAAACGAATGGATAATACAATCTTGATTTATATTTTTATCGGAGGTTTGATCTTATTTGGAGCACTGGCATGGTATTTACGTGTTGTAGGTCGTAAAGAACTGCTCGAAGAAGCGCGCAGACAAACCGATGCGCCCGTTTCAACCGCTGCACCAACGAAACTAAATCCTGAAATGACGCGTTTGCAATTGCAGGCGTATGAACGTTTAATCATTTTATGCGACCGTATTGGGCTTCAAAATTTGGTCAACCGTTTTTCGTTAGCAGACATGACGGCTGCTCAATTGCAGAACACTTTGGTCCAAACCATTAAAACCGAATTTGAATACAATATCAGTCAGCAATTGTATGTCTCTCCCACTGCCTGGGATGCAGTAAAAAATTTAAAAGAACAAAATATTTTTATCATTAATCAAGTCACTTCCATGTTGCCTTCAGATGCAAGTGGTCTGGATTTAGGGAAAAATCTGTTGACACTTTTGTCCGAAGATGAACATGCATCATTACAACAGATCGTAACAACATTACTGAACAATGATGTGCGGAAAATTTTACAAGCATAATGCCAGCGAACAGTTATCATAAAGTTTATTAATATTTAATACCAATAACGATTGCCATGGAAGAAAAGAAACGTCACACCGATTCCGGAATTGAAATAAAGGAAGTTTATACCGATCAGGATCTGAAAGCTCATACCGCTTTGGAATTACCCGGAAGCTATCCGTTTACACGAGGTGTGCAACCGGATATGTATCGTGGAAAACTATGGACCATGCGGCAATATGCCGGGTTTTCAACTGCTGAGGAAAGTAACAAGCGCTATCACTACTTGCTGAACCAGGGAGTGATGGGTTTAAGTGTCGCTTTTGATCTTCCCACCCAAATAGGATACGACAGCGATCATGCAATGAGCGAAGGTGAGGTAGGAAAAGTGGGCGTTGCAATCGACAGTATTGAAGACATGCAAACACTCTTTCAGGGAATCAAGTTGGAGGATGTTTCAACATCCATGACCATCAATGCAACAGGCTTTATCTTACTTAGCTTCTATGTGGCGTTGGCAAAGCAACAAGGTGCCGATCTGAAAAAAATTGCCGGTACGATTCAAAATGACATCCTGAAAGAATATGCGGCAAGAGGCACTTATATCTACCCTCCTAAGCCCAGTATGCGCATCATCACCGATATTTTTGAATGGTGCAGTCGTGATCTGCCTAAATGGAATACGATTTCTATAAGTGGTTACCACATTCGAGAAGCAGGCAGTACGGCCGTACAGGAAGTTGCATTTACACTGGCCAACGGTAAAGCTTATGTTCAGGCTGCTTTGGAAAAAGGATTGAATATTGATGTGTTTGGCAAGCGACTTTCCTTTTTCTTTAATGCACACAATAATTTGTTTGAAGAAACCGCCAAGTTCAGAGCTGCCCGTAAAATGTGGGCAAAAATCATGAAAGATGCAGGGGCAACAGATCCTAAAGCCATGATGCTTCGTTTTCACACCCAAACCGGAGGCAGTACCCTAACGGCTCAGCAACCGCTTAATAATATTTCAAGAGTTACCCTTCAAACACTTGCTGCCGTTTTAGGAGGAACACAATCCTTGCATACGAATGGTTACGATGAGGCCTTAAGTCTTCCTACTGAAGAAGCCGCACGTATTGCGTTAAGAACACAACAAATTGTTGCATTTGAAAGTGGTGTTACCGATACAGTTGATCCGTTGGCCGGCAGTTATTTTGTAGAATCGCTTACTTCCGAAATAGAGGCCAAAGCATGGGAATTGATAGATAAGATCGACGTCATGGGAGGAAGCGTAAGTGCTATTGAACAAGGATTTATTCAGGATGAAATTGCTAGAAGCGCTTACGATTATCAACGACAAATTGAAAACAATTCTAAAATCATTGTAGGGGTAAATAAATTTCAGGTTAACGAAACACAAGATACCCCACTCTTGAAAATTGATGATAGCATTCGAGCGGTTCAAATGGAAAAATTGCAAAGACTGAAAAGCAACCGCAATCCCGGAAAAGTGGATCAGTGTCTTCAGGCGATCAATGACCGTGCTGTAAGCGGTGAAAATTTAATGCCGGTTGTTATAGAGGCTGTTGAACATAAATGTACATTGGGTGAAATTGCAGATGAATTGCGAAGTGTTTTTGGTGAATACAAATAAATGATCGTAAGTCGTAGAGAATCAATCTTATAGTCAATAAGAATTGGTTGCTTTACTGATACATGTCATTTCCTGTTCAACTTTGAAGACAAATCTTTGCTGAAATTTCATGCAATGTCTTTAACTCAGAGTCAGCCACTTGCGCCCGATATAAGTATTCAGAAATTTCTGGAGTCACAGTCTGTTTTTACGTTTGCTACAAGCGTCAACAATACCCCCTATTGTGCTTCTTGTTTTTATGCGTACATACCCGAGTTGCAACTGCTCGTTTTTAAATCGGATGAAGATACGAAGCACATTGAAGATGCTTTACAGAACCCCATCGTTGCAGGAACCGTTTTGGCCGATAAATTAGACAAAACGAAAATCAGAGGTGTACAATTTACGGGTCTTTTTCAACGGCCGGATTCTTCTGTAAAAAATAAAGCGGAAAATGCTTACCTCTTGAAATACCCGGTATCGGCTCTTTATCGAGGTACGATTTGGTTGGTACAACTTTCAAAAATCAAGTTCACTGACAATACATTGGTTTTCGGTAAAAAAATCATCTGGGAACGTTAACTGTTACCGTCCGATGAATTTCCTTTTGATTCAATAAATTTATAATGCGTCTTGTTCTCTCTTTTTTATTTTGGTTTTTGATGACGGCCTTTTCCAAAGCCCAGTCTTTTCCGGAGTTCTTGGTAGATACGGCGGGCACTGGTTATTTCAGTTACAACAATGATATCTGGAGTGCCGATCGGTCTGGAAAAAAAGAGTTGATTTTGAAGAATCAAAATACCCGATTTCTTGCAATCGATCATAGTGGAACTTTGATTGGAAGTAGAGATTCTGTTTCGAGCGGAACGGGAATTAAAGAGATTTATATCTGGAAACTTTACCGCAATGGTCAATTGGAATACACGTATAAAATTCCGTTCCTTCCTGACTATAACGACTTTTGCATGGATGACGAAGGGCATCTCTACTGGATTAGATCCGGAAACCAAATCCAGTTTCAAGAACGAAACAACAATGGCACGATCCGGACATTGGCAACATGCAATCTTACCGGTGCCCGCAACCTGCACAGAAGTATAAAAGGTTTTTTGTTTTTTTCGGACAGTCATCATGTTTACTGTATTCCTCCTGATGACACCATTAAAGTAGTTTTGAAGGATGTCGTGAAACAACTTCAGGGAGAGTCAACGGATATGAGTATCCGAAATGTGTGGACCGATAAAAGTGGTAACATTTATTTGGCAACCGGAATTGAGATTCTTAAAATTGACCGACGTCAATTTGCCACTCCGGTTTACCGTTCGGCAGACGGTTGGTTTCCGGTCAATGGAGCCATCAGTTCGTCGGGAGATTTTTGGGTTGTGGAACAAAACAAGTACGACAGTATACGTATTCAATGTATCGGTAATGATGTTCGAAAAGGAATCGTAAAAGAACAACGCCTGAAACTCTACGGATTGCCATTGGGTCTTACCATACTATTGGTCGTTGTTTTGTACTTCCTGTTTCGAAAATCAAAGAATTCAAGATCTGGAACCGAATAATAAACTTCCAATTCGGATCATTGTACTCCCTTCCGAAAGTGCGATTTTATAATCACTGCTCATGCCCATTGACAACTGTTGCATTTCAAAATTGGGCAGATGCATGGATTGGTACCGACAGAATAAGGACTTGAGATAATGAAATTCGTTTCTTATTTGTTCAGAGTCCTCCGAGAAGGAAGCCATGCCCATCATTCCGATGATTTTGACATGTAATAAAGGCTGCTCCTGCATTTGATTTATCAACTCTTCCAGTTCCTGTTCATCTAATCCAAATTTTGTTTCTTCCTGAGCTATGTGAATTT
>CANGQQ010000020.1 GCA_947456025.1 Chitinophagaceae bacterium | reverse complement strand
TCAAGAGTAGTCGGGTTGCTTTCCGATCAACACTTGCAGGATTGATTCATATCCATATTTCCTGTACAATCACTGAACGTGATCCAGGTCGATGCAGCGTATAGAGAAAAATGAAATTTGTTGAGGTTTAAATCTGCTCGGGTGGAGGCGAGCTTATTGATGAGCTCGGATCTTTGTGCAAAGGACTGAGATAAGCTGAGTATTCTTTTACAAATAGACAGTATGGTGGCGTCGGTTCATGACTTGCCGGTAGCATAAGGTTGCTTGTAAGCAGCTTGATCAAGCGCGATTGATGTTCGGGTGCTTGTCGTTCTTCTGTTTGTTGAACAAGTTGTTGCTGTATGATTTTTTCTTTGCTGTCAAATAGGCCGGTGAGGATGTAGTTCCCGTTTTTGTGGACGTACCGTTTTACATCAAACAGTTCTCCTTGAACGAGACATTCTTTGCCGTTTCTGATCCAATGCATTTCAGATGCCTTTACCTCGATGGTAACGAGCTCCTTTTGTTCCAGTTGCTCCAACATTTCCCATTGAACGTAACGTTGCTGAATTTGCGAAATCACAGGCAATAACAATGGCAGCATCATAAGCGATGCTAAGAAGAAAGCAGTGATATGTTTTACACTGGTTTTCACGATTCCGTCAGGATCTCTCCGGTCATTTCTTTGGGAATGGGTAATCCCATGTAATGTAAAATGGTGGGGGCAATATCACCCAATTTTCCGTTCTTGAGCGATCCTCTCCATTCTTTGTCGAGCACGAACAAAGGAACCAGATTCAATGTGTGAGCCGTATTGGGAGAGCCGTCTTCATTAATCATAAAATCGGCATTGCCATGATCGGCCGTCAGGAAAACGGTATATCCATGATGTAGTGCTGCGGTTACCACTTTATTGACACAGTTATCTACGGTTTCAATGGCTTTAATGGCTGCGCTAAACACGCCGGTATGGCCCACCATGTCTGCATTGGCGTAATTCAAACAAATAAAATCTGCTGTTTCGTTTTCAATTTCAGGAACGATGGCTTCTGTAACTTCAATGGCGCTCATTTCCGGTTTTAAATCGTAAGTGGCTACTTTGGGTGAAGGGATCATGATGCGTTTTTCGCCTTCAAAAGGTTGCTCTCTGCCGCCACTGAAAAAGAAACTGACATGAGGATATTTCTCGGTTTCTGCAATACGGATTTGTTTTTTTCCGTTTGCTTCTAAAACTTCTCCCAGTGTTTGGTTCAGATTATCGGTTTCGAAAATGACACGAACATCTTTGTAGGTCTTGTCGTATTCGGTCATCGTTGTATAATGCAATTCCAATTTGTTCATGCCAAAATCAGGCATATCCTGCTGCGTTAACACTTGTGTGATCTCGCGGCATCGGTCTGTGCGGAAATTGAAACAGATAACGGCATCTCCGTTTTTGATTACAGGATGGTCTAATTGTGCGTTGATGATGGGCTTTAAAAACTCATCAGTAATTCCATTTTCATAAGACGCTTGAACCGATTGTAATACATGGTCTGATAAGATTCCCTTTCCGTTTACAAGGGCATCGTATGCAAGTTGAACACGTTCCCATCTTTTGTCACGGTCCATTGCATAATATCGTCCGGTAATGGATGCAATGGTTCCGGTTGTTTGATCTAGGTGCTGCTGTAGGGCTGTTAAATAGCCCAGTCCGCTTTTAGGGTCGGTGTCTCTGCCATCAGTAAAAGCATGGATCAGTACATTCGTTAGTCCTTTTTCTTTACAAAGAGTTGTAATTGCTTTTAAATGTGAAGTATGGGAATGCACGCCTCCATCACTAACCAACCCGATCAGGTGAAGTGTCTTGTTGTTGTTTTTGGCATACTCAATACTGTCAAGAAGTGTTTGGTTTTTTGCAAATTCACCCGAACGTATTGCAACATGTATTCTTTGTAGCTCCTGATACACGATTCGGCCCGCACCAAGATTTAAATGACCTACTTCACTGTTGCCCATTTGTCCCTCCGGAAGTCCTACAGACTCCCCACAGGTTGTTAAAGTTGTGTTAGGGTATTGTGCGTAAAGTGAACTTACGAAAGGCGTTCGGGCTTGTTGAATGGCGTCTGCATTCTTTACTGTACCAAGACCCCATCCGTCCATTATAATGAGAATCGTTTTTTTCGGATTCATAAGCTGTTTTTTGTTGTTCGTATGATGTTTGCTAAAAAAAATGGTGCTTTTAAACGGTCTTTTGTCTTCCCGACTGTTCAAAGTGCAAATTTACTTGATTTTACGGAGATGCCGGATACGGGTAAAAACAAACAAACAGACTGATCTTGTCTGAAAACTGGTTTATTTGGCACGCTTTTCGTAATTTTCTTTTTCAAATACTACAATGAAAACGCTTCACTACAAAACGTACCTTTTTTTGATCCTCGCAGTTGTCTTCTTTTCCTTTACACAAAAAGATGAAATCGTTGCTGGATTAAAAACCGGTAATGCCGAAAAAATTGGTACTTATTTCGACCAATCAGTAGAACTCACTTTCCCGGGGAAAAGCGGTTCGTATAGCAAAACCCAGGCTGTTTTGGTTTTAAAGGATTTTTTTTCACTCAATCGCTCCAAAGGATTTGAGGTAAAGCACTCCGGAAACAATGCAGCGTCCAACTTCATTATCGGCACGTTGCAGACATCAAACGGCAGTTATCGAACAACTGTATTTATGCGTCAAAAGGGAGATAAGTTATTAATACAGGGCATCGAATTTGAGTCTTCGAATTAATCGCTCACTTCTTTTTTCTGCAGTCTTCAATCCATTAGATTTGCGTTATGGTACAACGCTATGAAGAAATGTTGCAGCAATTGATTGATCACGCTTTGGCTGAAGATCTTGGCGATGGTGATCATTCAACCCTCAGTTGCATACCAACCGATGCCAAAGGCATTGCTGTTCTAAAAATCAAAGACTCAGGAGTGCTCGCCGGTATGCATGTTGCTGAGGCCGTTTTTAAAACCATTCAACCCCATATTGTATTTAAGTCATTCAAGTCGGATGGAGATCTTGTTAGTCCCGGCGAACATGCATTTGAAGTGGAAGCGGATGTTCATACGATCCTCAAATGTGAACGGGTTGTATTGAATTGTATGCAACGAATGAGTGGAATTGCAACCTTAACAAAACAATATTCCGATCAAATCAAGGGCTATTCCGCCCGCCTGCTGGATACAAGAAAAACCACACCCAATTTCCGCTTATTGGAAAAGGAAGCGGTCCGAATCGGAGGTGGCTTCAATCATCGGTTTGCGTTGTATGATATGATTATGCTGAAAGATAACCATATCGATTATTGTGGTGGTATAGAAAAGGCATTGGACCTTGCATGGAACTATGTTCAAACAGTAAAACCAGGAATCAAAATTGAAGTTGAAACCAGAACGCTTCAAGATGTTCAGCGGGTTTTATCTTCGGGCAAGGCCGATCGTATCATGCTGGATAACTTCACTCCTGATCAATTGAAACAGGCGATACAGTTAATTGATGGCAAGATTGAAACAGAGGCAAGTGGAGGGATTCAAATGTCAAATATCGAAGCCTTTGCAGCTACCGGAGTCGATTTTATCAGTGTTGGTGCCTTGATTCATCAGGCCCAAAGTCTGGATTTAAGTTTGAAAGCGAAGATTGTATAACCAATGATGCTCAACTCATGTCAAAGAAAAGAAAAACAGATAACAGCGGGATCGTGTACAGTACCGATCCGGACTTTCAATTTCAAACGGAAAATACAAGTCTGCCGGACACTCTCTCGCCGGAAGCCCAGTTGTTGAAAGTCCAGTTAGACTCTAAGCACCGGGCCGGTAAATTGGTTACGTTGATCAAAGGATTTGTGGGTACAGATTCTGATCTGGAACTTTTAGGGAAGCAGATCAAAAATTTCTGCGGAACAGGGGGCTCGGTAAAAGATGGTGAGATTATTATTCAGGGTAATCAACGTGAGAAAGTCATGCAGTACCTGCAAAAGACGGGATACAAGAAAGCAAAGGCAATCTGATTTGGCATTTCAAACGAACAAACTCCTAACTTTATCGCAATCAATGGTAATCGAACATATGAATGCTGTGTTTTCTTTTATTCTTTTAGGTTTATGGGCTGCAAGGCTGGAACTGTTTAAGTTTTTGTTTTTTATGAGTTTTGGGGTGTTCCTTTGGAGCATTTATATGTTAATAGAAGCTTCCGGTTCCAGCAGTCGTAAAAGTAAAAAACGAAATGCGATGTTGCTGGTTGTTATCTCATCCATTGTTTTACTGGGGATGGCTGCAACCTGGCTCTTGAGCAAGACAAATATCGGTTGGTGGTTTGAGTGAGCTGGAAAAGTGTTCCTTTCTTTTGTCTGAAGCCTTCGAATTACAACAAACAGTTCGTTATTTTGTTAGAATCATACAAACGCCATCATGGTATCCAAAATTTCTGAAGGGGTTGAAATTACGGTAGAAACGTTTTATCAGCCGGATTACAGTAATCCGGTTGAACAGGAATACATGTTCGCGTACAGGATAACGATTGAAAACAAAAATCCTTTTCCCATTAAATTGTTAAAGCGGCACTGGCACATATTTGACAGTTCAGGATCAATGAAAGAAGTCGAAGGTGAAGGTGTTGTAGGGGTGCAGCCCATGATTCAGCCTGCAGACAGGTACCAGTATGTGAGCGGTTGTAATTTAAAGACCGAGATGGGCTCCATGCAAGGCTATTACATCATGGAGAATATGTTAAACAAAAAGCAATTTCGAGCGAACATCCCCATGTTTGAATTGATCGCTCCTTTTAAATACAATTGATTTTCTTTTCGATGCAACGTAAGACTCATAGTTTCGGCGAAAAGGGTTAATTTTATCCCGCTTTCTCATTTAGAGTTCGGCGTGCAAATCACTTATTAATGCCAAAGGTTACGTTTAACAACAAGAATAATGTCTTTTTTACAGATTTAAAACAGGCAGTCGACCAGTATTTTTCGGCCAATCAGATCCGGAAAACGGGCAACCGAAAATTATACATTAAAACGTTGGTTTTAATCCCATTGGCAATCGCCTTGTATGTATGCCTATTGACAATTGCGGTGCCGGTCATTCCTGCGCTCCTAATGTGTGGTTTGCTTGGAATAACGTCCGCATCCATCGGTTTCAATGTAATGCACGATGCCTGTCATGGAAGTTACAGCAGTAAAAAGTGGATTAACGAAATAATGGGCTATTCCTTAAATGCGTTAGGTGGGAATGCATTCATTTGGAAGTTTAAACATAACATCATTCATCATACGTATACCAATGTGGATGGAGTAGATGATGACATTGCCAAAAGTCCGTTGATCCGGCAATGCACTACACAAAAGTGGGTGCCTGCTCACAAATACCAGCATCTGTATATGTTCCTGGTCTATGCGATCTCCTCATTTGCATGGGTCGCAATTATGGATTTTAATAAGTACTTAAGTCAAAGAGTTTATACAACACCGCTTCAAAAAATGAGCGTAAAGGATCATGTCATTTTTTGGATCAGTAAACTGTATTATGCGCTTGTTTACTTTGTTATTCCTATTCAACTTGTTGGTGTAGGCACATGGGCTATTGGTTTTGCAACGATGCATTTGTTTATGGGTTTAACGTTGGCGATTGTATTTCAGTTGGCACATGTTCTGGAAGAAACTGAATTTGAACAGGCCGGCACTGAACCGGTACAAATTGAAAATGAATGGGCTATACATCAGGTACGTACAACTGCAAACTTTGCTCCAAACAATGTTTTTATTTCGTGGTTGGTTGGCGGTCTTAATTTTCAAATTGAGCACCATCTCTTCCCGCGAATAAGCCATGTTCATTATCCGGCTATCAGCAAAATAGTTGAGCAGAAGTGCAAAGAGCACCATGTTCCATACCATAGTCTTCCAACAATGCGGGCTGCAATTGCATCACATTATCGTATGATGAAAGCGTTGGGAACCTTTCATCAGAATCCGTCAACGGGGCTTGTAGCCTGATCCGCTGAAAATGTCTCCGGCTTGTGTTTTCATCAACGCATCCGGACTTAATTTTCTCTTTTCCATGAAACTGTTTACGATTTGCCATCCCAGAAAAGCCCCAATATTTCCGGGACTGGTTTCGGGCATCCCTTGTGTGAAAGGGCCTTCTGTTGTGAAGTTTTGAGTTAGAGCGGGATCGATTTCAAATAACAAGCGCTGTTGGACGAAGAAATTATAGATGCTTCGTTCATTGTTATGACACCATTTTAACTGTTCCGCCGTATAGCCAATCAACAACGTGTCGGGCTTTTCTGGAAGTAACTTTTTGAGCAAGTACTGGCGTTTCCCTTTTTCAATAAATCGTTCAATTAAAGGCAAGCGATTGCTGCTGTCGGGATACATATCGTCCAGCACCAACCTGAAGACATCGGTTGCAATGTATTCTTTAGAGAATCGCTTACTCCGGTATTGGGGAGCGATGTTACTGATGAAAGCAGGATCGTTGTAAATTGAAAAATCTTTTCCCAGATAAAATTGCAAACCGATGGCAATAAAATTTTCACCCATAAAATTGGGACTTGGTTCCTGATTGCTCATCGGTGCCAGGGCGTCCATGGGTCCCACTGTGGTATAAATTTCAGGTATTTTATATTGGGGGTAATAATAGCGTAAATGACGAAATCCCGATTCAAGATCCTGCTCCAAGTTGTTGATTTTTTTGAATAAACGGTGTGCCTGATCGTAAACGGGGCGGTTTAAATGTAAAAAACGCCTGGTTCCTGTATAGGCCAATTCATTACTATCGCTTACAGGGCCCAGTCCCAGCACATGTGTTACGAAAAGAGGTAAAAAAACAGGATATTTCTTAGTTAATTCCAAAAGTCCGGTTCGGGTATCGTTGCTGTCAAGGGTAAAAAAGTCATCTTCAAAGCGGTGAAATTGAAGACGGACATGGATATTGGAAAGATCCGGACGGCTTTCAGAGTCGGAGCACGAACTGAATGCAGCGACAATGAAAAGAATTAATACGTATTTCATGATTGCTTTAAACGTAAGATTCATGGCTTTGTTGTGGTGATCTGTGATCGAAAATGTTGAAATTTGAGGCATGAAGATTTTTCTGGCACAACAAAATTATCACATTGGGAACTTTGAACAGAATACAAATAAAATCATTGAAGCGATCGAAGCCGCAAAAAAAGCCGGAGGCGATCTGATTCTTTTCAGTGAGTTGAGTGTATGCGGATATCCTCCGCGTGATTTTCTCGAATTTCAGGATTTTCGGGAAAAATGTATGCAGGCCGTTCATCAGATCAAACAGCACGCCGATTCGATTGGTGTACTCATCGGAGCACCTTCAGAAAACCGTCAACGGGAAGGGAAGGATTTGCACAACAGTGCTTATTTCTTGTATGAGCAACGTATTCAATCCGTGATACATAAGACGTGCCTGCCAACGTATGATGTCTTTGATGAAAACCGTTATTTTGAACCGGCTTCTTCATGGGAAGTCATTCAATTTAAGGGGAAAAAAATGGCTGTCACCATTTGCGAGGACATTTGGAATTTGGGAGACAATCCCCTGTACCGGATTTGTCCGATGGATCAGTTGACACAATTCGAGCCCGATCTGATTGTGAACTTATCTGCATCTCCGTTTGATTATACGCACATCGACGACCGCAAGGCTATCATAAAGCGAAATGTTGAGAAATATGCAGTTCCTGTTTGCTACTGTAATTGTGTTGGCAGCCAAACTGAAATTGTTTTTGATGGCGGCTCAATGGTGTTTGACCGGCAGGGCAATCTGATCAAGCAATTGCCATTGTTTCAGGAGTTCTTGGATTATGTGGTGATGCAGCAGGACGGATCGTTTTCAAACTCTGTTGTTCAGCAAAATGAAACCATCTCAAACATGGAACTTCAACCACTCCAACTCAATGAACATTTGGGAATAGCTCAAATTCACGATGCAATTTTGCTTGGTATCAAAGATTACTTCAGTAAGATGGGCTTTTCAAAAGCCATTCTTGGAAGTAGTGGTGGAATTGATAGTGCCGTAACGCTGGTGTTGGCATGTAAAGCATTGGGATCCGAAAATGTACGAGCTGTGTTAATGCCTTCGCATTATTCTACCTCGCATAGTGTGGAAGATGCTGTTACGCTCAGTAAAAACCTGAACAATCCCTACGATATTCTCTCAATTGCAGGGATCTACGATCGTTTTTTGGAAACACTTCATCCACTTTTCAGGGACATGCCTTTTGGTTTGGCTGAAGAAAACATTCAAAGCAGGTCGAGAGGTAATCTATTAATGGCAATCGCCAATAAGTTTGGTTACATCCTTTTGAATACGTCCAATAAGAGCGAACTGGCAACTGGTTATGGCACCTTGTATGGTGATATGGCAGGTGGCATAGGTGTTTTGGGTGATTGCTATAAGTTGCAGGTTTATGAACTGGCCAACTACATCAACAGGGAACAAGAGATCATTCCTCAAAATATCATCAGTAAACCGCCCAGTGCCGAGTTAAGGCCCGGTCAAAAGGATAGTGACAGTTTACCTGATTATCATATACTGGATAAAATATTGTATCAATATATAGAGTTGCGCAAAGGGCCACAGGAAATAAAAGATGCAGGTTTTGATCCTGCATTGGTTGACCGGATACTCAAGCTGGTCAATACCAACGAATACAAGCGCAATCAGTTTTGTCCGGTTATACGTATATCCCCCAAAGCCTTTGGAGTTGGGAGGAGAATGCCCATTGTAGGCAAGTACCTTTCATAATCTGTCCGGCGTTTTGGCAACCGCAATCTTGCTGCCTATCTTTGCGAAAAATCTGCAATATGCTTCAAGTGACCTTTTTAAGGCAGCATACTTTACTTGTGAAAGAAAAACTTGCCATTAAGAATTTCAGTAATCCTGAGCTTGTGGACGAGGTGATTGCATTGGACGATCAGCGTAAACAATTTACGTTTCAATATGATGAACTGCAGGGGCAAGTGAACCGTATGTCTAAGGAAATCGGAATGCTCATGGCAAAAGGTGAGAAAGAAGCGGCCGAATGCAAGAAGTCGGAAGTCGCTGATTTGAAAGCCGGATTGCAGCCCATTACGGAACAACTTGCTGCAACAGAAAAATTACTTCAAGAGGTTTTGGTGAAACTGCCCAATGTACCATCCGATCTGGTACCTGCGGGCAAAACTCCTGAAGACAACCTAACAATCAAAGAGCAAGGCTCTGTGCCGGATCTGCCAAGCGGAGCAATGCCGCATTGGGATTTGATTAAAAAATACGATATCGTTGATTTTGAAACGGGGGTTAAGCTTACGGGTAGCGGTTTTCCCGTATACAAAGGGAAAGGTGCAAAATTGCAACGTGCTTTGATCAGCTATTTTCTGGATTACAATACAAGTGCGGGTTATACAGAATTCATTCCGCCTTATATGGTCAATGAGGCCTCTGCTTACGGGACCGGACAATTGCCGGATAAAGAGGGTCAGATGTATTACATGCCCGCCGATAATTTTTATTTGATTCCGACAGCCGAAGTGCCGGTTACCAATATCTATCGTGATGAGATCGTGAAAGAAAGTGATTTGCCGATTCAAATGACGGCCTATACTCCTTGTTTCAGACGTGAAGCCGGTAGCTTTGGATCCGATGTCAGAGGGTTAAACCGGGTTCATCAATTTGATAAGGTTGAGATCGTTCAGCTGGTTCATCCCGATAAGAGCTATCAGGTATTGGATGAGATGGTTGCGCACGTAGAGAAGCTGCTTCAGTCTTTAGGATTAAAGTATCGGATCCTTCGTTTGTGTGGTGGAGATATGAGTTTTGCATCCGCATTAACTTATGATTTTGAAGTGTGGAGCGCAGCGCAGAAAAAATGGCTGGAATGTTCGTCGGTAAGCAATTTTGAGGCTTTTCAAACCAATCGCATGAAAATCCGGTTCAAAGATACCAATGGGAAATCTCAATTGCTCCATTCACTTAACGGAAGCTCCTTGGCGCTTCCAAGAATCATGGCGGCGTTATTAGAAAACAACCAGACTGAAAATGGAATTCTCATACCGGAAGTGTTGCAATCGTACTTCGGAAGCAGTATGATCTAGTTCTGCTGAAACGTAAAAAAGGGGATGCTGTTCCGGAACAGCATCCCCTTTTCTATTTTCATTAACGATCTTAATTAAGGTTGTGCGAAGCTGTTGCGACCGCCTCCCGCTGCAAATGTTGCAAGCATCCGATTTTTTTGTCCTGCAGTAAACATATACATACAGGCATCATCTGTATAATCCATGTAATTCATGGTCATTTCAACCGGTGTTCCGGTGCAAGTACTTAAATGCGGATAGGAGAGGCATCCATAGTTTGCTGCATTATGTTGTGGGGTATCTCCAACCAGATCGCTTCCACATGTAGCATCTCCCCAAATATGTCGGAGGTTAAGCCAGTGACCCAGTTCGTGAGTTGCCGTTCTGCCTTTGTTAAAGGTTGAAAACAGACTGTAGGCTCCTCTGCCGAATGCATTGTTATCAATCACAACACCATCAGTTGTGCTGCTTCCGCCGGGGAATTGGGCATAACCCAAAATACTATTACTGAGGTTGCAAACCCATATATTCAGTTTGGTGGTTGGTGAAGTGGGATTCACGCCTCCTCTCGTTGATTTTTTCATGTCATCATTAGTCCGCCAACTGCTTTTAGTCGTTGATTTTCTGGTAAGACCGGTTGCAGGGTCCCAGGTAAATTTGATACGTATGTCGCCTGCAAACAAACCTGTGAAGAGCGTTGGAATATTTATTTTATCTGCATTCGTGCCACCATAGTCCTCATTCAAAACATCGATTTGAGATTGGATTTGTGCATTGCTGATGTTCTCGGCCGCTGTTCTGTAAAGAACGTTGACGTGAACAGGAATTTCAATGCTGCCATCAGCCATTAAGCGAAAGGCTGCAGGATTGCGTAAAACCTGTTGCGTTAGGGATTCAATTTTTTGCATTCTTACCGCTAGTCCCGGATCTGCAATCAGTTGTTCCTGTAACACTTCATACGATGCACAATGTCGTTCATTAACGGTGGCCTCCTCCTCTTGCAATCCGATCTTCTCTGAATTGTTTTTTTGGCAGGAAAACAACAAAATGGATAACATCAGAGTCCCATAAACAATATTCTTCATAATTGATGATTTGAATTGACCTGTAAGTTATGGGATTGCGGGACAAGTGAAAAAGCATTTGCACATTAAAAGTGCAACTTGGTTGCAAAGGATTTTTGAAATGAAATCAGTTTATTGTCTTTTGCTGTATTTCTCAACCAACGGGTTCATGACCTTAAACCAAAGAGGGGGAACGTGAGCCAGAACAAGCATCCCCGGATATCCTGTAGGCATTTGCGGAGCGCTTTCGTGATGGCGCAAAATCTGGTATTTACGACTTGCAAGATAATGATGATCGCTATGCCTGCTGAGTTCAAACAGCATAACTCTTCCCAGTACATGATTGCTGTTCCAGCTGTGGTGTGGCAGAGGCCGTTCATATTTTCCGGGAGCAATACTGTTTCTGCTTAAACCGTAATGTTCAATATAGTTGATACTCTCCAGTAAGAAGATGCCAAAGCCTGCCGCAGCAAGAAATAGTATCATTGTTTGAACATTAAACAAAATCGCAATTCCTGTGAGGAAAAGGATTTGGATGAGTTGAAACTGCAGCATTTCATTTTTATAATGAAATGCTGGTAACTTTCTTTTTTTCATTTCTGTATTTGCAATTCCCCAGGCGCTTTTGTAACTGCCCAGAATGGAACGGAAATAAAAATGAAAAACGGATTCATTCAATTGAGCTGAGGCAGGATCTTCTTTTGTCGCTACACGTTTGTGGTGCCCTTTGTTATGCTCAATAAAAAAGTGCATGTAAAGCGATGAAAGCAAGAGCGTTTTGGCAAGGAATTGTTCGGTTTTGTGAGCACGATGCCCCAATTCATGTGCCAGATTGATTCCAAAGATTCCGCATAAAACACCCATGCTGCTGACACAACCTGCAAGATCCAGTAAGGATAAAGATGCTTGTGTTACTGTAAATAAAAAACAAAGCAATGCAATCAGATGAAGAATGAAGAATACATAAAGGATGTAGTCATATACAACGTCTTTTTTTACCAATTCTTCCTCAATCGCAGTTAAATTTTGATCATTGGGTTTTAATAAAAGTTCCAACAACGGAATTCCTGCAAAAGCGATGCAAACAGGGAAAAATCCCAACCACCCCCGGTAATGAAAGGCTATAAAAGCTCCGAGAATAAAGAAAAGCGGGGTGTAATATTTTATCCACCTGAAATGCATGGAATAAAATTAGCAGAATTCTTAATATTCCGAAATCAATTTTGATTCAGAAGGCTGGTTTATACTCGATTCAACGCAGATGTCGGTCCGGAACGAAAACGAGACTCCGGTTCAAAATCGTAAGCCGAATTAATTATTTATAGTGCTGTAATTCAGTTACTTATGATTTATTTTTAATCAAAGTGGCTCCTGTTTGTTGTTTCCGGAATGTTTCTTATATTTGTTTTATCCAATATCATTAAAAACCAAAAGTCCAGTATCATGGAAGTATCATACTTCTTTCGTAAGCGCAGGCTTCATGCGTTCAGTATCGAAATATTATTCGATAACATCCGAAACGAAATCAATCGAAAAAATCAATTTGCGACTCAAAAGGTAGAAGCTCCTGCTTTGACGAATGTGTTTTCCAATATTCTGAATACGACACGAAAGCAATCCCGCATCAACCACATTACCGGAGATATTCATTATGTTTCGCTTGGGATGCGGAAAAGAAATACAATCTTAACCATTCATGATTGTGTTTTTCTTACGCGTTACAGCAAACAGAATTTGAAATATTGGTTGATGAAATTGTTTTGGTATCAGTTACCGATGTCGCGTGTCAATACCATTACGGTCATTAGTGAAAAAACAAAACGTGAGTTGGTGGATCTTACAGGCGTTCATTCCGATAAAATTCAAGTGGTTCCAAACTTTTACGATCCTAGATTTGAATTTGCACCCAAGGAGTTTAATGCAGTAAAGCCCAGAATCCTGCAGATTGGCACCAAAAGTAATAAGAACCTTCTTAATCTGGCGGCTGCTCTCAAAGGAATACATTGTGAATTACACATTGTGGGAAGTTTGGATGTTGAAACACAAATGGCCTTACAGGAAAATAAAATAGATTTTAAATCCTATACCAATCTTTCCTTCGAAGAGTTAAAGGCACAGTATCTGGCATGTGACATGGTTACATTTGTTTCAACATATGAAGGGTTTGGATTGCCAATTCTTGAGGCATGTGCAGTGGGTCGACCACTTGTAACCAGCCGTATTTCCCCTATGGATGAAATTGCAGAAGATGCTGCTTGCAAAGTGAACCCTTACAATGTATTAGACATCCGCAGAGGAGTTTTGAAGGTTATTGAAGATGCAGCTTATCGTGATACATTGGTTAACAATGGATGGAAAATGCGGTACAAATACAGTATTGAACGCGTGAGTGATCTGTACAGCGAATTGTATCAGCAGATTGCGGAACAGCCAACTTCCGAATTCTTTTTGTTACGTCCGGCAAAAGCCGCAGCTTCTCTTCTGGGAATAGCTTAATTCTATTTGCTTCATAGTAGTTGTTTAAGTCAGGGGCCTCCTTTTGGGGGCCCTTCCAACTACCGGACACCCTGTTGTTTCATGATTCTGTTCAGCCATTTCAAAAGCAGGAACAGAAAGATTGCTGCAATGCTCAGCAGCACAAAATTGAGAAGAAAATAATCCGCTTTGTTATCGTATCCATCCCATTGACTGGCAAGAATACCGCTTAATTTATTTCCGATAGAAGTTGATAAAAACCAACCGCCCATCATCAGGGAGGTCATTCGGGGTGGGCTTAGTTTGGATACCAACGACAGTCCCATCGGACTTAAGAACAGTTCTCCTATTGTAACAACACCATAGCTTGCAACCAACCACCACACACTCACTTTTTCGGCTCCGTTCGTGCCGGCTTTTACAGCGCCAATCATTACCAAAACTGATAATGCCGAAATCAGCAAGCCCCATGCGATTTTTGCAGGTGTTCCGGGTTCTTTTCCTTTTCTGCGCAGAAAGGTAAAAAAGGCAACGACCAAAGGTGTAAAAACAATCACCCAAAATGGGTTGATGGACTGACTTAAACTGGGAACCCAAACCTTGATGGCTGTTCCTTCTTTCAACTCTGTTCTTCCCCGAAAATTTTTAAAATAATCGTCGTAACCCGGAGCTGTAAATGGTTTGTCGTTGACTTTGATTTTCCGAAATTGTTCGTCGGTTTGTATGACCGAATCCAAACGGAAGGTAATGGTCTTGGTTTGTTTGAGCGTTGAAAGAACTCCTCCTGTTGTGCCGCTTACATGACGCTCGGTATAACGTGCTGCCCAGGTGTTGAGTGCTGTGCCATTTTGTTTGAAAATAGCCCAAAACAGAATTACCACAGTGAAAATCGCAAGCATTGCGCTGATTGAAGGGCGTTCATCCCGATTGCTTTTAATCAAGAGTACAGCGTAAAAAACAAGTACAGGTATGCAGGCAAAAATGAACGCATCGGTTGAATTGGAATCAAAAATAAAGTCGTCTGTTCCTTTAATGAACCACCCAATGATTCCGAAAACCATACAGGGCAGCAATACAAACAGCATGATTTTCCATAGCGACATATCTCCAGGCTGGGTTGCTTTTTTTACATCAAACGCTTTGTAATGCCGGGTTCCCAGTATGAATGTTGCTACGCCAATAAACATTCCAACACCTGCTGCAATAAAAGCGGCACTCCAACCTATCGTAGTGTACAATGCGGCACCAAAAAAGTTACAAACAAATGCTCCAATATTGATGCCCATATAAAAGATGTTGTAACCTTCATCTTTTTGAAGACGATGCTCAGGGGTAGAATAAACATTTCCCAGTAGCGTCGAAATATTGGGCTTAAAAAACCCATTTCCAATAATTACCAGTGTCATCGAAAGGTAAAGCATGTTCAGATTGTGTACGCCCATCGTACAATAACCAACGCCCATCAACAGACCACCAAGTATAATTGAACGACGATAACCAAGATATCGGTCGGCAATCAGCCCTCCTAAAAAAGGGGTAAAGAAAACCAGGGCAATGAAGGTCCCGTAAAGGCTTGCCGATTCTTTTTCATCCATATTGAAGCCGCCTGCAGCATCTTTGAGATACAATGTGAAGATCCCGATCATCAGATAATATCCAAATCGTTCCCACATTTCAGAGAAAAACAAGAAAGGCAGTGCTTTAGGATGCTGTTTCCACATACGTTTTTAAATTAAATGGAAGAATCTTGTTGTAGGGGCTGCTATTTGTGTACAATGCAAATTCAGAATGACAAAACCCCGATATTTCTATCGGGGTTTGCGTTAATTGCTTTTATCTTATTCCGTGCATCATTTTTAAAAGTCTGCTCGACAGGAAATATAAAATGATGGAGGCCACACCTGCCATTACAACAAATACCATGAAGAAATCATACAAGTCGGCAATCTGAATACCCAAAAGATTCGTTGTTTTTCCCCCTTCCGGGTACAATTTACTCAGCATGCCTGCAAAATCATTTGCCATTGCATTACTCATAAACCAAATACCCATGAGTAAGGAACCAAGTCGCATGGGTGACAACCGTGCAACCATCGATAATCCGATTGGAGAGAGACACAATTCGCCCAATGTGTGTACTAAGTACATACTGAACAGCCAGAACATACTAGTTTTCTCGGTAGCAGTAACGCCTTTAACGCCAAAGGCAATAATCAGATAGCCAATTGCCAACAGGAACAGGCCAATTGATTGTTTAACGGGCGATGCCGGTTCACGGTTGCGTTTCCCTAAAGCTGTCCAGAGGAATGCAAATACAGGCGCAAATACAATAATCGCCAGTGGATTGATGGACTGAAAATAGCTTGCGGGCATTTCCCATCCAAAAAGATTTCTATCGGTTTGTTGATCGGCAAACAGTGTCAATGAGGCGCCGGCCTGTTCAAAAGCGCTCCAAAAAAAGATGACAAAGAAAGCGATGATGTAAATCACAAGGATTCGGTCTCTTTCCTGTTTACTTAATGTTGGGTCTGTGATGATAAATCCTGATGCTGCGATGGAAGTGGCGAAGATTAATGTGCTCACAAAATTAAATCCAACTACAAACATGAATACAACCCACAGAACAGCGTATACACCGGCCCAGATTCCGATACGTGCAGGACTGAATTCCGCTTTCTCTGTTGACGTGTTGGATGCTGCTTTCTTTTGAGCAACGGGTTTCCCTCCAACGGGAAGTCCTTCTGCCGTAACGATGTATTTGTTTTTAAACAATTCAAAAAAGATCGTGCCAATCACCATTCCGATGCCGGCTGCGAAGAATCCCCAGCGGTAATCAATTTTTTCGGCCAGTGTACCGCAAACCAACGGAGAGAAAAACGCACCGAGATTGATGCCCATATAAAAAATCGAAAAGGCAGCATCCACTCGTTTGTCGCCTTGCGGGTATAGCTGGTTGACCATGGTGGAAATATTCGGTTTGAAAAAACCATTTCCAATCACCAGACTGAACAGTCCGAGAAAAAATAAAATTTTGGCTAAATCCGTTCCCAGCAACGAGGCACTGGCAAACAATAAAAATTGCCCCAAAGCCATAATGATCGCACCAATGAAAATGGATCGACGGTTACCCCAATAACGATCCGAAATGTAACCTCCGATCAAGGGTGTTAGATAAACCAGGCCGGTATAGTTACCGTAAAGTCCTGAGGCGAATTCGGTATCCAGCAACAAGGCTTTGGTCATAAAAAGCATAAGGATGGCCCTCATGCCGTAATAGCTGAAGCGCTCCCACATTTCTGTAAAGAATAAGACATAAAGACCTTTCGGATGTTTGGCATTCGTTTGAATAGTACTCATACAGCAATATTGATTTGAACGTAAGTGGGCGTGAATGTAAGAATATTTTCTTTTTGTCGGGTATTTGCACCATTTAATAAGATTTTCAGAAAAGCGTTCCTGCTTCATGCAGCATTGGTTAATTTCGTGCCTCAAATCGAATGAGATGAATATTTTACTCCTTGGCTCAGGTGGTCGTGAGCACGCTCTTGCATGGAAGATGCATCAGAGTTCCTTGTGCAGTCAATTGTATATTGCTCCCGGAAATGCAGGGACTTCACAATATGGTACCAATGTTGATCTGCCCATCAGCAAAGACTTTCAGGAAATGGAATCATTTTGCCGCACACGTTCCATTCAAATGATTGTAGTTGGCCCTGAAGATCCATTGGTTCAAGGCGTATACGATTATTTTGAGGCAGCACATCAGCGTGAATCCTTTGGGGCTTCCTGGCTCGGGGTAATCGGTCCTTCCGGAGAAGCTGCTCAATTGGAAGGCAGTAAAGCCTATGCGAAACTGTTCATGCAGCGTCATAACATTCCTACTGCTTCTTACAAAGAGTTTTCCTCGGATAACTATGATGCGGGCTACGAATATATACGTAACCATACATTGCCGGTGGTCCTAAAGGCCGATGGGTTGGCAGCAGGTAAAGGAGTGATCATTGCTACCGATCATGACGAGGCATTAAGGGAATATGAGCTCATGCTTCGACAATCCAAATTCGGTGCTGCCGGTCATAAGGTGGTTGTAGAGGAGTTTCTATCAGGGATTGAATTAAGTGTGTTTGCATTGACCGATGGGACACATTATTTGTTATTACCGGAAGCCAAGGATTATAAAAGAATTGGTGAGGGTGATACCGGGTTGAATACAGGCGGTATGGGGGCCATCAGTCCGGTACCCTTTGCGAATGACGCTTTTATGAAAAAAGTGGAGGATCGGATTGTAAAGCCTACGATTGAAGGGTTAAGGAAAGAACAATTAACTTATAAAGGGTTTGTGTTTTTTGGTTTGATCAAAGTGGGCAATGATCCTTATGTCATTGAATACAATTGCCGAATGGGTGATCCCGAAACGGAAGTCGTTATCCCAAGACTCAAAAGTGACTTGGTGTCTTTATTTGTTTCCACTTCAAAACAGCAGTTGAATCAGGTTGTTCTGGAGCAGGACCAGCGCAGCGCAGTTACCATTGTGGCTGTGAGCGGCGGATATCCCGGGGAGTATAAAAAAGGAGTAGCAATTACAGGTCTTGAAACTTCAGAGAGCAACTCTATTCTTTTTCATGCAGGTACGAAAGCTACAGAAGGGAAAGTCGTTACCAATGGAGGAAGGGTGTTGGCTGTTACGACCTTGTCAGATTCATTATCCGTTGCTGTGAAGCAGTCTCGCAAACTCCTGGAGCAAATTCAGTTTGACGGGATGTATTATCGGAAAGATATCGGGTATGAGTTTCCTGAATCCTAACGACCTCGTATAGTCGTAAGTTTGGCTGAACCATGCTTTTCGGGACTTTTTCCAAAAACGTGGATTTCTTGGGCAAAAATAAAATTGAATTTCATGGAATTGTAGGTGTTTCACTTTGTTAATTCCAATAATTTCACCCAAATTTGCGACTACGGATTTTTATCAATTTCCGTCCTCCAACATGGGACTTTTTAACTTCTTTACACAGGATATAGCGATTGATTTGGGCACTGCCAATACCCTGATCATTCATAATGATGAAATTGTCGTTAATGAACCTTCTATTGTTGCTCTCGACCGCAACAACCCCAAAAATGTTTTGGCTGTAGGTAAGAAGGCATTGATGATGCACGAGAAAACGCACGAAAGCATCCGCACGGTTCGTCCGCTAAAAGACGGTGTAATTGCCGATTTTAATGCTGCGGAGTTGATGATTCGTGAATTGATCAAATTGGTTTACCCCAAGAAGCCGTTGTTTGCTCCCAAGTGGCGAATGATGATTTGTATACCCAGCAGCATTACGGAAGTGGAAAAAAGAGCTGTTCGTGACAGTGCCGAACAGGCCGGAGCACAGGAGGTGTATTTGCTGCACGAGCCCATGGCGGCTGCATTGGGTATAGGAATTGATGTGGAAGAGCCGGTTGGAAATATGATTGTGGACATTGGAGGTGGAACAACCGGAATTACGGTTATTGCCCTGGCAGGAATTGTGTGTGACCAAAGTATACGTATTGCCGGAGATGAGTTTACGGCCGATATTATGGAAGCTTTACGTCGCTACCATAGTCTTTTAATTGGGGAGCGTACGGCCGAACAGATCAAAATTCAGATCGGTTCTGCTATGAAAGATCTTGATAATCCACCCGATGACATTCCGGTAAACGGGCGCGATCTGGTAACGGGTATTCCTAAACAAATTATGGTCAGCTACCAGGAAATTGCAGAGGCTCTGGATAAAAGCATTTTTAAAATTGAAGAGGCCATCCTTAAGGCATTGGAAATGACACCTCCGGAACTGGCTGCCGATATTTATCGGAGAGGTATTTACATCACCGGTGGGGGAGCCTTGTTGCGTGGATTGGACAAGCGCTTAACTCAAAAAATTAAGCTTCCGGTGCACATTGCGGATGACCCATTGAAAAGTGTTGTAAGGGGTACCGGAATTGCCTTGAAAAATTACAATCGTTATCCGTTTGTGATGCGCAACTGATGTAATCGCTGACAGACAAACCTAAAATATTCTTTCTCGGTGCGAAATTTATTCGCTTTCATAAGGCGTTATTCAGTTTTGTTATTTTTCCTGATCCTGGAAATCACAAGTTTTCTATTATTGATTCGTTATAACCGCTTTCATCAGGCAGCCTATATGGATGCTGCCGGAGAAATAACGGGAAGGGTGCAATCTAAGTACGGTATGGTGGAAAGTTATTTTTACCTCCGTAAAGAAAACAGAGACCTTCGAAACAAGTTAACAGACCTCCAGAACCGTCTCGCTGAAAATTTTCAAAATCCGGATACAACAGTTCTGCTTAAAACCGACTCGATCCCACTTGATACAACTGGGCGTTTGCGTAAGTATCAGTATATGGATGCCGAAGTAGTGAATAACAGCACATCGCTCCCTACAAATTACATTACGATTTACAGAGGCAGCAAGCAGGGGCTTGAACCAGGGATGGTCGTTCTGGGGCCTAAAGGTGTCATTGGTGTCTTGCTGGATGTCTCTGAAAATTTTGGTACGGTGATGAGTATGTTACACCGCCAAAGTCGTATAAGTGCCAGTCTTAAAAAAACAGGCGAATCGGGTCGCATTGAATGGGATGGCATGGACCCGCACAAGGTACAATTGCGTGATATTCCCAAAAGTGTAAAAGTGGTAAAAGGAGATACGGTATTGACCAGTCCGTATTCTGATTTTCCACCGGGAATTGTAATTGGTGTTGTAGAACAGGTTTTTCTCGAAAAAAGCACGAACAACTATTTGTTGCAAGTAAGACCTTCCACAGATTTCAGCAGCATACGTAATGTGTTTGTCGTAAAAAATTTACAGCGTGACGAACAACTCGAACTTGAAAAACGATTAAGTAAGAAAAAATGAGTGATTTTTTAAGATATACACTCCGATTGATCATCCTGATTCTAGTACAGGTTTTTGTTTTGTACCAGATACCTCCATTACACCAATACTTCAGTCCGGTTTTATATTACATTTTTATTTTGTGGTTGCCGTTTTCGATCAGCAGAACCAATTTGTTGATTGTATCTTTTTTAACCGGCTTATCACTGGATGTGTTTACTAAGACGCCCGGTATGCATGCTGCTGCATGTGTCTTGATTGGTTACATTCGTCCGTTTATAATCAATATTTTAATGCCGCAGAGGGGTGCCGAATTCAATTACAAAGAACCTTCTGCAATGGCACTGGGGTTTGTTCCTTATCTGACCTATGTCGTTTCTCTAACGTTGTTTCACCATGGGGTTCTGTTTACCATACAGGCTTTTCAGTTTGGAAATATCGGTTACTTGTTTTTTAAAACAACAGGAACCACATTGATCAGCCTTTTTCTCCTGTTTGTTGTTGAAATAACCTTTAACCGGAAACAAAAATTTATAACCAATACCTGAGTTATTTTTGAACTCGTAACGACCAAAGGAAATGACCGTATTCAATCAATCCAGGCAGCGAACGATTCAGATTATCATTGCGGTAGTTTTTGGAGTTATTCTTGTTCGTTTGATGACATTACAATTGTTTACCGGTAAGTACTCCAAACTTGCAAGCGATCAGGCCATACTCAGGAAAATCGTGTATCCGAGCCGTGGAATTATTTTCGACCGCAAGGGGAAAGCGATATTGGATAATGTGACCATGTACGATTTGATGGTTACACCGGCACAGGTCAAAGGAATTGATACATTCAATTTATGTCGTATTCTGGGTATCGACACATCAGAATTTAAGAAGCGCATTTTAACAGCCATTCTTAAAAACAGCCGCAATCGTCCCTCCGTATTTGAGGCGCTGTTATCTCCCGAAAAATATGCCAAGGTCAATGAAAATTTATTTCGTTTTCAACCGGCTTTTTATTTGCAGGAACGACCTATCCGCAGCTATCCCTTTAAAGCAGCCGCTCACTTATTAGGCTATGTTGGAGAGGTTGATTCGCCAATGCTCAAGCGATCGAACTACTTTTATCAAATGGGTGATTTTGCCGGCCGCAGCGGAATGGAAAGCTATTATGAACGGATTCTGATGGGGCAACGTGGGATCCAGTATATTCTCAGAGATAATTTCAATCGCCCGATCGGACCTTATGAGAAAGGAGCATTTGATACGCCTTCAGTCGCAGGCCGTCATCTTCATACTTATATCGATATTGAAGTACAGCAGCTAGCCGAAGAACTGATAAGAAATAAAGTAGGAAGCGTAGTGGCAATTGAACCCAAAACCGGTGGCATCATTGCAATGGCATCCGGACCCACATACGATCCCAATGAATTAACCGGTCCTTATGCCAGAAAAAATTTCAGCAGATTATTTCTCGATCCTGCATCTCCTTTGTTGAACCGGGGCATGCAGGGCGTTTATCCGCCGGGTTCTACCTTTAAGCCATTAGGTGCTTTGGTTGCCTTAGATGAGGGTTTAATTACTCCTTCTTTCGGCTATCCATGCTTTGGTCGTTATGGCCCCTGTGGTAAACCCGCCTGCACGCACAACGGTGGTGGGCATGCTGCAAATTTGAGTCTGGCCATCGCTAATTCCTGTAATTCTTACTTTGCGGATCTGTTCCGAAAGGCCGTTGATAATCCTGCTTATGGGAATGAGGAACAGGGTTTGTTGAAATGGAAAGAATACATGAGTGCGTTTGGTTTGGGACATCGTTTGGGGATCGACCTTCCGGGTGAATATGCGGGCTTTATTCCGGATACAGGAAGATATAATAAGGTGTTTCACAGAGGGAGTTGGAACTCTTGTACCATTGCTTCTTTGGGTATTGGTCAGGGTGAAATACAGGCAACACCCTTACAAATGGCAAACGCCATGTGTTTGATCGCAAACAGAGGGTGGTATTATCTTCCTCATTTTGTTAAAAAAATTGATGGCGAAACAAAGGAAGACACGCTCTTGAATCGATTCAGAAGAAAGATTACCCCCTTGCACATACCCGATAGTTCTTATCAGGCAGTAATTGATGGGATGGAAATGGTTGTTACAAATGGAACTGCACGTAATGCGCAAATTGAAGGTTATTCGGTTTGTGCTAAAACCGGGACCGTAGAAAATTATTACAGAGGGAAAAAACAGCAGAACCATTCGTTTTTTGTCGCCTTTGCACCAAAAGAAAATCCACGTATTGCCATCTGTGTAGTTGTGGAAAATGCAGGGTATGGTTCAACCTGGGCGGCCCCCATTGCCTCTTTGTTGATGGAAAAGTTCTTAACCGATTCCATTGCGGGTAAGAAACGGAAGAGTGAAATTGATCGGATCAAAAATGTGTCGATCATCCCTGCCCGAATTAAACACGAACGTTATGTGCGCGACTCGATTAAACAGCTTAAAGATTCACTTACCCGATTGAAATTGGAAAGAGAACAAAAGATTCGTATTGATGCGGGTAATGCATATTTGGATGGCGAACTGGAATCGAAGGAGTCGATGCCGCTTCCCCCAAAAAATCAAAAGGAAGATTTTCATTCGTATTGTTTTCTGCAGGCAGATCGCTGGAAGATTCGTAAACCATTTTATTTAACTGATACTGTATGAAGCAACATCCGGATTCAATTGGAAAGGGAGTGGATACAACGGTAATCGCGTTGTATTATGCGCTTGTATTTATCGGATTGATTGCCATCTTTTCTGTTGAGTATCGTTTGAACGATCCCTTTCTACAGTCGTTGTTCGATTTGAAAAAAAATTATTCCAAACAAATCCTTTTCATAGGCATCAGTGCATTGATTGGCATTTTTATATTGTTGATTGACAGTAAATTTTTTGCTGCCACATCCAATTTGCTTTATCTGTTGGGCATTGTGTTGATGTTACTGACATTTGTAATTGGTAAGGATATCAGTGGTTCCAGATCCTGGATCTCGCTGGGCGGCGGTTTTAATTTACAACCTGCGGAGTTGTGTAAGGTATTTACTTCACTTGCTTTAGCGAAATATTTGAGTCGGCAGGATACGGAGTTTAATCAACTGCGTCCGCAATTGATTGCTTTTGCCCTTACCCTGGGACCGGCTATACTCTCCATTGCGCAAAAGGAGCTGGGTTTAGCATTGGTATATCTTTCTTTTTTTCTGGTTTTGTTTCGTGAAGGGCTGCCTGCCAGTTATCTTATTGTTGGCTTTTCGGTTGCGGTTTTGTTTGTGGCGTCGATTGTTGTGGATCCGAACGTTTTGGCTGTATTGTTAACGGTGGTCGCTGCAGGAGCTATTTACTTCCTGAGCCGTCAAATAAAAAGAAACAGAAGTATTTTGGTGCTCATTGTCGGCTTG
>CANGQQ010000019.1 GCA_947456025.1 Chitinophagaceae bacterium | reverse complement strand
GGATTTGAAGTGGAACCGGAAAATGGGCAGGATGTATATACCACCATTGATGTAAATATTCAGGATATAGCAGAACGTGCTTTGATGCGTAAGATGCAGGCTAACCAGGCTTTGGAGGGAACTTGTATCGTAATGGAAGTGGCAACAGGGAAAATCAAAGCCATGGCTAATTTAGGTCTCATGCCGGATGGTACCTATTTTGAGTCGGATAATTATGCACTTCGTACTTCTGAGCCCGGCTCTACAATTAAATTGATTACACTCTTTGCGGGATTGGAAGATAAGTTGGTTACGATACATGATAGTGTTGAGATCAACGGTGGGCGTTGGACGATAGGTGGCAGGACCATCAGAGATGATCACCATGGGCCTTTCAGTGTTTCGTACAGAACCGCTTTCACGCAAAGTTCGAATGTTGCCATGAGTAAGCTGGCCTACAATTATTACATAAACGATCCTAAGAAGTATTATAATCATCTTAAAAATTTACACCTGACGGCTAAAACAGGAATTGAGCTCAACGAAGAGTTTAAGCCACGTGTAAAAAATCCCCACACAGCTACCTATTGGCATCCGCAAACGTTGGCTTCATGGGGTTTTGGATATGAAATCATGTTGTCGCCTTTACAAATATTAATGGTATACAATGCTGTTGCCAATAACGGGAAAATGATGAAACCGTTTCTGGTAAATGAAATCAGAAGTTATGGTACGCTGGTTAAAAAGAACCAACCTGTGGTATTAAACAGCAGCATAGGAAGTAAAGAAACAATCACTCAATTGCAGGAATGTCTTGCTGCTGTCTGTACCGAAGGGACCGGAAAAAATGCATTTGCGACTGCGCTCTATAAAGCGGCCGGAAAAACGGGAACGGCGAAAGTAAACGACGGTCGGTTTAAATACAAAGACGGAGTTTATCAGTCGGCGTTCGTAGGGTATTTTCCCGCAGATCATCCGAAATACTCGATCATTGTTGTGGTGAAAAACAAACCGCACGCTTCCAATTATTATGGTGGTTTAGTTGCTGCACCTGTGTTCCGTGAAATTGCGGATCACCTGTACAAATATGGGATGGAGGAGCAAACACCGTTTGTAGTGCCAACACTGCCGGATTCAATGCTATACACATTTGGAGGGTTGAAAACAGACATACGAAACATTACAAATCAGTTTCAGTATCCCTACAATGATTCCATTGCCGGAAATTGGAGAAAGATCGAGATGCAAAAGAATGCCATACGGCCGGGAGCGTATAGTTATATACGTTCAACGGTCCCTAATTTGCGAGGTATGGGGTTAAAAGATGCGGTTTATATAGCTGAAACAGCGGGCTTGAAGGTGCAGGTCAACGGAAAAGGAAAAGTAGTGAATCAATCAGTCGCTGCCGGATCGCAAATGGTGCCGGGTCAGCCAATCATTCTTGAATTGAATTAATGCGTTTGTTAAAAGACATATTATACAAGGTTTCTATTCGTAGCGTTCAGGGAACAACGGAACAGTCTGTGTTGGACATACAGGTCGATTCCCGTCTTGTGAAGCCCGGATGTTGCTTTGTTGCCGTTAAAGGTGTTGGTACAGATGGCCATCAATTTATTGATGCGGCTATAGCATCCGGTGCAACTTCTGTACTATGTGAACGAATTCCCGATACTACACATACATCTGTTACGTATGTGGAAGTTGAAAACAGCGCCATCGCTGCGGGAGAAATCGCTGCAAATTATTTTGGTCTTGTTTCAGCTACAGTGAAAGTGGTGGGTGTAACCGGTACAAACGGAAAGACCACTATTGCTACGTTGTTATTCAAATTATTTTCGTCTTTGGGTTATAAATGCGGGCTCATATCAACCGTTCAGAATCAAATTGGTGAACGAGTTATTCCCGCTACACATACAACCCCCGATGTAATTCGATTGCATCGGTTGCTGAAAGATATGCACGACGAAGGTTGTACGCATGTGTTTATGGAATGCAGCAGTCATGCCATTCACCAGCACCGAATTGCAGGGATTTCATTTGCGGTCGGGGTGTTCAGCAACATTTCGCATGATCATCTGGATTATCACAAAACCTTTGATGAATATATAAGAGTCAAGAAAGCGTTTTTTGATGGCTTACATGCAGGAGCCTTTGCGATCAGCAACCTGGATGATAAGCGTGGTGAAGTAATGCTGCAGAATACGAAGGCCCAAAAGCGGTTCTACAGTCTGAAAAATATAGCCGACTATAAAGGGAAAATTCTTGATAACAGTCTGGCCGGTTTGCATATGACCATCAATAACGACGATGTGCATTTTCGATTAATCGGTGAGTTCAATGCGTACAACTTATTGGCTGTTTATGCTGCAGCAGTATCACTCGGAGAGGAGCGTCAAAATGTTCTTCAGCTTCTCAGTGGACTTACAGGTGCAGAAGGTCGTTTTGATTCCCTGCGTTCTTCAAAGGATCAACTTTTGGGAATTGTAGATTATGCTCATACGCCCGATGCGCTCGAAAATGTTCTTTCAACGATTTTGAAATTAAGAAGAGGGTACGAACAGGTAATCACGGTTGTGGGCTGCGGAGGTGACAGAGATAAAACCAAACGTCCTGTTATGGGTGAAGTAGCCTGTGCGTTGAGCGACAAGGTGATATTTACCAGTGACAATCCAAGAAGTGAGGATCCGCTGACCATTTTAGCCGAGATGGAACAAGGTTTGAATTCGGCTGCAAGAAGAAAAGTGATTTCAATTCAGGATCGAAAAGAAGCAATTAAAACGGCCGTTACGCTGGCAAAAAAAGATGATATCATTCTGGTTGCCGGGAAGGGACATGAAAAATATCAGGAGATAAAGGGGGTGCGGTATGATTTTGATGACAAACTGGTTTTAAAAGAAATGTTTGACTGGTTGGAACGCTGAGAAAGAGATGCTCTGCATCATGTAAACTTTAGATTGTAAAAATGTAAATAGATACACATGTTGAAAAACTTGTTTGATTGGTTAAATGGAGTCGGGATTAAGTTTCCGGGCGACAATCTGTTTCAGTTTATCACCAGTCGTGTCATGCTGGCATTTTTATTATCGCTTTTGATTTCAGCTGTTTTTGGAAAGAAACTCATTCAGTATCTGCAAAAGAAGCAGGTTGGTGAAACGGTGAGAGATCTTGGTCTTGCCGGAGAGCAACAAAAGAAAGGGACTCCAACAATGGGAGGCATCATAATTATTATGGCCATCGTTGTTCCAACGCTTTTGCTTGCCGATGTAAGCAAGGTTTACATTCTGTTAATGTTGTTTGCAACAATCTGGTTGGGTTTTATCGGTTTTGTTGACGACTTTTTGAAATTAAGGGCTAAGCGCATTGCACAACAAAAGGGAATCGCTTACAAAAAAGGAGATAATGATGGGTTGGCGGGATGGTTTAAAGTATTAGGCCAGGTCGTTCTGGGTATTGCGGTAGCAACAACATTGTTGTTCAACGATACCATCAGTGTGTATCGTGAATTTACAGGTAAAGAAATTCCTCCTGCAGCAGTTGTCAAAAAAGTGACATTGGACGGAAAAGAAAAAATAATGGTTAAGGCCGATGAGCCCATCACTACAATCCCGTTCATCAAAAGTCATGAATTCAACTATTCCAAACTACTTCCTGTTGCATTACGTGGACTTACCTGGTTGCTGTATATGTTGATTGTAATATTTATTGTAACGGCTGTTTCTAATGGTGCCAATATAACCGATGGTATTGATGGATTAGCAACCGGTGTTTCTGCATTAATTGGAATTTGTCTTGGCATTTTTGCCTATGCCAGCGGCAACATCAGAGTCGCCGAATATTTGAACATCATGTACATTCCCAATCTTGGAGAACTCTCGATCTATATCGGTGCGCTGGTGGGTGCCTGTATTGGATTTCTTTGGTACAACACGTATCCTGCTCAGGTTTTTATGGGCGATACCGGGAGTTTAATGCTGGGAGGTGTTATTGCTTCGCTTGCAATTATTGTTCGAAAAGAATTGTTGATTCCCATTTTTTGCGGTGTGTTTTTGGTTGAGAATCTCAGTGTCATGTTACAGGTGGGGTATTTTAAATATACCAAACGCAAATTTGGTGAAGGGAAGCGCATCTTTTTGATGAGTCCCTTACATCATCATTATCAAAAGCTGAATTATCATGAAAGTAAAATCGTAACGCGTTTTTGGATTGTAACAATTTTATGTGTTGTGTTTTCAATTGTTACACTCAAGATTCGTTAAAGTTATTCTTGAAAAACCAGAGGGTTTTCAAACCAGATCCAATCCTTGAAAAACAAAATGTGATTTTGCCTGTGTGGCACCCTTACTAACCCATACTTGTGAAGAACCGTTTTTTTTAGCTATCGGCGATTAAGACGGCGAAAAACCAAACCAAAAATGCCCCGGATTTCCGGTACCGAGGGTAGATCTTAAATCCGGATTGGATCAATATGAAACACAAATGTTACATACTCGGCGCAGGTGAAAGTGGAACCGGTGCTGCTATACTTGCCAAAAAGCAGGGGTATGAAGTATTTGTAAGTGATGGGAGTCCTATTAAAACGATTTACAAGGACGAGTTGCTGGAGCATGGTATCGAGTTCGAAGAAAGCAAACACAGTGAAGAACGTATTCTTGAAGCGGATGAAATCATGAAAAGTCCGGGCATCCCTGAGAAGAGTGATTTAATGAAAAAGATTCGTCGCAAAGGGATTCCCGTGATCAGTGAAATTGAATTGGCCTGGCGGTTTAAAGGTGATAGTAAAATTGTTGCCATCACTGGAAGTAACGGTAAAACAACTACAACTTCATTGACTTATCATATATGCCATCATGCCGGATTAGATTGTGCATTGGTGGGTAATATCGGTGTCAGTATCGCTCGTCAGATTGCACTTGATCCGAAAGAAATATACATCGCTGAGATCAGTAGTTTTCAGCTCGATGACATTAAAGACTTTCGAGCCGATGTAGCGCTGTTACTCAATATAACGGAAGATCATCTTGATCGATACGAATATAAATTCGAAAACTATATAAAGGCAAAGTTTAAAATTCTCAATAATCAATCCGGGAACGACTTTTTTATTTATTGTCCCGATGATCCCGTTACAGCGCAGTATTTAACGAAACTTACTATACACTCAACCCCATTACCATTCACCATGAAGCAGCAACCACAAAAAGGAGCATTTATTAAAGACGGCACCATGACAATTGCCTTGAACGACGATAAACTTACCATGAGTGTTGATGATTTTAAAATTAAAGGGAAGCACAATCAATACAATACTATGGCAGCAGGGATCGCAGCGGCAACACTTGGAATCCGTAAGGAAAAAATCAGAGAAGCCATTACCACCTTTGAGAGCCTGGAGCATCGTATGGAACTGGTTGCAATGGTGAAGGGGGTAGAATACATCAATGATAGCAAGGCGACCAACATCAATTCCACCTGGTTTGCATTGGAAAGCATGACGAAACCTACGGTGTTAATTCTGGGAGGTGTAGATAAAGGGAATGATTACGAAGTATTGAAAGAGCTGGTAACAGAAAAAGTAAAAGCGATTGTTTGTCTGGGTCTTGAAAATCAAAAAATTCATGATGCATTTCGTGGTATTGTGCCGTTTATCGTTGACGCAAACAATGCTTCTGAAGCGGTTCATGCAGCATACAGATGTGCAGAAAAAGGTGATGCCGTTCTGTTGAGTCCTGCCTGCGCAAGCTTTGATTTGTTCAAAAACTATGAAGATCGCGGGAACCAATTTAAAATGGCCGTTCGGGAGTTGTAAAAAATAAGATCAGCTTTTCATGAGTAATCTAGCCAACATATCATCACGTTTTTCTGCTGAAGGTTTGAGGGATAAAACCCGGGGCGACAAAGTTATTTGGGCCCTTGTGGTTGTTTTGTCCCTGGTAAGTCTTCTTGTCGTGTACAGTGCAACCAACTCGTTGGCGTATAAGTTGTACAAGGGAAATACATTCGTGTATTTGTTCAAGCAAATTGCATTTGTAACACTGGGAATTTTTATCATCTATTTCGCCCATCGGATCAACTATACATTTTACTCCAGGTTTGCAAAAATTCTGTTTTTGCTTTCCATACCCCTTCTGATTTATACACTCAAGTTCGGAACCAATTTGAACGAGGCTAATCGTTGGATCAAATTGCCGGTCATCAATCTCACATTTCAAACATCGGACCTCGCGAAACTGGGATTATTTATGTTCCTGTCACGTTTGTTGTCAAAAAAACAGGATGTGATTAAGGAATTTAAAAAGGGTTTTGTGCCTATGATGATTCCGGTAGTAATTATCTGTATGTTGATTGCGCCCGCCAACCTTTCCACCGCATTATTGACCGGCGCAACCAGTATGTTATTATTGTTTATTGGTCGTGTAAGTACACGTCATATTTTATTGGTTGTAGCAACGGCGGTCATTCCTCTCATCTTTTTGATCGTCTTGGCAAAAACTTATTACAATAAAGAAGAGGGTAAAATGAAAGAGTTGCCGACGGTTTTATCGGCTGGTCGTGTTCCTACGTGGATCAAGCGTGTACAGGATTTTATGTATGCAAAAAATGATGAGTCGCCCTATCAGGTTCAACAGGCAAAAATTGCAGTAGCGAAGGGTGGTGTTTTAGGCCTGGGCCCCGGGAACAGTCAGCAAAGAAATTTTCTTCCTCATCCGTATTCCGATTTTATTTATGCCATCATTATCGAAGAATACGGACTGCTGGGGGCTGCATTCATCATTTTTATTTATCTGGTGTTTTTGTACCGGAGCATCCTGTTGTTTCGAAAGTGTCCCTATGCATTTGGGGCTTTCCTTGCATTGGCATTGAGTTTTACGTTGGTGATACAGGCGATGACCAATATGGCGGTGAATGTGGGTCTTTTCCCGGTAACGGGTGTAACCTTGCCGTTGGTAAGTATGGGCGGCAGCAGTTTTCTGTTTACTTGTTTTTCTATAGGGATTATTCTCAGTGTTGCAAGAAATGTGGAAGAGCTTGAGGGTGATCCGAATCGTAAAAATGAAGAATTGGCATGAGTTATAAATATATCATAGCAGGTGGTGGAACAGGAGGACATATCTTCCCTGCCATTGCTATTGCCAATGCATTAACTCATCAGGATCCCGGATGCGCTATCTTATTTGTTGGCGCAAAAGGGAAAATGGAAATGGAAAAAGTGCCTTCGGCAGGCTATGCGATAGAGGGGTTAGATATTGCAGGTTTTAACAGGAGTTCTTTGTTTAAGAATTTGACATTGCCGTTCAAATTGGTAAAAAGTTTTTTTCAGGTACGAAAAATTCTTGTTGATTTTAAGCCCGATGCAGTTATTGGAGTTGGTGGTTATTCCAGTTTTCCGGTGCTTCGGGTGGCTCAAGCGAAAGGAATTCCAACGTTTATCCATGAAGCCAATTCGTTTGCAGGAAAATCCAATCAATTGCTTTCAAAAAAGGCCAGCATCGTTTTTACTGCAATCGATGGGATGGAGGACTATTTTCCCAAAGATCGAATTGTGATTTCCGGGAATCCTGTTCGGAAGTCAATTGTTGAAGCACGTGTAACACGTGAAGAGGGCATACGTTTTTTTGGATTGAATCCAGAGCATAAAACTGTACTGGTTGTAGGAGGAAGTCTGGGTGCCAAGAGCGTGAATCAAGCGATTCAAAACGGATTGAATGAATTGGAGCGAAGCGGGATCCAGTTAATCTGGCAAACCGGAAGACCTTTTGCCGATCAGGCAAAAAAACAGGCGCAGGGGAAACAAAATATCTGGACCGGAGATTTCATTGCTCAGATGGAATATGCTTATGCCGCTGCGGATGTAGTTGTTTCAAGAGCAGGAGCCATGGCAATCGCAGAATTGTGTGTAACCGGCAAGCCAACGCTGTTTGTTCCTTATCCCTATGCCGCCGAGGATCATCAAACCGTGAATGCGATGCGGCTGGTTGAGAAGGATGCCGGTTTGATTGTTAAGGATGAAGAGGCTGATGCAAAACTCATTCCTGCAATTTTGGATTTGGCGATGAATCCAGAACAACAGGAGGTGTTACAAAAAAACATTTTGAAACTGGCTGTCAAAAATGCGGATATGATTGTTGCTCAAAAAATTATCGAACAGTTAAAAAAGGGATGAATAAAGGTGTTTAGTTAGAATTTGAAATGATGATTACGCTCAACGATATCAAGGCAGTTTATTTTATTGGAATAGGTGGTATAGGCATGAGTGCGCTTGCCCGTTTTTTCAATGAAAACGGTGTTCGTGTGAGTGGGTATGATAAAACTCAAACGGCACTGACGATCCAGTTGGAGCAGGAAGGGCTTTCCATCGATTTCGTGGATGATGTTACGCATTTGCCCAAGGATGTTCAGTTGGTTGTTTATACACCGGCCATTCCCAAAGACCACAAGGGCTATCAGTATTATTTATCGAATGGCTTTCGTGTTGTGAAGCGGAGCGATGTGCTGCAAATCATAACACAGGATACGTTCAATGTTTGTGTTTCCGGAACGCACGGAAAAACAACAATCAGTTCCATGGTCGGACATCTTTTACGTCACAGCGGTTTTGGATGCAATGCTTTTTTAGGAGGTATTTCTGTAAACTATAATCGTAATTTTTGGGCACAGGAACAGTCTGCAACCCGTCAAGATCAAGTATGTGTGGTGGAAGCAGATGAGTATGATCGTTCGTTTCACAAGTTGAGTCCGGATATAGCTGTTCTTTCTTCAATGGATCCGGACCACCTCGATATCTATGGAACACCGGAGGCAATGGAAGATGCGTTTATAGAGTTTACGGGAAAAATTAAATCCGGCGGCTGGCTGATACATAAATACGGACTGTCCCGCTCCGATGAATTAAAGGGAACGCATCGGTTTACATACAGCCTGAGTAATGCCTCATCAAATTTTTACACCGAGAACCTAAGGGTGGAAAACGGTACATATTTTTTTGATGTTCAATTTCAATCCGGAACTGAAAATTGGAAATTGAGTGATGTTCACTTGCAGGTTGGAGGATTGCACAATGTAGAAAATGCAGTTGCTGCAATTGCTGTTGCCCGGATTTTAAAAATTGAAGATGATAAGATCAAAGCCGCGTTGAAAGATTTTAAGGGCGTGAAACGCAGATTTGAGTATGTGATCAATCCGGCGCCGGATGCAATTACGCTTATAGATGATTATGCACATCATCCTGCCGAATTGCAGGCGCTTATTTCAGGTGCGAGAAGTTTGTTTGGAAAACAAAAGTTGATTCTGGCCTTTCAGCCACACCTTTTTTCACGTACCAAAGATCTGGCAGATGCTTTTGCTGAAAGTCTCGATGCAGCAGATGAAGTATTGTTGTTGCCCATTTATCCTGCAAGAGAACTCCCGATGGAAGGTGTTACGAGTGAATTGATTTTTAATAAAATGAACTTAAAGCAGAAGCAGTTGGTTACGCGTGAGACATTGCTGCATTATGCCGCAACGCTTCAGCAAACCGAATCCAGGCCATTTGTTTTTATCACTGCGGGTGCCGGTGACATCGATTCACTGTTGTCGCAATTAAAAGAAAAATTAACAGGAGCATGAAAGGCGAAACAAAAATATGGAAGCGGGTGCTGCTCATGACAGTCTGGTCTCTGGTAGCTTCGGGCGTACTTGTTTTGCTGATAGCGGCTGTCAGAAAGCAATCCGAACAGCTGTGTAAGGATGTCGTAATTACGATTAAAGGTGTTGATGGCGTGGAGTATGTCAGTAAAAAACAGATTCTGTCAAAAATATCCGGTGGCAAACCAGCGTCTTTGATTGGTTCCAGAGTTCGGTCGTTTCAATTGAATAAAATCGAAGAGCAACTGGAGCAACATTTGTGGATCAGAAAAGCAGAATTGTTCTTTGACAATAAGGAGGTCTTACATGTTGAAATAACCGAGCGGCAACCGGTAGCTCGTGTGTTTAGCGTAAACGGGGAGTCGTTTTATGTAGATGAAATGGGAGAAATCTTGCCGATCAACACCGATCAGGTTGCTCGTGTGCCGGTATTTACTTCATTTCCTTTGCTCTCAATGCCGTTTCACGAAAAAGACAGTTTGTTGTTGCTGGATATACGTGAAATGGGTCGCTACCTGATGAAACATGATTTTTGGATGGCACAAATTGAACAGATCAATATATCAAATTATGAAATGGAACTGATTCCCAAATTAGGTCGGCATACGATCTTGTTTGGAAATGGGTCCATGATGGAACAAAAATTCAATCGTTTGCTTTTGTTTTATAAGAAAGTAATGACAAAGACCGGTTGGGGCTATTACAATTTGTTGGATGTGCGTTACAGCAAGCAATTGGTTGCAGCGAAAAATGACAGCACTACATTATTAGAAAGCTATGTTTTGCCTAAAGATACCATCAAAATAAATCCTGCCATCAATCTGAATCATTTATCACAGGATTCAGGATGGAAGAAACCCATTACCGACGATACAGTAGCATCTGTGCTTACCTCTGAACCTGTAAATGTTCGTCCAAAAGGGGGTGCTGCCACAGTGAAAACCAAAGCTGCAGCAAGCGTTCCCGGAAGCAAGGTGAACAATCCCAACCCTTCCAAAACAAGTTCAGGTGCTACTGGTAAGTCGGTTCAGCCTTCAATCAACGATGAAGATCGTGTGTTAAAGGAGGCAAGGCAAAGTAACGAACAGAAAAAGCCGATTACTAAACCTAAAGCTGTTATGCAAAAAAACAATCATCCATAATCAGAAAATTATTACACAACAAACAACATAAAGCTATGATCACAGAAACAACGAACAACAAACCGGAGGTAGAAATTCCCGTCAGCGAGCCTCAAGTTTCAAAGAATTCAAATCCAATCATCGTGGGCTTGGATATTGGAACGACCAAAATTGCGGCTATTGCCGGAAGAAAAAATGAGTTTGGTAAACTCGAAATTCTCGGATTCGGACGTGCCAATTCAAGTGGTGTCCAACATGGGATGGTTTTAAATATCGACCAAACCATTAAAGCTATTGAGCAAGCGCTTCAAAATTGTTATGCCAGCAATCCGAATCTTGAAATCAATGAAGTATACGTTGGAATTGCCGGGCATCATATCAAATCCCTGCAAACACGAGGCGATATCGTTCGTCAAAACAATGAGGATGAAATTTCTCAACGTGAAATCGATCAGTTAATTGGAGATCAGTTTAAAACATACATCCCTGCAGGTGATCAAATCATTGATGTGATTCCACAGGAATTCACGGTCGACAATTTTCATAATATTCCAAATCCCATTGGTTACAGTGGTGTTAAGGTAGGAGCCAACTTTCACATCATTACCGGCGATAAAAATGCGATTCGCAACATCAACAGAAGTGTTGAGAAAAGCAAACTAAAGGTTAAAGACCTTGTGTTGCAACCCTTGGCTTCTGCAGCTGCCGTCATGTGTGAGCATGATCTGGAAGCAGGTGTGGCCATTGTGGATATTGGTGGTGGCACAACTGATCTGGCTGTGTTTTACGAAGGTATTTTAAAGCATACGGCTGTCATACCATTCGGGGGTGAAAATATCACCAGTGACATTAAAATGGGTCTGGGCGTTTTAAGGACACAGGCAGAGCAAATGAAAGTGCAATTTGGAAGCGCATTGTCTGACGAAGCAAAGTCCAATGCTTTCATCACAATACCGGGTATTCGCGGTATGCAGCCTAAAGAGATCAGTGTAAAAAATCTTGCTAACATCATTCAGGCCCGCATGAGTGAGATTATGGATTTTGTGAGCTATCATCTGAAGCAGGTTGGACTTGACAACCGGATGCTCAATGGTGGTATCATTCTTACGGGTGGCGGATCGCAGTTGAAACATTTAATTCAATTGACCGAATATGTTACAGGGCTGAATGCACGCATTGGGTTTCCGAATGAACATTTGGCATCAGGTCATATTGATGAATTAGCCAAGCCTATGTATTCAACGTGTATCGGTTTGATCTTAAAGGGTTACAATGTTTATGAGAATTCTCAAAACAAATTCAGGACTATCGAAATCCCTGAGCCAATTGCAGATCAAGTACCGGTGTTTGAAATTGCTGATGAAAAACCGATATTCATTCCGGTAAAGACGAACGGCAGGAAAAATTTGAAAAGCTTCTTAGATAGTTTCAAAACCGGATTGATTGATTTGTTTAAGGAAGAAGAAGATCGAAAATTTAATTGATTGAACTGTAACTGTTCAAACAAAAACAAACTAACTAACTCATTAATTTATAACCCATACGATTATGATACATTTCGATTTACCAAAAGAAAAGTCTTCAATCATTAAAGTAATAGGTGTTGGAGGCGGTGGAAGCAATGCCGTAAACCACATGCATGCTCAAGTGATTGACGGAGTCAATTTTATTATATGCAATACGGATGCACAAGCAATTGCACAAAGTGCTGTTCCAAACAAAGTACAGTTAGGGCCACATCTTACTCAAGGTTTGGGTGCCGGTGCCAATCCCGAAATTGGTCGTCAGGCTACTGAAGAAAGTCTGGAGGAAATCCGCCGCATTCTGGAGGTGAATACCAAAATGGCATTCATCACTGCGGGCATGGGTGGTGGTACCGGAACCGGTGGTGCGCCCATTATTGCAAAGATTTGCCGGGATCTGGGTGTTCTTACCGTGGGAATTGTTACAACGCCATTTGGTTATGAAGGGAAAAGGCGCATTCAGCAAGCTGAAGACGGTATTTCAAAACTTCGTGAATATGTCGATACGTTACTGGTAATCAGCAATGATAAGTTGCGCCATCAATTCGGTAATCTTAAGATGAAAGAAGCTTTTTCAAAGGCAGATAACGTTCTCGCTACGGCAGCAAAATGTATTACGGATGTGATTAATACTACCGGACAAATCAATGTTGACTTTGCCGATGTGTGTACGGTTATGAAAAACGGAGGCGTAGCAATTCTTGGTAATGCAAGTGCAAGTGGTGAAAACAGAGCGCAACGTGCCATTGAAGAAGCTTTGAATTCTCCGCTTCTGAACGATAATGATATTCGTGGTGCGAAATGGATCTTGATTAACATCAATTCGGCTGAGGGCGAACATGAGTTTACAATGGATGAAGTTGAAACCATTCAAAATTATCTCATTCAGCAGGCAGGTGAAGGATCCGATGTGATATTGGGTATGGGTTATGATAACACATTGCAGGATCAAATCAGCATTACGTTAATTGCAACGGGATTTGAACAAAAAAATCCTTTTGACAAGAAGCCGGATGTTCAGGTTGCAGCGCAGCCAAAAGAGGAAAAAATTGTCATGGTGTTAGGCGAGCAACCGGAAGAAAAAGCAGCGGTAAAGCAAACGGTATTGTTTACGGAGCCGGTGGTAGATCCTGTTGCCCCTCAGTTGATCGTTTCGCAGGTTGAAGAACCTGTTGTACGTCCGGTTGAATCTGTAGAAACGGTACGGATCGATTGGGTTCTTAGTCCCGAATTGTCATCAACACAGGAGCTGTCCGATGAACCAAAGTCTCCATCTGCCGAACTGCCGGTTGCAGATAAAGGAATCGGCACAACGGTTGTGAGCGGGGGATATCTGGAACGCCCTACAAATATTTATGTTGTGTCCGGCGAGTCACAATCTGTTCCTGAAATGAAAACGGAAGAGCCTGCTCCGATCGTTCCAAATTTGAACATTGTTCAGGAAGCTGAAGAATCTTTTGAAATGCAACTGATTGAAAAGAGCGAGTGTACAGAGCAGAAAGCTCAGGATGTAACTCCGGATTTAAAATTTCAGGTTTCATTGAACGAAAACAATCCGATTGCAGATGAGGCAGAAGAGCAACGTCGTAAAGCGGCCGATCGTTTACAAAAACTCAGAAATCTATCATTTAACATACATGGATCCGATTCAAATAATGAGTTTGATTCTGTTCCTGCTTATCTGAGACGGAATCTGGAGTTGTATAACACGATTTCGCCTGCCGAGAATTTTTATAGTAACTACACTGTTCATAATGATGAAAATAATCAAGGGCCCATTAGCACAATCAATACCTATCTCGATGGGAAAAAGCCCGATTAATCTTTACCTGTAAGAGTGTCTTTTGTTGTAGATCTGTTATGTTTATGTTGTGTCAAGTCCTCCGGAAACGGGGGACTTGTTATTAAAAAAAATCCCCCGTTGTGAAACAGGGGCGCAATAGGTTTTCGCTGGGAACTGAATTTAGAGGTTGATCTGTTTTTCCGTCATCATTTTTCGCATGTTGATCAGTCCATAGCGCATTCTGCCTAATGCAGTGTTGATGCTGCAATGTGTGAGCGATGCAATTTCTTTGAAACTTAAGTCGGCATAATGGCGTAAAACAATCACCTCTCTTTGTTCTTCAGGTAGCAGGTCCAGCATCTGCCGGATGCGTTCGTAACTCTGGTTTTTCATGATTTTTTGTTCCGCTGTATCGTCGCTGAAATTCAATAATTCAAAAATATCGTGGTTGTCACTGGTCTTAATAGCCGGATTTCGTTTGACTTTTCTAAAATGATCAACACATAAATTGTGAGCAATGCGCATTGCCCAGGGCAGGAATTTTCCTTCTTCGGTATAGCGGTTGCTCCGGAGGGTGTCAATCACACGTATAAACACTTCCTGAAACAAATCCTCCGCAAGGTATTTGTCTTTGACCAGTAAAAAAATGGAGGTATACAGCTTGTCTTTATGACGTAATACTAAAGTTTCCAAAGCTTCGGTATTGCCATCTTTGAACAGATGAATTAATTGCTGGTCAGTAAAATCTTGATATATACGCATACCATACTACTTTAAGGTTTTCCAATAAGAGGATCAGCAATCTGTGCTGATAGATTTAAGTAGAAATGGATGCGATAGGCAGAATTGTTTGATGAATGAAAAATTCGTTTTAAAAATAAATGGAAATTGTGAAAAAACCAATTCCATTTTTAAAAATTAACGAAATACACTTAGGGGGCGCTTCTTGCTCCAGGCTATCGGATCTTCATCGTATTGATTCACAGGATTTAGGCGAATCGGTCTAAATTTGTCCTTATGGCAAAAGTGGCAGGAAAATACAAGGAGCAGAAACAGGATTCTTCACCCAATGATGCAATCGTAGTACAAGGGGCGCGTGTCCATAACTTAAAAAACATATCGGTCGAGTTCCCTCGAAATCAATTGATTGTTGTTACAGGTGTTTCCGGGAGCGGCAAGTCCTCATTGACCATTGATACGCTCTATGCCGAAGGCCAAAGACGCTATGCCGAAAGTTTAAGTGCTTATGCACGGCAGTTCCTCAATCGGATGGACAAGCCGGATGTCGATATGATTAAAGGTTTGTGTCCTGCCATTGCAATTGAGCAAAAGGTAATTGCCCGTACTCCCCGAAGTACGGTTGGGAGCATGACAGAAATTTACGATTATTTACGTTTGTTGTTTGCCAGAGTCGGGAAAACCATTTCTCCTGTTAGTGGAGCTGAAGTGAAAAAAGCAGATGTTCTTGATGTCCTCAATCGGATTCAAAATTTGGAGAAGAACGCCAAAGTATTCTTGTTGGTTTGTTTTCCATTGCATCCATCCCGAAGTCCCAAAGAGGAACTGCAACTCTTGTTGCAAAAAGGGTTTACAAGAATCTTGTTTCGGTCAATATCCGGAGTCAGTGCGGAAAAGGTTTCCGGGGCGCTAAAAGTAAAACGTTCCTCTTCCAAAGCGAAAGTGGAACCTGAAGACGCGAATACGCACAAAGATGAATTAGTTCGAATAGAAGAGTTGCTGGAACTTTCCGATAAGGAGTGTGATCAAAAGTTGAAAAATAGTGTTTCACAAACGATTCCTTATATTTTGATCGACCGCTTTGTTGTGAAACCATTTGATGAAGACGAATTGCATCGCATATCCGATTCCGTTGGGACTGCATTTTATGAAGGGGAAGGAGCGTTGTTCTTAGAAGTGCAGCCTGCCGAAGGAGAAAAACAATTGTTGTCTTTTTCCAATAAATTCGAAATGGACGGACTGCGTTTTGAAGAGCCGGTTCCCAATCTGTTTTCGTATAATAATCCGTATGGCGCTTGTCCTGTATGTGAAGGATTTGGTCAGGTTTTGGGCGTGGATGAGAATCTGGTTATTCCGGATAAACGATTAAGTGTTTATGAAGGTGCAGTCGCTCCGTGGAAAGGGGAAAAGTTGGGTTGGTGGAAAGAGCAGTTCCTGAAAGGCGCAGCCAAAGCCGGCTTCCCGGTTCACAAACCGATCCTGAATTTGACCGAACAGCAAGTGGTACAATTATGGAAGGGGGTAGGTAATGCACTGGGAATCGATGACTTTTTTAAAGAAGTTGAAGCCAATTTATATAAAGTGCAGTATCGCGTTTTGCTGAGCCGCTATCGCGGACGTACGACTTGTCCGGAATGCAACGGCTTCCGTTTACGAAAAGAGGCGTTATATGTTAAAATCGCGGGTAAGCAAATCGGTGAATTGTGTGAAATGCCAGTCAGAGAGCTTCAGGTGTGGTTCGATGAATTGAGTCTCACTTCCTATGATCAATCTGTTGCAAGTCGGATTTTGATTGAATTAAAAAGCCGCATTCATACATTGATGCAGGTTGGACTTGGCTATTTAACCATGAGTCGGTTGGCGAATACACTGAGCGGAGGAGAAAGTCAACGAATCCAATTAACCCGGTCTCTGGGAAGCAACCTTACAGATTCGCTGTATATATTAGATGAACCTTCCATTGGCCTCCATCCGAGGGATACGGCAAATCTCATTCAGGTACTTAAGGAACTGAAAAAACTGGGGAATACCGTGATTGTGGTTGAACACGATGAACTGATGATGAGGGAAGCCGATCATATTATTGACATGGGCCCATTGGCCAGTCACCTGGGAGGAGAGGTCATCGCTGCCGGCAACTACAAGGCGATTACAGAAAATCCTGAAAGTTTGACCGGAAGGTATCTTTCCGGCGCATTGCAGGTGCATGATTTTGGGAAGGCCAGGAAGTGGACACAAAGCGTAACTGTGCTGGGGGCTTATCAAAACAATTTAAAACAGCTCGATGTCTCCTTTCCGCTTCATGTATTGTGTGTGGTTTGTGGTGTTAGCGGAAGCGGTAAAACAACGTTGGTGAAGAATATTCTGTATCCTGCACTTCTGAATTTGAAAGGAGAGTTTACGGTGCGTCCGGGGTTACACGGGCAGCTTACAGGAGACACCGAAGCCATTGCTCAGGTTGAACTTATTGATCAAAATCCTATTGGCAAAAGCAGCCGCAGCAACCCGGTAACATATATAAAAGCCTATGATGCAATTCGGGAACTGTTTTCGGATCAGCCATTGAGTAAGATCAGAGGATTTATGCCGAAACACTTTTCATTCAATGTCGATGGCGGTCGTTGTGATGCATGTAAAGGAGAGGGCGAACAAGTGATCGAAATGCAGTTTCTGGCCGATGTTCATTTGACCTGTGAAGTATGTGGCGGTAAACGTTTTAAAGAGGAGGTTCTGGAAGTATTGTACAATGATAAAAGCATTCATGATGTACTGGAAATGAGTGTCGACGAAGCGCTTCAGTTTTTTTCTTCGGAGCAAGACCTGGTGCGGAAATTAAACCCCTTGGCAGAAGTAGGTCTGGGCTATATTAAATTAGGGCAGAGTAGTGATACGTTGAGTGGAGGAGAGGCACAAAGGGTCAAGCTGGCCAGCTTTTTAGGGCGGGGGTCATCTCAGGGGTCCATCCTTTTTATTTTTGATGAACCTACGACGGGTTTGCATTTTCACGACATCAGTAAACTTTTAAAAAGCTTTCATGCGTTGATTGAAAACGGACATTCGGTACTTGTGATTGAGCATAATACAGAGGTTATCAAGCGTGCCGATTGGTTGATTGAGTTGGGGCCGGAAGCCGGTGATGGTGGCGGCACACTGGTATATGAAGGGATTCCGGGCTCCGTAAAAAAAATAAAGGAAAGTCGCATTGCTCCTTTCCTTTAATGGGTTTAGCGTAAACGATCCATACTTCGGATCAGCTGCTCGTCCTTATGAAGGCCCCGTAGGGTTAAAATCTGAAAGAGCGGTACAAGTAAACTAAGTACCGATGTTAACGACAAGGAACCTTCTTTGTAGCCGGAAAACAAATAAAAATAGAATGCGAGTACTCCGGCCTGAAGTAAGATTCCTGCAAGTGTCAATTGCTTTTGAAGTTTTCTGTTTTTGAACAGAAAAATAGTGATCAATGAAAGCAGACCAACGGCAACGGTCAGCAGCATCAACAGAAACTGAGACATCCCGTTTACAGATTTGTACAAATTGTCACGATCCATCCCGCTAAAAAAAGAAATCTTTAAGGATGCAAGGGATGCGATAACGGCAAACAAGAGCCACAAGGATTGAATTCTTTGAATCATAAAAATCAATTTAGTTCAACTTATCCCAGTTCCGGGTAAAGAGGGAATTGTTCCATGAATGCGTTCACTTCTTTTCTGATTTTATCCAAAACGGCTTCGTCGTCGGCATTCATCAGACTGCGATCAATCACATCCACTACAAAGTCCATATGTTCTTCTTTTAAGCCGCGGGTTGTAACGGCAGCAACGCCTGTACGGATGCCACTTGTTACAAATGCACTTTTGTCATCAAAAGGCACCATGTTTTTATTGGTCGTGATATCGGCCTTCCCTAAAACGAGTTCGGCTTTTTTTCCACTGATATTTTTATTGCGTAAGTCAATCAACATCAGATGGTTGTCTGTGCCATTTGAGATCAACTGATAATTCCGATCTACAAAAGATTTGGCCATCGCTTGTGCATTTTTTTGTACTTGCTTGGCATAGATCGTAAAATCATCGGTGAGGATTTCTCCAAAGGCGACTGCTTTGGCTGCAATCACATGCTCCAGTGGTCCTCCTTGTTGTCCGGGGAAAACAGCCATATCCAGCAAATTGCTCATCATACGGGTATTCCCTTTTACGTCTTTGAGTCCAAACGGATTTTCAAAGTCTTTGTGCATCAAAATAATGCCTCCTCTGGGGCCACGTAATGTTTTGTGCGTAGTAGAAGTTACAAAGTGACAATGTTCAAACGGAGCGCTCAATAAATTTTTAGCGATCAATCCCGCCGGGTGAGCCATATCGCATAAAACAAACGCTCCCACTTCATCTGCAACTTTGCGGATCCGAACATAATCCCAGTCCCGGCTATAAGCACTTGCTCCACAAATAATCAGTTTGGGTTTCACTTCACGGGCCTTGCTTTCCAACATTTCATAATCAATCAAACCGGTTTCTTTCACCACGCCATAAAAATGTGCCTGGTACAGTTTGCCGCTGAAATTCACGGGAGAACCATGCGTTAAATGTCCACCCATGCTGAGGTCAAGTCCCAATATGGCATCGCCGGGTTGGATGATTGCATGCATCACAGCCGCATTGGCTTGTGCGCCGCTATGTGGCTGAACATTGGCGTACTCGCAATTGAAAATGGCTTTGACACGGTCAATGGCTAATTGTTCTGTTTGGTCAACAATTTCGCAACCGCCGTAATACCTTCTGCCGGGATATCCTTCAGCATATTTATTGGTTAAAACGCTGCCCATGGCTTGCATCACTTGAAGTGAAGTGAAATTTTCGGACGCAATCAGTTCAATACCGTGGCGTTGACGTTGTAATTCTTTTTCAATCAGGTCGAAAATGGCTGTATCTCTTTGCATGTTTGCTGGTTTAGAATCTTTATAATTTGAGACGATGTGCTGAACATTCCGGCCGTTTCAATTTCTCATTTCGTTCGTTGTATTACGAATGAATCCAATAAAAGGTTGAATCAGCCGGGTTTTTTCCGAAAAGGGAGCTTTCCGGGGTGCAAAAATAAGCCTCCCGACAAAGTTGCAGTGTTTTACAGCGATTTTTTTATGAACAAAGACCTTACACAGAAATGGACTGTTAGTCTAAAAAATCCTACTTTCATGGCTTCGATTCGACGAAGTAACGAACATGAAGGCAATCATTCCGGTAGCCGGAGCTGGAACAAAGCTCAGGCCCCACACATATACACAGCCAAAGGCACTCATCCCGATTGCAGGCAAAACTGTTTTAAGCATCATTGTAGAACAATTGCAAGATGCCGGTATTCATGATTTTGTCTTTGTACTGGGCTATCTGGGCGATAAAATTCACGATTATATCCGGGAGACCTTTCCCGATATTCAGGCAAATTATGTCTATCAAAACGACCGCCTGGGTCTGGGTCACGCGATTCTGCTTGCAGAAGATTTTGTGAATGAAGAAGAGATCATTATTGTATTAGGAGATACGGTTTGTGAGTACAATTTAAAGGAAGTGCTTCAGCATGATGGATCGGCTCTGGGTGTCAAAAAAGTAGATGATCCCCGTAATTTCGGTGTTGCAGAATTGGATGAAAGCGGAAGCATTTGTCGGGTTGTGGAAAAGCCGCAGATTCCTAAAAGCAACATGGCGCTTGTAGGCATTTATAAAATCAAGGAAACTGCTTTGTTGTTTGAATGTTTGCATTCCAATTTTGACGGTGGTCTTAGAAGCAGGGATGAGTTCAATTTAACCGATGCGCTGGAGTGCATGATTCAAAAAGGGGCTTCTTTCAATCCCTTTAAAGTAACCAATTGGTTCGATTGCGGCAATAAAGAATCCTTGTTGCAATCCAATGCAACGCTGCTGAAAAAATTCGGCAACACGATTTCCGAAGAGCATCAGTTTGAAAATGTAATCATTGTGCCGCCGGTAAGCATTGGAAAAAAATGCGAAATCAGGAATTCGATCATTGGGCCCAACGTTACGATTGGCGAAAACACGACAATCAACTATTCCATAATCAAAGAGTCCATCATCGGATCCTATGCCGATTTGTTTGATATTGTTCTGGAGGATTCCCTCATTGGAAGTGATACAGAAGTGAAAGGGGAGTCGCGCAGTTTGAATATTGGCGACAATACAGAAATTCATTTGGGGTAACCGCTTTCTTTTGTTTTTAGTCTTCTGCTGATATCTTTGCGGGGTTACATTACATTCTTTACCGAAGAAACTATATTGCTATGACAGCTGCATTTCAAAATCGCATCACGCATCTTTTGGGTATCGAGAAACCGATCATACAAGCCGGTATGATCTGGGCCAGTGGATGGCGATTGGCTGCAGCGGTGAGTAATGCAGGTGGGCTTGGTATCATTGGCAGCGGCAGTATGTATCCCGATGTTTTGAGGGAGCATATTCGTAAATGCAAAGCTGCTACCGGGTTGCCGTTTGGTGTGAATGTGCCATTGCTTTATGCAGACATTGAAAAGCATGTGGAGATTTTAATTGAAGAAGGCGTAAAGATTGTATTTACCAGCGCTGGAAATCCAAAATTACTGACCCCGCGATTGAAGGAACACGGTATGACCGTAGTTCATGTTGTAAGCAGTTCAAAATTCGCGGTTAAAGCACAGGAAGCCGGTTGCGATGCTGTTGTTGCAGAGGGATTTGAAGCAGGCGGTCATAACGGAAGAGAGGAAACCACTACAATGGTCTTGTTGCCGGCAGTACGGAAAGCAATTGATATACCGCTGATTGCTGCGGGGGGGATCGCCACCGGTCGTCAAATGATGGCTGCTATGGTTTTGGGCGCCGAAGGGGTTCAGGTGGGAAGTCGTTATGTTGCAAGTGAAGAGGCTAGCAGTCACATTCATTTTAAGCAGGCGGTCCTTCAAAGTATTGAGGGGGATACCAAGTTAATGCTGAAACAATTGGCTCCGGTTCGCTTGTTGAAAAATACGTTTTATCAACAAGTGCAGGCCGCAGAAGATGCCGGCGCTTCTAAGGAAGCACTGGTGCAATTGCTGGGCCGTGCCCGTGCCAAGAAAGGCATGTTTGAGGGCGATCTTGAAGAAGGAGAATTAGAAATTGGCCAGGTGAGTGCTCTATTCGACTCCATCCTTCCTGCAGGTGTCATAACGGAAAACATATGGTCCGAATTCTGTCAGGCAATGGAGCAACCTTTTTATCCGTTTTAAGGATTTCCGTTGCCGTTCATCAAATTTAACATCTGTCCCGGTATCATGTTATTGTAACATCCGTTCGGGCATATTAAATTCGTTTGCAGTTTCTGTAAAAGAATCTTTAGTGTGTTTATTGCTCATTTAAAAAATACGGACATGTACAGATTTTCGTTGATGTTGTTGTTTTTGTTCGCAGTTGCCACCCTGTCACAGGCGGGTAATGGAGTTGAAACTGGTACGGTGATCGGCACAATCGTACATGCAGAAACCAAAAAACCTGTTGCCAATATCTCTTTGTCGGCTGTGTTACACAACTGCGGTTACCGGAAAGCAATTGTTACGGATGCGCAAGGTAATTTTATCATGAAACACGTTCCGGAAGGGGAACACATTCTTTTGATCGACAAAAGAGGCTATAAATTATACCGGAAAGAAGGCGTTCAGGTAAAGCACGGCACACCGTTGAAATTGTATATCGAGTTGCAGCCGGATGAACCGGCCGGTCTTCATTCCAACATGGTTCCAATTACGTTACATTCTATCTGATTCAAAAGGTGCGCATTGCAGACGAACGAGCTCCTCTTGATCTCATTTGTAGGAGCTTAGTTTTTACGAAACGCCCAACGCATCATTTCTTTCCACGTTGCTCTTTTACCATACATCAAGATTCCGGTTCTGTAAATTTTGCCACTTAGCCAGGTGGTAAAAAGAAAGCCTCCAATGAGTAAAGTCATGGACAATGCCAGTTGCCAGTAGGGAACACTTTCCGGCACGCCCGAAGGTATGCGCGCCATCATTACTATGGGAGCGGTAAACGGCAAAATGCTTCCCCAGAAGGCAATATCGCCTGTGGGGTTTTCTATACTTGAAGTCATCATCACAAACCCAAGGATAATGGGAAGTGTTATGGGCAACATGAGTGATTGTGCCTCCTGAGGGTCCTCGTTTACAACACTGCCAACGGCTGCAAACAAGGCAGCGTAAAAGAGATACCCCCCCATAAAGTAAAACAAAAAGCATGCGATGATCAGGGGCCAGTTCGCCGACAATACGATGTTGCGTACTTCGGCTGCTTTCAGCGCCATCGCCTGACTCTGAACTATAGACGGCATGGTTTCATTCGTTTGTTGCGTGTGTTGTAACAACTCCTGAGGAAGAAAAATGGAAGAAAGGGATGAGAGCAGTACAAGTACGCCAATCCATAAGAGCAGTTGTGTGAGTCCCACAGCGGCAATGCCAATAATTTTTCCGAGCATCAACTGAAAGGGTTTTACGCTGCTGACGATAACCTCCGCAATCCGATTGGTTTTTTCTTCCATTACACCACGCATGACTGAAGCGCCGTATACAAAAAGCGTGATGTAAATGATGATCCCACTCGCAAACCCGATGGCATAAGCCAATGATTTGTTGTCTTCTTTTAGCTCACTTCCGGAAACTTTATAAGAACGATAATTCAGCAGATCGAATCGTTCGCTTGCTTTTCGTATCGAGTCTAAAACGAGTCGGTTAAGTCCTCTTTCAAGCAGCAGTATATCTTCATTCACTTTCTGGATTTGACTTTTTATCGTTTCGTCCGTTGACAATCCCATTTGTTGGTAGGAGTACAATCGGATGGAATCGGGAGTACTCTGGTCCGAGGAATAGATAACGAGCAGCCCTTCATATCCCAGCTCTTTATAATTTGATTGCGAAACTTGTTCGGGGTATCCAAAAAAAGTGGTGTTTGTATTGCTCAGCTGTTGTTTGTAACGGCCTGACTGGTCTTGAACTGCAATTTTGTTTTGCTGAATGCTCTTGGCTCCTAAATAGGCCGACCCCACGAAAAATAAAACCATGACCAAAGGGAAAAGAAAGGTGGACAGCAAAAAGGTTTTGTTGCGAACTCTGGTCAGATACTCCCGGGTGACAATAATCCAAACTTTTTTCATATTGAAAAATTATAAAGAGGGTGTTTCAAATTGGCGTGTGAGGGGTGTTCCTTCCACAAGACGGATGAAGATTTCATTTAATGAGGGAAGAATTTCGTGGAAGGCGACGATAGTTTGATGGTTTTGAATGCAATGCAGTAAAACATCATTTGTGCTGTAATTGTTGTCGATTTTGATGATCCATTCATTGTCCTTTTTTTGCATGATGTCAAAGGAAGGGTGTTTGGGAATATGTTCCGGCACAGCCAGTGTAAGTTTAAATAGATGCTCCTTGAAATTTTGTTTGATTGCTGCAACACTTCCATCCAGGATTTTTGTGCCTTTGTTGACCAAAACAATATGATCGCAAATTTCTTCAACTTGTTCCATTCGGTGGGTGCTGAAAATGATGGTGCTTCCATTTTGGGCGAGTTTAAAAATCTCCTCTTTGATGAGGTTGGAATTGATGGGGTCCAATCCACTGAACGGTTCGTCTAAAATGATGAGATCGGGTTCATGCAAAACAGTTGTGACAAATTGTAGTTTCTGGCTCATGCCTTTTGAAAGGTCTTCTACTTTTTTATTCCACCATCCGGCCATTTCAAATTTTTCAAACCAGTATTTGACTTTTTCGAATGCCTCCTTTTTGGAGAGGCCTTTCAGTTGCGCCAGGTATAGCGCTTGTTCCCCGATTTTCATTTTTTTATACAATCCACGCTCTTCCGGCATGTAACCTATTTTTTGAATATCTGTCGTGGGATTAAATGGGGATCCGTTTAAAAGAATTGATCCTGAATCAGGATAAAAAATACCGGTGATCATTCGGATCAAGGTCGTTTTTCCGGCACCATTGGGACCAAGCAGGCCAAAGATGGATCCTTTTTGAATGGATAGGCTGATGTCATCAACAGCCTTTTGTGTAGCAAAATATTTTCGAAGATGTTGAACTTCCAGAATGGTATTCATAAATCGTTAGATTGCTTTTGAAGAATCAAATGTAAAATAGAAAAGATCGGTAAGTGTTTCTTATGAAATATTATGAACGGTTGAATTGTGCAGCAATTGCATCCGCAACGTTCTCTCCATCCATGGCCGCACTTACGATTCCGCCTGCATAACCGGCCCCTTCTCCACAAGGGTACAGCCCTGCAACCTGATCGTGTTCCAATGTGTTTGCGTTACGAGGAATACGAACAGGTGATGAGGTTCTCGACTCCGTTGCAACGGCAATCGCTTCGTTCGTGAAATAGCCCTTCATTTTTTTTCCAAAGCCCTGGAATGCGAGGCGCAAGTCTTCGTATAAGTATGGTGGCAAGACTTCCTTCAAGTCGCTTGATTGCAGTCCCGGTATGTAGGAACTGGAAGGAAGTGTTGAAGAGGTCTTCCGGTCAAATAAATCTGCCATTCTTTGTGCCGGGGCGACCATTTTCCCTCCTCCCGTTTCAAATGCTTTTTGTTCGATTGCTTTTTGAAAATACATTAATAACAACGGATGGTCCTCCGTTAAACG
>CANGQQ010000018.1 GCA_947456025.1 Chitinophagaceae bacterium | reverse complement strand
GTAAGTGGCAAATTGCATTCAGGCGTTATGTTTTGGATCGGAATCCTTCGGTTTATTATGCTCCTTATTTTGGACTCGACATTCAAATGATTCGAAATTGGTTTGAGTTGCAGTTTGAAAAGGGGGTGAGCTGGGAAAACTTCGGCTCTTTATGGCAGTTTGAGCATATCGTTCCGGTTGCCTACTTCAATTTTGAGGACGATTTGGATCTGCGACTTTGCTGGAACTTCACCAATATTCGTGTGGAGTCGATTCATGAAGCCGATCCACGCAGCGTACGTTCTGATCTTTTGTTGGCAAAATCCTATTTTGAAACGCTTTATCATTCTACTCAGTTTGACATCTGTCGCTTGATGTTGGATAAAATTCGAAGCATCCAATCCACATCCTTTTTTGAACCCTCCGCGCAGCAGGAGTTTATTCGTTCCAATGAAGGATATTTGAAATCTGTAGCGTCTTTCTCCTCTTATGAATATGAACTGCTGAATAGTGGACGCCCCTTGGAGGAAGTCTTGCATGAGATAGCTCTTGTTCGAAGGTTTAAATGATCTATCAGCCAGGCACAAAGGAATCAATAACAACTCCCTCTTTCATTTAACTTTGCACACCATGTTTCCAGATTATGACATTATTGTAGTGGGTGCCGGTCATGCCGGTTGCGAAGCGGCCGCCGCTGCTGCCAATATGGGCAGTAAAGTCCTATTGATCACCATGAATATGCAAACGATTGCACAAATGAGCTGTAATCCGGCCATGGGTGGAATCGCAAAAGGACAAATTGTTCGGGAAATCGATGCTTTGGGTGGATATAGCGGAATTGTAAGTGATAAAAGCATGATCCAGTTTCGAATGCTGAACCGTTCAAAAGGGCCTGCTATGTGGAGCCCAAGAACACAGAACGACCGCATGTTGTTTGCTGCTACCTGGAGGGAAATGCTGGAAGCCACTTCCAATGTCGATTTTTATCAGGATATGGTTCGTGAGTTGCTGATCAAAGACGGACGTTGTTATGGAGTTATAACCGGATTAGGGCATGAGATCAGATCCAAAGCGGTTGTTGTTACCAGTGGTACGTTCTTAAATGGAGTTATTCATATTGGTGAAAAGCAACTGGGCGGTGGAAGAATATCCGAAAAAGCCGCCACCGGTATTACCGAGCAATTGGTGGAACTTGGGTTTGAAAGCGACCGTTTAAAAACAGGAACTCCTCCGCGAATTGATGGGCGGAGTCTTGATTACTCCAAAATGGAGGAGCAAAAGGGCGATGAACAAATCGTTGGATTTTCCTATTTAGATGTTGAAAAAATCAAACCGGTCAACCAAAGAAGCTGTTTCATTACCTATACCAATCCGGACGTACATGAAATATTAAAAACCGGATTCGATCGTAGTCCGATGTATCAGGGCCGCATTCAGGGTACAGGACCACGTTATTGTCCGAGTATTGAAGACAAAATCAGTCGGTTTTCTGACCGTGAGCGGCACCAGTTGTTTGTAGAGCCCGAAGGTTGGAATACGGTAGAAATTTATGTGAATGGGTTTTCCACTTCCTTGCCCGAGGCGGTTCAAATGAAGGCCCTGCAAACTGTTCCCGGTTTTGAAAACTGTAGGATGTTTCGCCCGGGTTATGCTATCGAATACGATTTTTTCCCGCCCACACAGTTAACCTACACGCTTGAAACCAAGCAAATTCAGAATTTGTTTTTTGCAGGTCAAATCAATGGTACCACGGGTTATGAAGAAGCGGCTTGTCAGGGTTTAATGGCCGGGATCAATGCCCATTTAAAGGCTGCGGAACAAGATCCGTTTATCTTAAAACGCAGTGATGCATACATCGGTGTTTTAATTGATGATCTTATCAGTAAAGGAACTGAAGAACCTTACCGGATGTTTACGAGCAGGGCTGAATTCCGGACACTCTTACGACAAGACAACGCAGATCTTCGTTTGACGGAGTTGAGTTATAAAATGGGTCTTGCATCGCATGAACGCATGCAAAAAGTAACCACTAAGCAAACTGCAGTTGCTGCCCTTAAAAAGCAATTGTCCGAACTATCATTAACACCGGATGAGATCAATCCTTTCCTCGAACGTATCGGCAGCGCTTTGCTCACACAAAAGCAAAAGGCCCTTCAATTGTTGCTTCGTCCGGGAATACAGCTCGAGTCACTGGTTCAGGCAGCACCTTCACTCGTTCAAGCAATTGGAAATCAATCTTCTGAGGTGTTAGAACAAGTTGAAATTCAAATAAAATACGATATCTATATTGAGAAAGAAAGGGAATTGGTGGAGCGTATGAGTCAGCTGGAAAATCTTGAAATCCCCGATAGTTTTGATTACAATCGAATCGCGTCTCTGAGTAATGAAGCCCTTCAGAAATTTAAAAAAATTAAACCCCGCACACTCGGACAAGCCAGTCGGATTTCCGGCGTAAATCCTAGCGACATCCAGATCTTAATGGTGTACATGGGAAGATAATTTTCATAATTGCATGTATATACATATATTTGTATCGTGAAACTGGAACAGGCAATAAAGAGTGATAAATTCAGAGACGCCCAGCACAAGGCTGCGCTGAATATATTATACACTTCCTGGTGGCTTAAAACGGTTATGAGTCGTGAGTTGAAGGCTTTTGATCTCACCCACGAGCAATACAACGTCTTAAGAATATTAAAGGGAAAAGCACCCGAAGAAATGTGTGTGAAAGATATCGGTAGCCGTATGATTGAAAAAAATTCCAATGTTCCACGCATCATCGATCGATTGGTTTTGAAGAACTGGGTAGCCCGCACAACGGGATCGGTCGATAAGCGCCAAACCATGATGAGTTTAACGCCGGCCGGATTTGAAATACTGGAGCAGAGTACAAAAAAAATCAATGAACTGTTCTCCGGATTGGTTCAAATGAATGAACAGCAATCAACGTTACTCAATGATCTGTTGGAACAGTTTCGTTCCGGGGAAGAATAGCTTTTTTTAATCTATTACATGTATATACACGCATATGAACATCGTTGTACACAAAGCAAATGAAAGAGGAAAAGCCGACTACGGTTGGCTTAAAAGTTATCATTCGTTTAGTTTTTCATCCTATTATCATCCCGAGCGGATGCGTTTTGGTGCACTTCGTGTTTTGAACGATGATACCGTTGCACCCGGAATGGGATTTGGAACGCATCCGCATGATAATATGGAAATCATTTCCATTCCATTGAGTGGCGACTTGAAGCACCGCGATAGTATGGGGAATGAAGTCGTTATTCGTCAGGGTGATATTCAGGTAATGAGTGCAGGAACCGGCATTACTCACAGTGAAATGAACGCACATGCCGATCGGGAAGTCAAATTTTTGCAAATCTGGATCCTGCCCGATGAAAGGAATGTAGCACCACGATACGATCAACGCACATTAGATCAAACGAAAATGAAGAACCGGCTCTTGCAGGTTGCCGGTCCGGACGTGCAGGATCATGCTGTCCGGATGCACCAACAAGCCTGGTTTTATATGGGTAATCTGGAAGCCGGTACGTCCACAACCTATCAATTGCACCAACCCGATCATGGCGTGTATGCATTTCTGCTTGAAGGAGATTGCAACATCCAGGAACAACATCTCACAAACAGAGATGGTATTGGAATTACAGGGATTGCTTCTCTCGAAATACATGCCATCAAAAACAGCTCCCTTTTATTAATGGAAGTTCCAATGTATTAATTCAATCAAACCATAAATTCAACATCATGGCAACGTACAAATTAGACACAGCACACAGCGACATTCTTTTTAAGGTGAAACATTTGATGATTACAACGGTAACAGGTCAATTCAAGACCTTCGATGCAACGTTCACTTCAGATGCGGAAGATTTTTCGGATGCACGCATTCAATTCACCGCTGCTGTTGACAGCATTGAAACGCGCAACGAACAACGGGATGCGCATTTAAAAAGCGATGATTTTTTTAATGCGGAAAAATTTCCTGAATTAACTTTCGTGTCAACATCCTTTGAAAAAAACGAAGAGGGGTATCAATTGAAGGGACATTTAACCATCCGTGATATCACAAAGCCTATTACGTTAAATGTCGACTATATGGGCACTGTGGTAGATCCCTGGGGTCAAACTAAAACAGGATTTGAAGCTGAAGGGAAAATCAAACGCAAAGAATTTGGATTAAAATGGGATGCTGTTACCGAAGCGGGCGGCATCGTTGTGAGCGATGAAATCAAACTGCAATTGAATGTACAGTTCATAAAACAATAAACAAAGCGGACCCCTCTAAAAACAGTATCCGGATTCTAACGGAATAAAATTTAAACTGTATGAAAAAAATCAAGTACATCAGAAAAGCGGCGCCACCTCACATGGTAGGTGACGGATTTAAAGTAAGGGCTTTTATCGGCTCGGACCTTTGGAAAGATCTCAGTCCTTTTCTGATGCTTGATTACATTGAACCCTGGCATTTGCATCCCACCGAATTTCCACGAGGAGTGGATGTGCACCCGCATAAAGGATTTGAAACCGTAAGCATTTTATGGGAAGGTGCTTTGGCTCACGAAGATAGTACCGGAGCCAAAGGAAAATTATTTGCCGGCGATGTACAGTGGATGACTGCCGGTTCGGGTATTTTACATAAAGAATTTCATGAAGAGGAATTCAGTCGTAGAGGTGGTGTTTTACACGGCGCACAATTGTGGGTCAATCTTCCGGCTCAATACAAGAACACACCACCTTCTTATCAGGATTTGAAAAAGGAGGCCATACCGGAAATGGTGCTTCCCGATCAAAAGGGCAGAATTCGAATTTTAGCTGGAGCTTTAAAGGGACTGCAAGGAATCGCACGCACGTTTACCCGAATCAATATCTACGATATTCATGCTCAGGCAGATGCGGTTATTGATTTTGAGCTGCCGCCAGGAGACAATTGTGCTTTGTTGCTTTTGAAGGGAACCATTCTGGTTGATGATCAGGTGACCAGAGAGGGTGATCTTGTGGTATTGGATCCACAAGACGATCGTGTCAAATTCCAAACAAACAATACGGTTCATGTGTTAGTTTTGAGTGGTGAGCCAATTCTCGAACCGGTGGTTGCTTATGGACCATTTGTCATGAATACACAGGAAGAAATCATGGAAGCGATCGATGCATTTCAGGCAGGAAAATTCGGGAAACTTTAAAGTAGCTTTATTCAAAATTCGTTCACATTCAATGCTTCGTACATACGATATGTGCCGAAAATCATAAAGCTCCGACAGGCGACGTTTGAAAACAACAATTAAAAACACACATGAATATTGAAATTATTACAGGTAGTCCCCGTGAAAACAGTGTAACCAATCGGGTTGCTTTGTTTTTGAAACGGTATTTATCCGAACAAACATCGCATACCGTAAACATTATTGATGTGAGGGAATGGAATTTGCCTTTGTTACAGGATGTGTTTTCTTCCGTGGATAAAACACCCGAACCGTTTAAGCCCTTGAGCAAACGCATGTTTGAGGCGCATGCATTCATTTTAGTTACACCCGAATACAACGGAAGCTATACCCCCGCATTAAAGAATTTACTTGATCACTACCCCAAACAAACTCACAAGGCTTTTGGTATTGTCACTGCCAGTACCGGACTGATGGGTGGTATGCGGGCAACACAGCAAATGCAGTTGCTGATCAATGCTTTATTTGGAATTGCCAGTCCTTATATGTTGGTGGTAGGCAATGTCGATAAAAAGTTTGACCCCGAGGGAAATCTGCTGGATGAAAATTACCAAAAGCAAATCGATCTGTTTGCAAAAGAGTTTTGCTGGCTTTCCGAAAGTCTTTGTCCGGAATCTGTTCTAAATTAATCGGATATATTCCAAGGGTATTGTAACTTTGCTTCCTTCCAAAGAATCATGAGCGACGAAATAAAACACGAATGCGGACTTGCCTTCATTCGTTTGCGTAAGCCTTTCTCCTATTATCAAAAGAAATACGGATCCGTTCTGTACGGACTGAACAAATTGTATTTGTTAATGGAGAAGCAGCACAACCGTGGACAAGACGGTGCAGGGATTGCTGCCGTAAAACTGCATGTAGAACCGGGTTATCCTTTTTTACATCGTCTTCGCAGCAGTGCTCCTCAACCCATTGCCGATATCTTTTTTAAAGTTGGACAGGAAGTAGAGGAGTTGGAAAAATATCAACCCGATATCAAACAACATCCGGGTCTGTTTAAAGGACATCTGCCTTTTTTGGGTGAGCTGTTGTTGGGCCATCTCCGTTATGGAACACAGGGTAAAAACAATGTTGAGTTTTGTCATCCTTTTATAAAAAGAAATACCCACCCTTCACGTAATCTTGCTCTTGCAGGAAACTTTAATTTGGTCAATACCGAAGAATTGTTCGAACGGCTCCAAATTGAACCGGGTGCTTTTCAAAAGCAAAGTGATTTGGCCGCCATGATGGAAGTGGTACATCATTATTTAGTTCAGGAAGACGAACAACATCCCAACAATCCTTCTATTGCTGCCATGCTCAAAAAGGCAACGCCCTTGTTTGATGGTGGTTACACCATAGGCGGCATGACAGGAAATGGTGCTGCATTTGTGATGCGTGATGCACATGGAATTCGTCCGGCCTATTATTATATCGATGACGAAGTGATTGTAGCTTCCAGTGAACGGGCTGCGATCAGAACCAGTTTTAATGTGGGTGAAAATGAAGTTCAGGAACTGATGCCCGGTACTGCACTGATTATAGATCCTGATGGCACCTACACATTCGATCAGATACTAGCGCCAAAGGAAAGAAGAGCCTGTTCATTTGAACGTATTTATTTCAGTCGCGGAAGTGATGAAAAAATCTATCGCGAGCGGATTGCTTTAGGTTATAAGTTGAGTAAACGTGTTCTGGAACACATCAACTACGACTTGAAGAATACAATTTTTTCGTACATACCCAATACAGCCGAAGTTGCCTTTTTTGGTTTGGTGAAAGGAATGGAAGATTACCTCAACCAAATTAAAATTCAGCGTATCATGAGTTGGGAGAAAGATTTTGATGAGGAGAAGCTCCGGGAAATGATTACCCGTAAGATCCGTCAGGAAAAAATTGCCATTAAAGATGTCAAGCTGCGTACATTCATAACGGAAGACAGCAGCCGTAATGAAATGGTTCAGCATGTTTACGATATCACTTATGGTACCGTACGCAGCGGAGAAGATACGTTGGTTGTTATTGATGATTCAATTGTTCGGGGAACCACATTAAAAGAAAGTATTGTACGGATGCTGGGCCGTTTGAATCCCAAAAAAATCATCATTGTTTCATCCGCTCCGCAAATACGCTATCCCGATTGTTATGGTATAGATATGAGCAAGATGGGCGACTTTGTTGCATTTCGTGCGGTCATTGCTTTACTCAAAGAGCGGGGTATGGAGTCTGTTATTGAAGAGGTGCGTTCAACGTTGAAAACATTGAGCAGCACAAAACAACTTCATACCGAAAATGTGGTGCGCCGTTTGTACAAGTCCTTCTCCACCGAAGAAATATCAGATAAAATTGCACAGTTGATTACGCCATCCGGATTTACGATTCCTGTACAAGTCATTTATCAAAATATCGAGGACCTGCATGAAAGTTGTCCTACAAATACAGGCGATTGGTACTTTACCGGAAGTTACCCGACCCCCGGAGGGAACAGAGTTTGCAATCAGGCGTTCCTGAATTTCATAGAAGGTAAAAATGTTCGCGGATATTAAAGGATGCCTCTCCGGAAGTTTGGCAGCATTTTTGTCTTACTAAATCAGACCCGTCTTTAAAATCAGATTGAAAAAATTCAAAAGCCATCGGATTTCTGATGGCTTTTTTGCGTAACGGACCCTTACTACTTCGTATTTTTAATTACATGAAGCAGGCAGATGCGCATGCATCGCCAACTGCGAATGATTATTCAGGCTGTGGCCTGTGGAATAATAAAAGAGTGATACACATGAAAACCTTATTGTTAATACGTCATGCCAAAAGCAGTTGGGAGAACATACATCAGCCCGATTTTGAACGTTCCCTGAACGAACGAGGCAAACAGGATGCTCCCATGATGGCCAACCGCTTACGTCAGCGAGGAGTTGAGATCGATGGCTTTATCAGCAGTCCCGCTAAAAGAGCTCAAAAAACCTGTAAGCTGTTTATGGAAGTTTATGATATGATGCCGGAAGCGATCCAATTGAAATCTGAATTGTATCTGCCTGAACCGGACGTGTTTGCGTCTGTTATTGCATCGTTGGATGATCGCATGCAACATCCTGCCATCTTTTCGCACAATCCCGGAATTACACTTTTTGTAAACACACTTTGCAAAGGAGTATCAGTAGACAACATGCCCACCTGTGCTGTTTTTGCCGTGAAGTTGAAGCTGAACCATTGGAAAGATTTCCGAACAGCAACGAAGGAGTTTTGGTTTATGGACTATCCCAAAAATCCGGAATACCGGGTCCTCTGAAATATTAGAGCCGAACAAAATTCACTTCCAGCCTGGGGTTTACTTTTTGATCACGGAGTTGGATCAGTTGAGGTGTTTTGTAATTGATGACCCATTCCAAATTGAGGTTCAGTAAATACGGGTCGGGTGAATTGACAAGAATCGAAAAGGTATTGTTTGTTTCATTTTCCAACCAGGCAGCCCTGTAGATTGATATACCATCCGTTATGCTTGCAATACGATTATCGGGCGAAAAAGTAAAAACCCAATCTTTGTACAAAGCGGTTTGATCTGTTCCATTATTGATAAAGCGGTCAACTTTCCATTTTCCATTTGTAATGATGGTAAAAATGGAAGGAGCTTCTGTTTTTTTACGACAATCTGTAAAAAGAACAGAAATTAAAAAAAGAAGTAAGATGCTTTTTTTCATTGCGTATCAACAAGGTTTTCCGATTTCGTAGTTATTTCTGTTTGTATAGTAAATGACGCAGAATTCGGTAGAATAAAAAACTAAGATACTAATTTTACATTTATTCGAAATTGCAGAGATCCGTAAAGGCCTATTTATTACAAACAAATCATTAAAGTATTTATTATGCGATTGCACAAAATCTTCTTTCTTTTCGTCTTTCAGATTGTTATGCTCATCGTTCGGGCCGATGAGGGCATGTGGCTGCCTCAGTTGCTGGAGCAATTAAATGAGAAGAAGATGAAAGCCATGGGCATGAAAATTAATGCACGTGATATTTACAATATCAACAAGGGAAGTTTGAAAGATGCGATTGTCAGTTTCGGCGGTTTTTGTACAGGCGAGGTGATATCTCAACAAGGACTTATTCTAACCAATCATCATTGCGGTTTTGATGCCATACAAAATCATACCACTTTAGAGAGAAATTATATCCGGGACGGCTTTTGGGCGAAAACCCATGCAGAAGAATTACCAAACCCGGGCTTGTTTGTCACCTTTATCATTCGCATTGAGGATGTAACGAAACAGGTTTTAAAAGATGTTACGGGTTCTATGACGGAAAAAGAACGTCAGTCCATCATTGAAAAAAACAGCGCTGCCTGTAAAATGGCCGTGAAAAAGGAATCGTATCAAAACTGTTTTATTCGTTCCTTTTTTGAAGGCAACCGGTATTACCTTTTTGTAACAGAACAATACAATGACATTCGCCTGGTAGGGGCGCCTCCGGGAAGTATTGGGAATTTTGGTAAAGACTCAGACAACTGGATGTGGCCGAGGCATACCGGTGATTTTTCTTTGTTCCGCATTTATGCCGGAAAGGACAATAAACCGGCCAATTACTCGCCAGACAATGTGCCTTATGTACCTAAAAAGTCATTATCGATTTCACTTGCCGGTGTGAAGGAAGGGGATTTTACAATGGTGCTCGGATTTCCGGGAAGAACAACCCAATATCTTCCTGCTGCTGCAGTTGAACAAATCGTACATGTGAATGATCCGGTTAAAATTGCGATTCGTGATCGAGTTTTGTCGATCATCGATCAATACATGCGGAAGGATGAACAGATTAAAATTCAATATGCCTCCAAATATGCAGGAATCAGCAATGCATGGAAAAAGTGGAAGGGAGAAGTGATGGGCCTTACTTCTACAAATGCTGTTCAAAAGAAGAAGCAATATGAAGCTGAATTTTTAAAACGGGTACGTGCTCATGGTGTGTGGAATGAACAATACGGGCACTTGCTTGAACAACTGGAAAAACAATATCATGAATGGGAATATTACAGCTATGCCCGGGATGTTTTTAATGAAACGATCAGTCGTATTGAAATCTTTACAATGGCCGCTCAATATCACAGTCTGGTTACTGCCTATGAACAGAACGGTCAAAAGGGATATGAAGCCAAACTGCCTGAAGTTAAAATCCGGATTGACGAACTGTTAAAGGAATGGAACTTGCAGGTAGATCGCAGTTTGTTTCACAGTTTAATTTCCTTCTTGCGTATGGATCGCCGAATGGAATTTTTACAGCCTGTATGGACTCGTTTCAGCGCCAATGATACAAGTATGGTAACGTTGGATCAATTGGTTTATGGTGTCCCGGTATTGAGCGATACGGTTCTGGCAAAAAACAATGGATTTGTCTCGGCAGATGGAAAAACAGCAATTGAAGCGATCAAAAAAGATTCTGTTTATCAATTGTATCTATCGCTGATTCAAACCTACAGTCGTGTCATTGTTCCTTCTTTTACGGAGTACCAGGGTGTTATCAATCGTTTGCAACGGATGTACATGGAAGCTCAAATGGAAGTGATGAAAGATAAAGTGTTTTACCCCGATGCCAATAATACGTTTCGGGTTACTTATGGTAAAGTAAAAGGATATCATCCTCGTGATGGGGTAGAGTATGGTTTTTACACCTGCCTGGATGGCGTAATGGAGAAATACAAGCCCGGTGATTATGAGTTTGATGTTTCGCCGAAGTTGCAGGAGTTGTACCGAAAGAAAGATTATGGTGTTTATGGTGTAAAAGGAAAATTACCCGTTTGTTTCATTGCTATGAACCATACCACGGGCGGGAATTCCGGTAGTCCGGCTTTGGATGCAAATGGCAATCTGATTGGTTTAAATTTCGACCGAGTATGGGAAGGAACCATGAGCGATATTTATTACGATCCTTCTATTTGCCGCAATGTAATGGCCGATATACGCTACATTCTTTTTGTGATTGATAAGCTTGCCAACGCAGGACATCTGATAAAAGAGATGCGACTGATCCCAAACAAGTAATGGCCTCCCGGTGTTTTATTTCGAAATTTGTTTTTTTGAAATCCAAAGCACAATCGGGCGATTGAGCAGATAGATCAGGAGGGCGATCAAGGTGTAAATCAAAACGATAAAAAAACTGAGTGAAAATTCACCTGCCCATAAGCCCGTTTGTTTTCTGAAATGGAAAATCTGTTCTTGCAAGAAGCCATACAGAAAAGCATGAACGATGAACCAAAGGTAGGGGAGCAACAATCCGTTTCTTTTTTGACTTTTGATGCACATGATATTCGTGAGAACAAGCATGAGCAGAGCAACAACGATTCCTGTATTCAGCAGATAAGCAGTGCTTTTCATCAGGTAACCTTGTATTTCGGCTGCTGGTAATTTCTGTGAAAGAGCGTAAAAAAAGAAGACCGTAAGGCTCGTTGAAAGCAAAAACCCTGTCACAATAAGCACAACAAGAATTTTTTTCATTGTCCGTAATTCAGGAAATCTTTCGATCATATCTACCGTCTTCCTTTGAGTCGTGTCGTAAAATTAATACTTGCAACAAAAAAGTACTTATAAACCTGCCTGCAAATCCATCCCTGTTTATTTGTAAGAACGTAGAAACTCCAATCAAAAAGAAAGATTAATTGTGTTAAACAGTTGATATAGAGACAGATAGGAGCATGACATTAATATGACAAATGTCATGCGTGCCGTTGATGCTGCTCATTCGCCCCTCCAAAGGCCTCCTATACTTTTGTGACCAAAGTTTTTTATGAATGTGATGATTTTGCTGATCGCGGTTAGTATTCTCGTTGCCGGCGGTTTTTTAGCAGCCTTTTTATGGAGTGTGAAAAACGGACAGTATGATGATGATTATACGCCATCAGTTCGTATGCTTTTTGACGATCAGCCTCCTTCCCAATCTTAATTTTTAACCCTTAATATAACCAAACAACATGCAAGTAGAACGTTTTCAGTACGACAACAATATTGTACGCAATTTCGCCTACGCTTCCATGATCTGGGGTGTAGTAGGTATGCTGGTAGGTTTGTGGGTGGCACTTCAACTGGTCTTTCCAAAAGAACTCAATTTGGGACCCTGGTTTAACTTCGGCCGCTTACGCCCGCTTCATACCAATGCCGTCATTTTTGCCTTTGTGGGCAACGGTATTTTTATGGGGGTTTACTATTCGCTTCAGCGTTTGTGTAAGGCCAGAATGTTTAGTGATGCGTTAAGTAAGATTCATTTCTGGGCCTGGCAATTGATTATTGTGGCCGCTGCCATTACTTTACCGTTGGGGATCAGTACGGCAAAAGAATATGCTGAATTGGAATGGCCCATTGATATTGCCATTACGTTGGTATGGGTTGTGTTTGGTATCAATATGTTTGGCACGATCATCAAGCGTCGTGAACGCCACCTGTATGTTGCCATCTGGTTTTACATTGCCACCTTTGTTACTGTAGCGGTTTTACATATTGTCAACTCTTTTGAGTTGCCTGTAAATTTATTTAAGAGTTACAGTTGGTACTCCGGTGTACAGGATGCGCTGGTACAATGGTGGTACGGTCATAATGCAGTAGCCTTCTTTCTTACCACTCCTTATTTGGGTTTGATGTATTATTTCATGCCGAAGGCAGCGAACCGTCCGGTGTATTCCTATCGCTTGTCCATCATTCACTTTTGGGCACTGATCTTTTTATACATATGGGCCGGTCCCCATCACCTGCTCTATACTTCATTGCCCAATTGGGCACAAAGTCTGGGTGTTGTATTCAGTGTTATGCTCATTTTCCCAAGTTGGGGCGGTATGATCAATGGGTTGTTGACACTACGCGGTGTGTGGGATAAGGTTCGTGAAGATGTGATCCTCAAATTTATGGTGGTGGCCGTAACGGCTTATGGTATGGCTACGTTTGAAGGTCCGATGTTGAGCTTGAAATCCATCAACGCCATCAGCCACTTTACCGACTGGACGATTGCACACGTACACGTTGGAGGTTTGGGCTGGAATGGCATGCTCACATTTGGTATTCTTTATTGGTTGATTCCTAAAATTTTCCGCACGAATCTATACAGTAAAAAAATGGCCAATTTCCATTTCTGGATCGGAACGCTGGGAATTGTTTTCTGGGCTGTTCCCATGTATTGGGCCGGATGGACACAAGCCAGTATGTGGAAACAGTTTACGGAGAGCGGACAACTCAAATATCAGTTTCTCGAAACCGTTACGTATTTGCAGCCGTTCTTTGCAATTCGCGCATTGGGTGGACTGATGTTTTTGACCGGAGCCATTGTGATGGTTTACAATTTGTTTAAAACAGCAGCACAAGGTTCTTTGCTGGCGAATGAAGATGCAGAAGCGCCGGCACTGGAAGGAGCCTATCATAAACATGCCGGAGAACACTGGCATCGTTGGATTGAACGAAAACCCTGGCCGTTACTGGTGTTTGCCTTAATTGTAATCTTAATTGGTGGTGTTGTGGAACTTGTTCCCACGTTCCTGATAAAATCCAACATCCCAACCATTGCGAGTGTAAAACCCTATACGCCGTTGGAATTGCAGGGACGCGATTTGTATTTGCGTGAAGGTTGTTATGTGTGCCATTCTCAAATGGTACGTCCGTTCCGCAGCGAAACCGAACGTTACGGTGAGTACAGTAAAGCAGGCGAGTTTGTATACGACCATCCGTTCCAGTGGGGATCAAAACGTACCGGTCCGGACCTGGCACGTGAAGGGGTTGGTAACAACAAGAAAAGCCATGCCTGGCATTACAATCACTTCGATGATCCACAGGCCATTTCAACCGGATCGGTGATGCCTTCCTATTCCTTTTTCATTGATCAGGATCTTGATACAACAACAACCGCTGCCAAAATCAGAGCCATGCAAACATTGGGTGTTCCTTATCCAAAGGGGTATGATTTGATTGCAAATCAGGACTTGATGAAGCAGGCAACAGTGATCAGTTTGGTTCTGAAAAATGATAGCATTCAAGTAGCTCCAAACAAAGAAATCATTGCCATGATTGCGTACATGCAGCGCTTGGGTGTGGATATCGGAAAATCCAAAACGGCCTATAATCAAAATCAGTAATATGTTCAAGTTCATAAAAAAATATGCCGAAACAATGGATCATATTTCCATTTATCCGGTCATTGGCTTGGTTCTGTTCTTCAGTTTTTTCATAGGTGTGCTTTGGTATGTGAAAACGATCAATAAAACGGAAGAAAGTGAATTGAAAAACCTGCCACTTGAGTAATTGAATCAAACTAATTTTTAACCGAAATGGTATCAAAAATGAAAAAAAGAATTCTTCTTCCGCTCAGTATTCTTATGGCCTCGGTGGCCTCTGCACAAGATGCTGTTGCAGAATCCGGAACAGGAACTAATTATCTGGAAGTATTTCTGGGGATCGTTGCTGTTGTGCTTGCCTTTGTTATTTGGGGATTGGGCAATGTTCTCATTGCGTTGGCCAAAAATTTAGTTGCAAAACATAAAAAATCAATCGCCGGAAAATCAGCATCCATCATTACTGTTTTGCTGCTTTTGTCCATTCCGGGTCTGGCTCAGGATGCAGCAGCACCCGCGGCCGAACCCGTCGTTGCAGCAGCTAACTACGGAGGCTTGTCGCCAACAACCTTTTATATGTTAACAGGTGTGATTGTTGTAGAATTTCTCATCATCTTTTTGTTGGTTTATAACATTCGCCGCTTGTATGCAGAATTGATTGAAACACCTGTTGCCCAGAAATCTGTAGGACAAACAGAGGAAAAAGAAAGTTGGATTTGGAGAACCTGGCATGAATTGGATCGTAAATTCTTTACAAAAGCTGCTGAAAAAGAAACCGATGTTTTACTGGATCATGATTACGACGGTATTCGTGAATTGGACAATGCGTTACCACCGTGGTGGAAGTATGGTTTTTACGTAACCATTGTAGTTGCCGTGATCTATTTACTGCGTTTCCATATGTGGGGAACGGGTCCTAGTCCGGAACAGGAATACGCGGCCGAAATGGAAAAAGCGCAGATCCAAATTCAGGAATACATGGCTAAGGCGAAGGATTTGGTGGATGAAAACAATGTTTCGCTTACCGATGCTTCCGGAATTTCTGCCGGCAATGCCTTGTATCAGAAAACCTGTGTTGCTTGTCATGGTCAAAAAGGCGAAGGTGGTGTAGGGCCCAATTTAACGGATGATTTCTGGATACACGGTGGCGGTATGAATGATATTTTCAAAACCATTAAATATGGTTATCCCGATAAAGGGATGCAATCCTGGCAGGCACAGTTTTCGCCCAAGCAAATTCAGCAAATTTCCAGTTTTGTCAAATCATTAAAAGGAACCAATCCTCCCAATCCCAAGGCACCTCAAGGTGATCTGTATCAGGAAGGAGGGAAAGAGCAACCTGCAACTGATAGTATAGGGGCACCCAAAAAAGAAGAAAAAGTTGTTGCCGTAAACGGATAAGCAACCTGTTCATATATCAACAATGAGTGAAAATCAACCAATGAAGGAAGTCAAAACGGGGATGAGCGAATCCTTCAGGGATCATATTGCCACCATTGATGAAGAAGGACATCGTAAATACATCCATCCAAAAAAACCGGAAGGGCGTTATTATCATTTAAGAACGTATACCAGTCTGGTTTTTTTGGTTGTATTTTTTGCTATCCCATTTATTACGGTTGAGGGCGAACCCTTATTAATGTTCAATGTTCTCGATCGCAAGTTTATAATTTTCGGTAAAATCTTCTGGCCTCAGGATTTCTTCATATTTGCCATAGGACTGCTGACCTTCTTTGTATTTATCATTCTGTTTACAGTTGTTTTCGGTCGTTTGTTTTGCGGTTGGGTTTGTCCGCAAACCAATTTCATGGAAATGGTGTTTCGAAAAGTGGAGTATTGGATTGACGGCGATGCACACCAACAAAAACAACTGAGAGCCATGCCGCTCAATGGACTGAAATTGCGCAAGCGGATTTTGAAAATTGCAGTCTTTTATTTGATCGCTTTTGTAATTGCCAATTTTTTTCTTGCATACATCATTGGAATGGATGAAGTGCTGAAAATGGTTCATGAAGGAGTGGCAAAAAATCTGGGAACCTTTGTTTCCCTGTTGGGTTTTTCTACTGTTTTCTTTTTTGTTTACTACTGGTTTCGGGAACAAGCCTGTATTGTTGTTTGTCCATACGGAAGATTGCAAGGGGTGTTGCTCGACCGTAACTCCATTGTGGTCGCCTATGATTACTTACGTGGGGAGCCCAGAAGCAAACTCAAAAAAGCAGACACGGTTTCGCATGGTGATTGCATCGATTGTTTTGCGTGTGTGCGGGTTTGTCCAACCGGAATCGATATCCGCAACGGAACCCAATTGGAGTGCGTCAACTGTACAGCCTGCATTGATGCCTGCGATGCCATCATGGAGGGGATTCATAAGCCCAAAGGATTGATACGGTATGCCAGTGAGAACAATATTGCAAACAATGAACCAACACGGTTTACAGGGCGAATGGCTTTGTATTCAGTTGTATTGTTGTTGCTTGTAGGATTGCTGGTTACATTATTGGTTACAAGAGATGATGTGGATTCCAGAATTCTCCGCTCACAGGGACAAACATTTCAATCCTTGCCTGATGGCCGGTTGAGCAATTTGTATAACATCAAGCTGACGAATAAAACCAGGAAGGAAGTGCCATTGGAACTTAAACTTGAAAATATTAACGGTGAAATACAATTGATCCAAAATGTGGTCGTACCCCGTGAATCTTATTTTCAAACGAGCTTTTTTGTAAAGCTGAATCGTTCAGAAATTCATCGTCGCAAAACGCCACTCAAAATCGGCATTTATCAAAACGGCAAAAGAATCAGCATTTGTAAAACCACCTTTCTGGGACCTTCTTTATAAAATAACAATGATGACTATGAACTGGGGCTATAAAATACTGTTTGTCTACCTCACATTTGTTGCAGGTATTTTGTTTTTGGTGTACAAAGCTACAAATGAATCATTCGATTTGGTGGAAACCAACTATTATGAAGCCGAGCTGAAATATCAGAACCGGATTGATGAACACAATCGCACAGGTGCCTTATCGGAGGCGGTTAAAGTAACGGTAACAGATCATCGCTTACAGGTAAAGTTTCCAAAAGACTTTGAAGGAAAAGTTATTTCCGGTGCGGCATTGATCTATTATCCGGCAGATGCCCGAAAGGATGTGAACATTCCATTTACGGTTTCGGACGGAGTGGTGGTATTGGAGCTTCCCGCAGCCAATCGGGGGATGCATGAACTGAAACTGAGCTGGAAGGTGGAACAAATTTCCTATTACCATGAAGAAAAATTATTTCTTTAACTGATGATGACGGTTGTTACCATAGCATTTACCATGGGGCTCATTGGAAGTCTGCATTGTGTAGGCATGTGTGGTCCGCTGGCATTGGCCCTTCCGGTATACCACCGTTCGGGTTTTGATCGGTTTAAAGGTGTTTTCTTGTATAATCTGGGTCGTATAACAACGTATGCGCTGGCCGGAATTGTTTTTGGCTGGATCGGAGAAACCGTTTCTTTTGGAGGGGCACAGCGCTGGTTCTCTGTTACAATGGGCGGTTTGATTCTGGTATTTGTTTTTTTACCATCGAAACTTACCGGACCATCGAAGTTGACATCCATCTTCAACAGCTTTTTCATGCGCTTACAACAGCAAATGGGAAAACTGTTTTCCGATCAACGGAAAAAAACCCTGTATGTGATCGGTTTATTGAATGGACTTTTACCCTGCGGGATGGTCTATTTGGCAGCCGTTTCTGCAGTTGCAACAGGAACGCCCTTAAAAGGAACTGTTTTTATGGCTTTTTTTGGAGTCGGTACCTTACCTGCAATGATGGGGATTTCGTTTCTGGGAAATTTTTTAAACCAGGGGCTTCGTTTGCAGTTCCGCAAAGCGGTTCCTGTTTTTTTATTTCTGATGAGTATCGTATTGATTTTGCGCGGATTGAATCTAGGAATTCCGGTGTTAAGTCCATCACAGGATGCCGGGATTCCCTGCCATTGAGAAAGATGATGTGACGAATCTCAGATTTAAAATTGACTCTTATTCTTTTAAGCACTTGCCATGCGATTGAAATTTGAAGAGTCAACAACATTCTTTAACATTTAAACTCTTTTTATGAACAGCGGGATCATGCCTTCTAAAAAAGTAGAAAGTTTCCCTACGTTGTTTGAAGATTTTTTCAAGCCTTGGCGCGAATGGTTTGATGGAGGATGGGAGAAGGTTTCAACCATTCCATCTGTCAATGTATCGGAAGCCAACAATCATTTTAAAGTGATGGTTGCTGCTCCTGGTTTGAAAAAAGAAGATTTTAAAATTAATGTAGATGGAAATTTGATTTCTATCAGCGCCGAAAAGAGCAGTAGTTCTGAAGAAAAGGATGAAAAGTATACCCGGAAGGAATACAGTTACACCCATTTTGAACGAACATTCACTTTGCCTGAAAACGTAGCTGCTGATCAAATTGACGCTCGTTATGAAAACGGGGAGTTGCAACTCACGATACCCAAGCTTGTTGTCAAGCAGACAACAACACCCAAAAAGATTGAGGTTCGGTAAGTACAGCATCAGCCCCCTGCCGAAAAAAAGACAGGGGGCTTTTTATAGGTTTTTTGATTATTGAAATTGCATAGCAATGCCGAGTAGAAAAATGGAACAATTTCATCAGGAAAATTCAACATGGTTAAGAACACTTAACTACATGGAGGATGAGAATTCCTATATGAAAAACAGATTAAGTAAAGTACTGGATGCCTATCATTCGGCAGAATTGCTGGAATGGGCCGAGTTACATCAAAACCAAATGCTTCAAAAAGAAGAGGCCATCAACTTATTGAAGCAGGATATTAATGCGCAGGAAAAAAGGCTGGTAAGCGAATACTTGTTCGACGGACAACAACTGAAAGATGAAATTATACTTGCACAGGATCAAATCAGAGGTCAGATGAATTATATGGAAGATGATTTCTTTAAAATGAAAAAGTTATTCAATGAGTACCTGGCGCAGAAAATCCTGCATAACGGTGAATAATCAACATGCTCGTTAATTCAGCATATCATGCAGCTTTTTCTCGTTCAGTACCACAATATGTCCATCCTTGATATCAATCAGTTTTTCCGAACGGAAATCACTGAGTGTACGAATCAAACTTTCTGTTGCAGTAGCTGCAATATTCGCCAGATCTTCTCTGGAGATATGTATTGAAAAATTTTCCTTTTCCGGTTTCTTGTATTTTTTCATCAGGGTAATCAAGGCTTCGGCCACACGTTTCCGCAGACTGTTGTATGCAAGTCCAAGCAACTGATTTTCTTTTTCGGTGATGTTGTTGGCTAACAGACGAATGATTTTTAATGCAACATCTTTGTTGTTGTTGAGCAAGTCGTCAAAATCTTTTCGCGGGATAATGGCGAGTTCAGAATCTTCCATCGCTTCTGCGGTTTCTTTGTAAGGTTCATTTTCCAGTAAAGGAATGTAGCCTAAAAAATCACCTTCATTGAACAAGCCTACGGTTAATTCTTTCCCGTCTTCATTGGTTTTAAAGGTTTTCACTTTCCCTTTCAGGATATAATACAAGCGCCCGGGATGATTTCCTTCCGAATAAATTACTTGCTTCTTCTTGTATTTATTTACGTTCCTGTCTTCTTTCAGTGTTGCAAACGGATCTTTTCCTGTGACCGTTTCAGCCAATCTGCTCCATCCTTCGATTCCCTGTGGCGCTTCTTTATGCAAGAGCTCTATTTTTTTCAAACGACTTTCAATCGCACTCAGCAACTCCGTTTCGGTGAAGGGTTTGGTGATGTAGTCATCGGCTCCCATTTCCATTCCTTTGCGCATATCGGTGCGTTCACTTTTAGCACTTAAAAAAATGAAGGGTACATGTTGAAGATCCTGGTTTTTTTGAATTACATGCAGCACACCGTATCCGTCGAGAACAGGCATCATGATATCGCAGATGATCAGATCGGGTGCAGATTCGATCGCTTTTTCAAGTCCGGACTTTCCGTTTTCCGCTGTTTTTACTTTGTAACCCGCCAATTCCAGTATTTCGGCTGTATTTTCTCTAATATCAGCATTGTCTTCAATCAGCAGTATTTTCTTCATTGCAGTGTTTTAAAAAATTAGGCTATAAGGGATCTAAACTCTTGTAAGTTAATTGAAATTAATTTGTGTCTGCAAATTTATGTTGTTTGAATTTGATGATAAAGCTTGTTCCATTGTCCAGTTCACTTTTGCATTTGATGGATCCGTTCATCATCTGAACATAGCGGCTTACAATATGCAGGCCCAAACCGGTTCCCTGAATGTTAACAACATTTGCGCCCCGGAAAAACCGTTCAAACAAATGCCGCTGGTCTTCTTTGGAGATGCCCATTCCCTCATCTTTGACATCGATCAGGATGTCTTTGTTATCGGTATGTGTGGTTATTGTGATGACCGAATGTTCGGGAGAAAATTTAATTGCATTGCTGAAGAGGTTGATCAATATATTTTTCAGCAAGCTGGGATCTAAAACAATTTCGGCATTTCCGAAATGTTCGTGTTTGATGACTTGGCCTGCTTTTCGTAGCGGATCCAGTTGGCGGGTTACAGCGAATACCAGCTCAGGCAGGGAAAATTCGGCCCATTTGGGTTCAATTTTTCCATCCTCGATTCGTCCCAATGAAAGGAACTCATTCAATATATCGGTCAGATTTGTTACGGATGCTTTGATTCGGTCGATGTGCTTTTCTCTCTTCGATTGTTCCTCGGATGTCGTATACTTAGAAAGCAGTGTGATGGATGAAAGAATGGTACTGAGCGGTGTTCGGAATTCATGAGAAGCCATAGATACAAAGCGGCTTTTCATGTCGTTGAGTTGTTTTTCTTTATCCAGCGCCTGTCGAAGATCATCTCTGGATTGTTCCAGTTCCTTCAACGTATCCTGCAACATTTGGGTTCGCTCCAAAACTTTGATTTCAAGCAACTCGTTGAGTTGCTTCATTTTTTCATTGACGGCAGCCATTTCTTCTTTTTGCCGGATGATCTCAATTTCGTTGGCTTTGCGTTTCGTGTCATCTACGATAAAGGCAATGGCATATTTTCCGCCATCATTCTCAAAATGCCCCAGACTGATTTGTACCGGAAATTCAATTCCGCTTTTTCTTAACCCGAAAAGTTCCAGGTCCGCACCCATCGAACGGGCCTGAGGTTTTTGGTTGTATTTATCACGATTGTGTTGATGGGTATGTTGAAAGCGTTTTGGAATCAGGTCCTCTACTTTTTTACCGATCAACTCCAGATGATTGTATTCAAATTGTTTAGATGCATAGGGGTTGGCCATTGTGATGGTTCCCGATTGATCGGCCACGATAATGCCCATAGAAGCATAATTAAACAGCGCTTCAAACTTCTGAATTTCACGCAGCAGGGATTCTTCTGTTTGAATCGCAATGCTTAAGTCGGTCAAACTAAAAAAAACATGTGTCGGATGGTCTTCAATGGCCTCTGCCATGAACTGAACCCATGTTTTTGCACCGTCATTCAATTGAAAACTTTTTTTAAAGGAATGCTTGTTGCGTAACGAAGCCGACAAGTCATCCTGCACATTTGTAAGCGAAGGCAGGATTTCGGTAAGTTTAGGATTGTTGCCGCTATAGTTTAAAAGCGATCTTGCTGCAGGATTTAAAAAGAGTACCGAAAAATGCTCCTTTTCGAACACCCCAATCGGTTGTGAAACGTGCTTGCACAACGAGGTATAAAATGAAATACTTATTTCGGTCATGAGTGCTGGTGTATAAAATAAAATTACATGGAAAATGGACAAGTTGAATGGAAGTTGCAAAAAGCTGTTACATTATGTTTTCTGAATTTGGCAGGAATCTTTTTTAGATATTTTTGTAATTAAAGGTTTACACTTATCTTAAGTGCGTAAACGATTGTGATGTTCCAATACCAATATTTATTTTTACAGACTCAATCCAATATCTGTTGATGTCATTGGCAACCATACCTGAAGCATTTTTGCATTCGCAAAATATTTTTTGCACCATCATTGGTATGGATGGGTCTTACCTCAATGCCAATCGCTATTTTTTGGATGAATTTGGTTTTACCCAAGAACAATTACTGGAATGTGACTATACAAAAACCATTCATGCGGATGATATTGAGTTGTGCTCAAAGGCAGTACATTGGTGCGTCGAAAACCCGGGAAAACCCTATCCGCTTTTGTTGCGTAAAAAGGCTAAATACAGCAGGCTGTTATTTACCAAATGGGAGTTCACTTACTTGAATCAGCAAGATACGAATGAGGCAATCCTTCGTTGCATAGGAGTAGATATTACCAATGAAATCCTCAACAGCAAGGCAATTAAGTATTATCAGCAGGAAATCGTTTCAAAGGAAAAGATCTTTGAAAGTCTTTTTTCCAATAGCATTGATATTGTCACACTTTTGGACAAAGAGGGCGTCATCAGTTACATTTCTCCGAATGTAGAAAATTGGATGGGGTATAAAGCGGAAGAAATGATTGGCCGCAACTGTTTTGCTTATGTTCATCCGGAAGATCTGGAGAAAACGTGGAGAACGTTCAACGACGAAATTCAAAATCCCAACAACAATGAAGCAATTGATGTACGTTTTTTAAAAAAAGACGGAACCTGGATGTGGGCTGTTGTAAAGGGAAAGAATTTATTGGACGATCCGCATGTTAAGAGCGTACTGGTCAATTTGAATGAAATCGGCCAACGCAAAAGAGCCGAGCAGGCATTACTCGAAAGCGAAAACAAATACCGCACGTTTTTTGAATATTTGCCGCACCCCATTTTTCTGGTCAATCCGGAAACCTTTCAAATTGAAAGTTTCAACAGGAAGGCTTCCGAAACCTATGCATACAGTCAGGAAGAACTGTTGTGTATGAATTACGCGGATCTGCTGAAAGAAAAACCGCTTTACGGACAGTTTATCTCCAAGTTCATCCATGAATCATCGCAGCAACAGATCAGTAAAAACGGAACATATATTTCCAAATTCATCCATGAATCCTCACAACAGCACCTCACCAAAAACGGCGATGTTCTGTATGTAAACATTGAACAACATGCCATGGATCTCGACGGAAAAAGTTACCGTATGATTCTTGTGCACGATGTAACGGAGTCGTTTTATCACCAGCAGGAAAGTCAGTTATCGTATGATGTCTCCAATATTTTGATTGAAAATACTCCGCTCTATCAAAATTTAACGACGGCTCTGAATAAAATCCGAAATTTTGCTGATTGGGACCTGATCGAACTATGGATGCCTGTTTACGATCATTCATCCATCCGGAATGACTTGTCGGAATACAATCCCAGGAATCCAAAAGCAGATCTAATAAGAGGCTTTATTTCCCGTACTCGGATGGAAGAGTACAAGCGTAACCGTTATGCCGAAACCCCTGCCTATAAAAATTTGAAACCATTTTGGATTGAAGACTTAGCGGCAGACAATTCTCTGGTTCGCAAAAAAATGGCTCTTGAATCGGAGTTTAAATCTGTACTGTCGATTCCTGTTTTAAATGAAGGCCAGGTCGTTTGTTCCATTTACCTGTTTTCTTTCTCGCCCAAACGGCGGGTGGAACGCATTGAAAAATTAATTTCCATTGTTGGAAGTCTGATTGGTACCGAGATCCAGAAGCGGAAGAAGGAAATGGTGTTGGATCGGTTTTTCAGCATCAGTTCCGATATCATGACCATTGCGGGTTTAGATGGACGTTATATAAGGGTCAATCCGGCCTTTGAAATGTTTTGTGGCTATACGGAACAGGAGGCACGCGTGTTACACCCTCTTCATTATGTGCATCCCGATGATCGTAAGGACGTATTAAAAAAGTTATTGGATCTTACATCCGGGCATTCTGTCAGCTATTTTGAAAACAGAATCATTACCAAATCCGGTGTGGTGAAATGGATTGCCTGGACGGCGACTCCCATCTTGGAAGAGGGAATGGTCATTGCTTCACACAGAGATATCACGCAACAAAAAGCCGCTGAAGCGGAGTTGAAACTGAGCAATGAACGTTACAGTCTGGTATCCAAGGCCATGACGAATGAAGCTATCTGGGATTACGATATACTTGGCAATACCATCACCCGAAGTGAAGGATTCATGCATCTTTTTGGATATACGAATTTGAATGACGATGCCAGTATGGGCTTTTGGGAAGAACATTTGCATCCCGATGATAAAAAACGAGCATCCGAAAGTATACGTTTGTTTTTACAGCAGACGGAAAATCACAACTGGCAATGTGAGTACCGATTTAAGAGACAGGACGGATCGTATGCCAACATCATTGACCGTGGCTACATGATTCTGGATAAAGAGAGCCTCCCTGTTCGTGTAGTAGGTGCCATGGAAGATATTTCGGATCGTGTGAAACTGGAAGAAGAACTGATCCTGGAAGAACGCAATCGCCAAAAGCAGATTGCACAGGCTGCGGTAGACGCACAGGAAAAAGAGCGCGCCGATATTGGAAAGGAATTGCACGACAATGTAAGCCAAATGCTTACAACAACCCGCCTGTTGCTGGATCTGGTCCAGAAAAAATACCAGGATCAGATGTTGGAACAATGTACCAAAAATGTCAACGAAATCATCCGGGAGATTCGAAATGTATCCCGCTCTCTTGTTCCTTCGAACATTGATGATGTTGGTTTGATTGCGGCCATGAATGATCTGTTTGCTATTATTCGTATGACCAATGTGCTGGAAACCGAATTCTATTCAGATCCTGAAATAGAAAATTTGCTTTCTGTCAATTCAAAACTAACTTTGTATCGGATCGTTCAGGAGAATGTAAATAATGTCATTAAGCATGCAGATGCAAAATCTGTGGTGGTTGAACTGTTTAGTGAAAAAGATAATGTAGATTTGATCATGACAGATGACGGAAAAGGTTTTGAGTATGAATCGGTGAAAAAAGGACTCGGACTTAAAAATATGATGAGTCGTGCCGAAATGCTCGGCGGAACGGTTAACTTAAAATCAAAACCCGGCGAAGGTTGTAAGTTGGCAGTCAGTATTCCTATAAACCAAAGAACCAAATAATGGAAAAAATTACGATTCTTATTGCGGATGATCATAAACTGATCCGTGAGACCTGGAGTTTTATCTTAAACAGTGATCCCCGATTTTCCGTTATTGCACAATGCAGCAATGGCGAAGAAGCAATCTCTCTGGCACAACAATTACGCCCCAAAGTGGTGCTGCTCGATATCAACATGTCACCCATCAGCGGTATTGAGGCTACCGAACAAATTCGTAAATATTCTCCTGCAAGTAAAATCATCGGTGTATCGATGCATTCGCAACCGGCTTATGTAAAGAAATTACTGAAATTGGGCGCACACGGGTATGTTACCAAAAACTCACCGCAACAGGAAATGTTTGAGGCTATTATGGAAGTAACGAGCGGCAACCGCTACATCTGTTCCGAAGTGAAAACCATTCTCTCCGAACAGATGTTTGAAGATGATACGACATCCGGAGCCAACTCGCTTTCCAATCGTGAACTGGAAATCATCAAATACATTAAAGACGGGCTCTCTTCAAAAGAAATTGCGACCGCATTGAATATTTCACTCAAAACAGTGGAAGTACACCGTCATAACATTCTCAAAAAATTAAATTTAAAAAACAGTGCCGCCTTGGTGAACTTCATCAACAACGAAGGCCTTGCCATCTGACAACGGAACTGTTCAACTGTAGTACAGGGAGTAACCAATCGTTACTCCTTTTTCTTTGTTCGGAACCCTTTCAAAGATGTTTCTTACATTCATGATGTAAATTTCTTCTATGGCCATACGCATTTTTATTACGGGCGGCACATTTGATAAAGAATACAATGAGATCACCGGTCAGCTTTATTTTAAGGACACCCACATGCACGATTTGCTGGAAATGGGTCGTTGCCGGATTCCGGTTGAAATTCGAACCCTGATGATGATTGACAGTCTCGAAATGACCGATGAAGACCGCGAACTGATCGTTCATCAATGCGTTCAATGCGAAGAAGATCAAATCATTATTACACACGGCACCGATACCATGGCGCAAACGGCAAAAGTATTGGCGCAGAACGTCAAGAATAAAACCAT